>JAJJPM010000135.1:0-12481 GCA_032907525.1 Gammaproteobacteria bacterium
TCAGCGCCGTCCGGCGGCGTCCACGACCTCGACCATCGCTTGCGTGAGCGCGGCGAGTTCCGCGACGTCGATGACGTAGGGCGGCATGACGTAGACGAGGTTGCGGAACGGCCGCAGCCACACCCCGCGCTCCACGAACTGCGCGGGCATCCAGCGCATGTCCACCGGCTGGCGCAGCTCCACGACCCCGATCGCACCGAGCACGCGCACGTCCCGCACATGCGCAAAGTCCCGGCAGGGCGCGAGCCCCGCCTCCAGCCCCCGTTCGATCGCCGCCACGCGCGTCTGCCATGGCCCTTCCAGCAGCAGGTCGATGCTGGCATCGGCCACGGCGCAGGCCAGCGGATTGGCCATGAACGTCGGACCGTGCATGAACACCCCGGGGTCGGCGCCGCAGATGCCGGCAGCCACCCGCCCCGTCGTGAGTGTCGCCGCGAGCGTCATGTAGCCGCCGGTGAGCGCCTTGCCCACGCACAGGATGTCCGGCGCGATGTCCGCGTGCTCGCAGGCGAACATCCTGCCGGTACGCCCGAAGCCGGTCGCGATCTCGTCGGCGATGAGCAGGATGTCGTGCTCGTCGCACAGCGCGCGTACCCGACGCAGGTACTCGGGACAGTAGAAGCGCATGCCGCCCGCACCCTGCACGATCGGCTCGAGGATGACGGCCGCGATCTCGTGGGCGCTCGTGCGCAGGTGCTGGCGCAGCTCGGCGAGTTCCGTCTCCTGCCAGTCGGCGTCGTCGCGGCACTGCGGCGCGCGCACGAAGATGTGTTTCGGCAGAATGCCCGCGAACAGTTCGTGCATGCCGCCGACCGGATCGCAGACGCTCATGGCGGCGAAGGTGTCGCCGTGATAGCCGCTGCGGATGGTCAGCAGCCGGCTGCGCTCGCTGCGCCCCTGCGAGTACCAGTACTGGATCGCCATCTTGATGGCGACCTCCACCGCCACCGAGCCCGAATCCGCGAAGAACACGTGCTGCAGCGGCGGCGGCGTCAGATCGATCAGCCGCGCCGCCAGGCGCGCGGCGGGCCGGTGTGCGAGCCCGCCGAACATCACATGCGCCATGTCCTCGAGTTGATCGCGGACCGCCCGATTCAGCCGCGGGTGGTTGTAGCCATGGATCGCCGACCACCAGCTCGCCATGCCGTCGATGAGCTCGCGTCCGTCCTCCAGGCGGATGCGCACACCGCGTGCAGACTGCACCGGAAACACGGGCAGAGGCTCGGTCATGGAGCTGTAGGGATGCCAGACATGGGCGCGGTCGAAGGCGCGCCAGTCGTGTTCGAAGGCCTGCAATGCGGAATCCATGACGTGCTGATCCTGGCGGGTGACGGTTGTCGGTCGATGACGGTTGAGGCATTGTAGCCCGGAGCAGCGGCAGCGACGCCTGCGTCCAGATCGTCATCGGAACGGAAGCATACCAGCATGATACTGATCCTCGAACCGAACACCGACCAGCAGGGCGCGGCCTACCGGCAGCTGCTGGACCATCTTTCGCGTCTGCCCAACATCCAGGTGCGGGTACACCAGGAGGTCGGCGTCCAGCAGGTGCTGACCGAGATCTATCTGGTCGGCGACACCGCCGCGCTGTCCATCGAGGACATGCGCAGCCTGCCGACGGTGGAGCGCGTGGTGCGGGTCTCGCAGGAATACCGCATCCTCGGACGCCACCGCGACGAGACGCGGCCGACCTCGTTCGACTACAACGGCGTCACTTTCAGCCAGGACAACCTGCACGTGTTCGCCGGGCTGTGCGCCGTCGACAACCCCGGTCATGTCGAGCAGATGATGCGCGCCCTCCGGGAGCACGGCCTGGTGTGCACGCGCATGGGCGCCTACAAGCCGCGCACCAGCCCCTATGCCTTCCAGGGCCACGGCAAGTCATGCCTGCCCTACGTGTTCGAGCTCGCCGGCAAGCACGGCATCAAGGTCATCGCCATGGAGGTCACGCACGAGAACCACGTGCGCGAGATCCGCGAGGCGCTGGAGGCCACCGGCCATCCCACCGGGGTCCTGCTGCAGATCGGCACGCGCAATACCCAGAATTTCGAACTGCTCAAGGCCGTCGGCAAGCAGCGGGAGATGCCGGTGCTGCTCAAGCGTGGCTTCGGCATCACCCTGGAGGAATCGCTCAATGCGGCGGAATACCTCGCCAGCGAGGGCAATCGCAAGGTCATCTTCGGGCTGCGCGGCATGAAGACCAACATGGGCGACCCGCACCGCAACTTCGTCGACTTCGCGCACGTGCCCGTGGTCAAGCGCCTCACCCGCATGCCGGTGTGCATCGACCCGTCGCATTCGGTCGGCACGCGCGAGCGCGCGCCCGACGGCATTCTTGACATTTGGCATGTCACGGCGCAGGGCGTGATCGCCGGCGCGAACATGATTCTCGTCGATTTTCATCCCGCGCCGGAAAAGGCCCTGGTCGACGGACCGCAGGCGCTGCGTCTCGAGGAGTTGGCACCGTTTCTGCAGGACGTTGCCATAGCGCGCGAGGCCTACGAGCGGCGGCGGGCACTGGCCCGCCAGACTCCGGCCGACCCGACCTGACAGCACGAAGACAGCGCGCTGACACACGAGATGTAGACGAGGAGAGATGTCATGCGCTACTGGCCATTGTTGGCAGGCTATTTGCTCTTTGCTTCACCGGTCGTGATGGCCGCCGAGGGGGATACGGCGGCACCCACGGCCGAAACGGATGGTGCGACCTCGCCATCGGGCGGCGGGACGGAAGCGCCCGCACCCGATGGCGGCGGTTCCGGCGGATCGGATCCGGGCTGCGATTGAACGCACACGGCACCAGAAAAACCAGTCGACTATTCAAGACGACCAAACAGTGTGGTACCACAGGAGGAAATGACGATGACACACAAGCCGCTTATTGCCGCCATGGCACTGACCCTGGCCTTCATCGCGCCGCTGCACGCGGCCGACGACGTCAAGGTCAAGATCACGCCCGAGCTCGCCTCGATCGAGGTCGTGCACGACGGCAAAAAGACCACCATCATGCGCAACCAGGACGGGAAGAACACCGTCAATCCGGCCTTCGCCAAGACCTCCCGCGACTGTCCGCCCTTCTGCATCCAGCCCTCCACCCTCGCGCCCGGGGTCGAGACCATCGGCGAAGTCGAGATGCTGGACTATCTGAAGCGCATGTCCGACGGTGACGCCGGCATCCTGGTGGTGGATTCGCGCACGCCCGACTGGGTGGAACGCGGCACCATCCCGGGCGCGGTGAACATTCCCTGGGACAAGCTCAACGCGTCGAAATCGGACCCGTTCACCATCGCCGACATCATGGAGAACCGCTTCGGCGCGCGCCAGCAGGAAGGCCTGTGGGACTTCAGCGGCGCCAAGACGCTGGTGATGTTCTGCAACGGTATGTGGTGCGGGCAGTCGCCGAACAACATCAAGTCGCTGCTGAAGTTCGGCTACCCCGCCGACAAGATCAAATGGTATCGCGGGGGCATGCAGGACTGGGAAATCCTCGGACTCACCACCGTCCCCGGCAAGAAGCCCTGACGCCGGCGCTCATCCGACCTCGCACTTCGAGGCGGCTTCGGCCGCCTCTTTTTTTGCCCGGGCGTCGCCCGGAACGTTCAGTCGTCCGGCCGCAGCCGCTGCAGGTAGCGGTAGAGCGTGCGCTCGCTCACGCCCAGCAGGTCGGCGGCACGGCCGCGATGGCCCTGGCAGGATTGCAGCGCCTCCATGACGGCCTCGTCGGTGAGGCGTCCGCTGCGGCGGTCCAGCAGCCGCGGCGCATAGGATTGCGCCTGGGCCGCGGCCGGCGCGGACCGGTGCGGCTCGTCGAAGACGATATGGCTGGGACGCAGCGCATCGTCGCAGGCCAGGATCGCGGCGCGCTCGATGACGTTGCGCAGTTCGCGCACATTGCCCGGATAGTCGTAGGCGAGCAGCGCCTCGATCACCTCGGCGCTCAACGGCAGATGCCGGTCGGCGTCCTCGGTGCGCGACAGGAAATACGCCGCCAGGCGCGGGATGTCGTCCTTGCGGTCGCGCAGCGGCGGTATGGCGACCGGGAACGCCGAGAGGCGGTAATAGAGATCCTGGCGGAACAGGCCGTTGGCCACCATTTCCTGCATGTTGCGGTTGGTCGCGGCGACGATGCGCACGTCGACCTTCACATACTCGGTGCCGCCGATGCGGCGGATGGTCCCGGTCTCCAGCACGCGCAGCAGCTTGGTCTGCAGCGGCAGCGGCAGTTCGCCGATCTCGTCGATGAACAGCGTGCCGCCGTCGGCCGCTTCGAACAGGCCCTTCTTGCGGTGGGTGGCGCCGGTGAACGAGCCCTTCTCGTGGCCGAACAGTTCGGATTCGATCAGGCTCTCGCCCAGCGCACCGCAGTCGACCACCACGAAGGGGTGGTGTACCCGATTGGAATAATGGTGCAGGTACTTCGCGACCTGCTCCTTGCCCACGCCGCTCTCGCCGAGCAGCAGCACCGTCGTCTGCGTGGGCGCGACCCGCTGCAGCAGGCTGGTCATGCGCAGCAGCGGCCGCGAACGGCCGATCAGCAGCGCCTCGCCCTCGCCCTCCGTCGGCGCCACGCGGAAGATGCTCTCGCCGATGTAGCGCACCTCGCCCTTGTCGTCCAGCAAGGGACTGGAATGGAGCTGCACGTACTCTTCGCGTCCGTCGCGGTCGAAGTGCACGTGCATCACCTGAGTGGCGCGCTTGTGGGTGAACACCTCCTCGAGCGGACAGTGTTCGCCGTTGTGGCTGCAGGGCACGGGGGAATGATGCGAGACCTCGTGGCAGAGCCGGCCGACCACGCCCTCCTCGGCAACGCCGTAGCGCTCGCGGTAGGCGCGGTTGGCGGCGACGATGTGGTAGTTGCGGTCGATCACCACGAACGGGTCGGGGATGATGTCGATGATCTGTTCGCAGCTCGGCTTGGAATGGGCTGGCACGGGCGCCTCCTCGGATGGAGCCGGACATGACGTGTCATGACAGTCTATGCCTTTATGTCATGACATGTCACGTCTGTCCGGACGATTTCCCCGTCCCTGTCAGTCGCCCTGCGACTTCGGCGCTTCCTGCAGGCGGGTGATGCCCAGTGCCTTGAGGACGTATTTCTCGTAGATGGGGTCGGACGAGCCCTTCTTCATCTTGCGCAGAAAGTACTTCTCGAAGGCGACCTTGCCCAGGTGGACCCACTTGCCCTTCTTCATCCAGGACACGTTGCGCGGCGGGATCTGCGGGATGGCCACGAAGGCCACGCCCGTATCGCCCATGTCGGCGAGGCAGATGGCGTTCCAGGTGCCCTTCTCGGACACCGGCTTGCCGGCGATGTCGTTGCGGATGTTGTGGGCGACGGCCGTCACCATGGACTCGATCATGTAGCCGGTCTTGGGCGTGCCGGTCGGCACCGGCGTGGTCTCCACGGGCGGGATGGCGATGCACACGCCGACCGAATAGATGTTCGGCCAGGCCGGATTGCGCTGAAATTCGTCGACTTTCACGAAGCCGCGCGGATTGACCAGCTTCTCGCCGACCTTGGCGACCGCGTCCACGCCCTTGAAGCCGGGGATCATCATGGAGTACTTGAACGGCAGTTCGTGCTCCTTGATCACCTCGCCCTTCTCGTTGTGCTCGGCGACGAACATCTTGCCGGGCTCGACGCGCGTGACCTTGGCGTTGCAGATCCACTTGATGTGGTGCTGGCGCAGTTCGGACTCCAGCATGGACTTGGAATCGCCGACGCCGCCCAGGCCGAGGTGGCCGATGTAGGGCTCGGAGGTGACGAATGTCATGGGCACCTTGGTGCGGATGCGGCGCTTGCGCAGGTCCGAATCCATGATGAAGGCGAACTCGTAGGCCGGGCCGAAGCAGGACGCCCCCTGCACCGCACCGACGACGATGGGACCGGGCTCCCGCACGAAGGATTTCCAGCCCTCGTAGGCCTTCTCCGCATGGTCGATGGTGCAGACCGATTCGGTGTGGCCCTGCGGACCGAAACCCTCGATCTCGTCGAAGGCCAGCGCCGGACCGGTCGCGATCACCAGATAGTCGTAGCCGATCTCGCGGCCGTCGCCCAGCACCACCTTGTTGTTGTCCGGCTGGATTTCGGTGACCGCCATGGGGATGAAATCGATGTCGCGCTTCTTGAGATAGGGCGCGATCGGGAAGGTGGTGTCCCGGCGCGAGCGCCAGCCCACCGCGACCCAGGGATTCGACGGCACGAAGCTGAAGGTGTCCGAGGCGTTGATCACGGTGATGCGGTGCTCCGAACCCAGGCAATCCCGGATCTCATACGCCGCGGGCAGGCCGCCCGTGCTCGCGCCGACGATGACGATGTGTGCCATAGCTGCTGCTCCTCTTGCGATTTGGCAATGTTGGAAATGCTTGGAAGTGAATCAGCATATTCCATGCCACTGGTGCGCCCGCGGCACGCGACGCTTCATCGCGATGCCGTGCGCAAGGTTTCAAGATAGTCGATCAGGCCCGCGCCGCAGATCTGCAGCTGTTCGAGGCTCTGCGCGTTCTTGGCCACGCCGATGCAGCCCGCCACCGCAGCGAGCACGAACGTCGCGGTATTCGCGCAGTCGACGTCGCCGCGGATGCGGCCGGTCCGCTGCGCGCGCCGCAAGGCGTCCCGAATACCCTGGTGCCACTCCTGGTATATGCGATCCAGGCGCGCACGGAAGCCTTCGTTCAGGGGCGACATCTCCTGGGCCAGATTGTTCAGCGGACAGCCGAAGGTCACGATGTCGCCGCCGAACACCGAGGCCATGCCGCGGATGGAGCGGATGATCTGGTCGAGCGGGTCGTCGGCCTCGGCCAGCGGACGCAGCCAGACGGCCTGGACCGTGTCGCGGATCACCTCGTCGACGACCGCATAGCCCAGCGCCTGCTTGTTGGGAAAGTGATGGTACAGAGCACCCTTGGTCAGGCCGGTGGCGGCCAGGACATCGTCCAGGCGCGTGCCCTGATAGCCATGGCGGTAGATCTGCCGGAAGGCGGCATCCAGGATCGCGCGCCGGGTTCGGTCCGGCGTGCGTTTCGCAGGGGCGGCATCGTCTGCGGTCTTCATGCTTCGGGAAATTCCTCGGGATCGGGATCGGAATGTCCGTGGCCGGACTACGAAGGATTCCCCGGAGAGGTAGGGGCGTGGAACCCTGTTGACAAGCCTCCGGACCCCCGACTATGTTACATACCGACTGGTTTGTTTTCCAGCCCGATGGATCATCTGAACGCCCCGCCCTGTCGATGTCCGACCGTTCAGCACCTCGGCGGCGCCTTCAGCGTGGACGGCCCCGGCCCCTGTCGATGCAACCGATCGAGGAGTGACCCTATGAACGCACCTGTCGAAACCCCCAATGCCAACCTCGATGCCTGGCTCAATCAAAAACTGGATGAACTGCTGCCCGGCAAGCTCGCGAGTATCGAGGCCAGCAAGACGCCCACCATGGCCATCATCGCCACCAAGGGCACACTGGACTGGGCCTACCCGCCCTTCATTCTGGCATCCACCGCTGCCGCGCTGGGCTGGGAGGTGAGCATCTTCTTCACCTTCTATGGCCTGCTGCTGCTGAAGAAGGAACTGCCCTGCGAAGTCAGCCCGCTGGGCAATCCGGCCATGCCGATGAAGATGCCCTTCGGCCCGAAGTGGTTCCAGAACATCTCCTGGCCGATGCCCAACCTGATCATGGCCGGCATCCCCGGCTTCGAGAAGGTCGCCACCGGCCTGATGAAGAAGACCTTCAAGAACAAAGGCGTCGCCACCGTCGAGGAGCTGCGCTCGCTGTGCCTGGAGGCCGACGTGAAAATGGTGGCCTGTCAGATGACGGTCGATGTGTTCGGTTTCTCGCGCGACGAATTCATCCCGGAGGTGAGCGAGTACGTCGGCGCGACCTACTTCCTGCCGGTCGCCAAGGACGCCGACGTCTGCCTGTTCATCTGAGCCCGGCATGACGCGGGGATGCGGGAAACCGCATCCCCGCGTCGGCGCGCTACGGACCAAGACTTTTTTAGCCACGAAATCCACGAAATCCACGAAAAGAATCGATGCGCGACGGCCACGGGGCGCAGGGTGCGTCCGCACAACGACGCACCGTGACTGCGACGTTGAAATGGATTTGTCGGGACTTCATTCGCCACTGAAACACACGGAAAGGCACGGAAGGTGGGGATACGACGGGTTTTGCATTCCGTGTGTTTCCGTGGCCAAAATCGGTTTTTCCGGACCGAGAATCTTTCGTGGGTTTCGTGGATTTCGTGGCCATCCGAGACCCCCGTCCGTGCGCTTCCGTAGCTGAGATGAGTTTTCCGGGCGCATACGCCCCGGGCGATGGAAAATCCGGACGAGGGTGCAGGACCCCCGCCCCTGTGGGACAATACGCCGCTCCGCCACAGCCGTATCGCGTCGACCCCCTGATTCTCCGCCGATGTCCGAAACCTCCTCCGCCGCACCGCGCCGCCCGGCTCCGCCCTCGACCGCGATCGACCTGCAGCTGACCCTGCCGGCCGCACCGCAGACCGCGCGCTGGGGCGGCCTGTACGGCGACAGCCTCGCGCTGGCGCTGGCGGCGGCGAGCGCCGGACCGCGGCCGCTGGTGATCGTCACCCCCGACAGCCAGTCCGCCGAGCGCCTGCAGGAAGCCCTGGCCTGGTTCGCGTCCGACGCCGGGGACGATGGCGAACGTCTGCAGCTGAGCTTCCCCGACTGGGAGACCCTGCCCTACGACGCCTTCTCGCCGCACCAGGACATCGTCTCCGAACGCATCGCCTGCCTGTACCGGCTGCCGGAACTGCGCCGTGGCACGCTGATCCTGCCGGTCGCCACGCTGCTGCAGCGGGTGGCGCCGCGCGACTACCTCACGCTGAGCGGCCTGCTGCTGGACGTCGGCCAGCGTCTCGACCTCGACGCCCTGCGCGGCCGGCTCGACCAGGCCGGCTACCGCTATGTCTCGCAGGTGATGGAGCGCGGCGAATTCACCATCCGCGGCTCGCTGCTGGATCTGTACCCGATGGGCGCCGACCTGCCCTATCGACTCGATCTCCTGGACGACGAGGTCGAGAGCATCCGCACCTTCGATCCCGAGACGCAGCGATCCATCGCCAGGGTCGACAGCATCCGGCTGCTGCCGGCACGCGAGTTTCCGCTGAACGAAACGGCCATCACCCGCTTCCGCCAGGCCTGGCGCGCACGCTTCGAAGGCGACCCGCAGCGCAGCGTGATCTACCGCGACGTCAGCCAGGGTCTGGCGCCGAGCGGCATCGAGTACTACCTGCCGTTGTTCTTCGAGACGACCGCGACCCTGTTCGACTATCTGCCCGCCGACGCGCTGATCCTGTCGCTGCCCGACGCGGACGTTGCCGCGGAAGCCTTCTGGGACCAGCTGAACGACCGCTACGAACAGCGCCGCCACGACATCGAGCGCCCGCTGCTGCGCCCGGAGGAGCTGTACCTCGCCCCGGACGAGCTGCGCACACGCGGCACGGGCTTCGCCCAGGTGCACATCGGCCGCTTCGAGCTGGAACGTCCGCAACCTGCCGACCGCAATTTCGTCACCGGCGCACTGCCGGACGTGAGCTTCAAGCCGCGCGGCCCGGAGCCGGCGGCGCAGCTCAAGCGTTTCCTGGAGGGCTTTCAAGGCCGCGTCCTGATCACCGGCGAATCCGCCGGCCGCCGCGAGAGCCTGCGCGACCTGCTGCGCGATCAGGGTATCCATCCCTCCGTGTTCGAAAGCTGGAACGAATTCCTCGCCGGCGACGCCCCGCTCGGCATCGGTGTCGCGCCGCTGGAGCAGGGCCTGCTGCTGCCCGAGCAGCGTCTGGCACTCATCACCGAGACCCAGCTGCTCGGCCGGCGCACGCATCAGCGCGCACGCCGCAAGGCGGTGCGCGATCCCGAGACGCTGATCCGCGACCTCACCGACCTCGCGCCCGGCGCGCCGGTGGTGCACGAGGATCACGGCGTCGGCCGTTACCTGGGACTGCAGCGCCTGCGCGTCGCCGACATCGAAACGGAATTCCTCACCCTCGAATACGCCGGCGGCGACAAGCTCTACGTGCCGGTCGCGTCGCTGCACCTGATCAGCCGCTACACGGGCACCGCGCCGGAGCAGGCGCCGCTGCACAAGCTCGGTTCCGACCAGTGGCAGAAGGCGCGCCGCAAGGCCGCCGAACGGGTGCGCGACGTCGCCGCCGAGCTGCTCGAGATCCAGGCGCGGCGCCTGGCGCGGCCCGGCCATGCCTTCGAGATCCATACCGAGGAGTACCGGCAGTTCGCCGTGGCCTTTCCCTTCGAGGAGACGCCGGACCAGCAGACGGCGATCGATGCGGTGCTGGAGGATCTGGCCGCACCGCGCGCCATGGACCGCGTGGTCTGCGGCGACGTCGGCTTCGGCAAGACCGAGGTCGCCATGCGCGCCGCCTTCGTCGCCGCCCAGGCCGGCCGCCAGGTCGCCGTGCTGGTGCCGACCACCCTGCTCGCCCAGCAGCATTTCCAGAATTTCCGCGACCGCATGGCCGACTGGCCGCTGCGCATCGAGGTGCTGTCGCGCTTCCGGTCCGCAAAGCAGCAGAAAGAGATCCTCGACGCGCTGGCCGACGGCCGGGTCGACATCCTCATCGGCACGCACAAGATCCTGCAGCCGGACGTGCGCTTCAAAAACCTCGGCCTGGTCATCATCGACGAAGAGCACCGCTTCGGCGTGCGCCACAAGGAACGCCTCAAGACTCTGCGCGCGGAGGTTGATCTGCTCACGCTGACCGCGACGCCGATCCCGCGCACGCTCAATATGTCGCTGGCCGGCCTGCGCGACCTGTCCATCATCGCCACGCCGCCGGTGCAGCGCATGGCCATCAAGACCTTCGTCTGCGAATGGGACAAGCAGACTCTGCGCGAGGCCTGCCTGCGCGAGATCAAGCGCGGCGGCCAGGTGTATTTCCTGCACAACGAGGTGGAGAGCATCGAGCGCATCGCGCGCGAGGTCGGCGAGCTGGTGCCGGAGGCCAGCATCCTGATCGGCCATGGCCAGATGCGCGAACGCGAGCTGGAACAGGTGATGCTGGATTTCTACCATCGCCGCTGCAATCTGCTGGTGTGCACCACCATCATCGAGAGCGGCATCGACGTCCCGACCGCCAACACCATCATCATCAACCGCGCCGACAAGCTCGGCCTGGCGCAGCTGCACCAGCTGCGCGGCCGTGTCGGCCGCTCGCACCACCGCGCCTACGCCTATCTGGTCACACCGCCGCGCCGCGCCATGACCCCGGACGCGGTCAAGCGCCTGGAGGCGATCGAATCGCTGGAGGACCTCGGCGCCGGCTTCACGCTTGCGACGCACGACCTGGAGATCCGCGGCGCGGGCGAACTGCTCGGCGACGAGCAGAGCGGCCAGATCCAGGAGATCGGCTTCACGCTCTATTCCGAGCTGCTGGAGCGCACGGTACGCGCCCTCAAACAAGGCAGGGATCCGCAGCTCGACCGCCCGCTGGACCACGGCGCGGAGATCGATCTGCACATCCCGGCGCTCATCCCGGACGACTACCTGCCCGACGTGCACACGCGCCTGATACTGTACAAACGCATCGCCAGCGCCGCCGACGAGGCGGCGCTGCGCGAGCTGCAGGTGGAGATGATCGACCGCTTCGGCCTGCTCCCGCAGCCGCTCAAGGACCTGTTCGCGGTCACCGAACTGAAGCTGCTGGCCCTGCCGCTCGGTATCAAGAAGATCGACGCCGGGGCCACCGCCGGCCGCATTCTGTTCGGACATGCGCCGGACGTGGATCCCGCGCGCATCATCCGCTTGATCCAGACGCAGCCGACGCGGTACAAACTCGAAGGCGCGGACAAGCTGCGCTTCTTCGCCGACATGGCCGACAGCGGCGCGCGCATCGCCACCGTCGCGCAGCTACTGCGCGTGCTGACAGGAAAGGACGAGGCATGAAATGGCATGAACGGGCCGTGCTGGCCATCCTGCTGCTGTGGGGGCTCGGCGCAGCCGCGCGGGCGGAGGACCTGCCGCAATACGACGTCGAGGTGCTGGTGTTCGCCTCGCTCTACGCGGACGACGCGCAGGAGGCCTGGCCGCCGCTGGAACGCGCGCCGGCCACCGACGCTGCCCTGCCCTTTCTTGAGGGCAACGGGATCCGCCCGCTGGACGGACCGCGCAACCTGCAGGCCATCGCCGACGCCATGCGCCGCTCCAGCGGCTACCGTCCACTGCTGCACTGGCGCTGGCGCCAGCCGGGCTGGGAGCGCGGTCAGGCCCTGCCGGTCCGCGTGCTGGCAGCCGCCGCCGACGGCCAGCCGCTGCTCGACGGCACACTCACCCTCGCGCGCTCGCGCTATCTGCACCTGAGCGCGGATCTGGTCTATGCCGACCCGACCGTCGGCGTCCCCGTCGCGTTGCGCGAGGCGCGCCGCATGCGCAGCGGCGAACTGCACTATCTCGATCATCCGCGCTTCGGCGTGCTGGTGCAGGTCAATCCGGCGGCGCGGGACTAG
>JAJJPM010000136.1:0-12468 GCA_032907525.1 Gammaproteobacteria bacterium
CTGGTGGATATCCGCGGGCGGCACGTGGGGGATCGTCTCCGCAAACAGCTCGCGGATTATCTGACTGCGGCGCTCAGAGAAGGCGATACCGTCGCGCGAACCGGTCAGGACGAATTCACGCTGGTGCTGGCCGATATGGCGCAGAGCGGGGACATGGTTCAGCTTTCCGAACGGCTGTTGCGTGGGCCTACCGTCCCGGTCGATGAAGGCGCCATGCGACTGGCGTTGCCGTTGCGTGGAGGCGCCGCGCTCTATCCCGGCGATGCCGACGCGGCCGAAGACCTGATCCAGTATGCGGCCCTGACGCTCCATACGGCCGCCACGGCGCCGGGTTCCTGCATGTTCTACTCGGCCAGCCTCAATGCGCTGGCGCGGTCGCAGTTGCGCCTCGAGTATGAACTCCAGCACGCCATAGAACGCAATGAGCTCTCGCTGGCATACCAACTGGTCGCGGATACCGGGACCCGCAGACCTGTCGGAGCGGAAGCGTTGTTGCGCTGGCGCAGCGGAGCGCTCGGGGACGTTGGGCCGGGACAATTCATCCCCATAGCCGAAGCGAACGGCCTGATCCATCCTCTCGGGCGCTGGGTGCTGGAACGGAGCTGCCGCCAGATCGCGGCATGGCGCGCCGCCGGGCTGCGGGATTTTTCGGTATCCGTGAACGTCGCCGCGCCCCAGCTGCTGCGGGACGGCTTCATTGACGAGCTGCGCCGGATACTGGACAGGACCGGGTTGTGCGACGGTGCACCGGGGCTGGCGATCGAGATTACGGAAACGGCGATCATGCGTGATCTCGGGCGGGCCGTGGCCGTGCTGCAGCAGATTCGGGACCTTGGAATACGCCTGTATCTGGATGACTTCGGGACGGGCTATTCATCACTGAGCTATCTGAGCCAGCTGCCGATCGACGTTCTGAAAATCGACTACGGCTTCACGTCCAAGCTGCCGCACGATCAGCGGACCGTAGCCCTGGTAAAGGCCATTATCGTGCTCGCCCACAGCCTGGACGTGAGCGTCGTCGCGGAAGGGGTCGAGACCGCTGAACAGTCCGAACTGCTGCGGCAGCTTGGATGCGACGCCATACAAGGCTATCTCATCGGGCGGCCGGTTCCGGCGGATCAGCTTCAGGCCGCTCCTGCAGGTGTCGTACTTTAGGTAAAACTCACTGCTGTCCCATCAATTCAAACCCCGGGGCCCCGCAGCCTTTCAACGGGTGTCCATCGCGGCGCCGGCCATGCGGTCGACGTGGATGGCCACTTCGCCCGGCAGGATGCTGCCGATCACTGAGGCGGCGGCCAAGCCGTTTTTCCGGAACAGCGACAGGACTTCGGGGGCCGTGTCAGGTGCGCAGGTGACGAGCAGGCCGCCGCTGGTCTGCGGATCGCAGAGCAGGGTCTGTTGCCATGGCGCGAGGTCGGTCTGCAGGCGGACCATGTCGCGGCAGCCCGACCAGTTGCGGGCTGCGGCTCCGGTGGTGCAGCCCTGCTGCGCGAGCGGCACGGCCGCGGGAATCACGGGCAGCGCGTCGAATGCGATGCGCGCACCCCGGCGGGCGCCCCGGCACAGCTCCGCAAGATGGCCGAGCAGGCCGAAGCCGGTAACGTCGGTCATGGCATGCACGGTGTCGAACCCGGCCAATTCGCTGCCGATGCGGTTGAGCTGGGTGGTTGTCGAGATCAGCTGCCGATAGGCGTCCGCCGACAATATGCCTTTCTTCAGCGCGGCGCTGAGGATGCCGACACCGAGCGGCTTTCCGAGGATGATCGCGTCGCCGCCGCGTGCCGTGTCGTTGCGTTTGATGCGGTCGGGATGGATTTCGCCCAGCACGGCAAGGCCGTAAATCGGCTCGACTGCGTCGATCGAGTGCCCGCCGGCGACCGTGATGCCGGCTTCGCGGCACATTGCTGCGCCGCCGGAGAGAATCCGTCCGATCACGTCTCCCGGCAATTTGTCGAGCGGCATGCCGACGATGGCCAGTGCGAACAGGGGACGGGCGCCCATGGCATAGATGTCCGACAGGGCGTTGGTGGCCGCGATGCGCCCGAAATCGTATGGATCGTCCACGATCGGCATGAAGAAATCGGTCGTGGCGACGATCGCCTGGGTAGCGTTGATGCGGTACACAGCGGCGTCGTCACTCGTTTCGGTGCCGACCAGCAAGGCCGGGTCGACGTAATCCCGCGGCAGTCTGGCGAGGATGTCGGTCAGCGCCGCCGGCGAGATCTTGCAGCCGCAGCCGCCGCCATGCGAAAGCCGGGTCAGGCGGATCGCTTCATTGCCGACTTGCGTATCCATGCATCACCTCATGGCCGGGCAAATGGCGGAAGAGCGTGGGAGTCGAACCCACCAAGGGCCGGCTGGCGGCCCTTCCCTGATTTGAAGTCAGGCCGCCCCACCGGGGAACGAAGCTCTTCCGGAAACCTGTGGTGCGCGTGCAGCCGGTCCGGTGCTGTCCACGAGCAGGCCACCGTCGCGCACGCGATGGGCGTCGCCGATGCGCCGCAGGAAACCGGTTTTGTCAAAATACTCGAGAATCTGGATGGCGAGCTTGCGCCCGCAGCCGACACGGTCACGGAATTCGGCGGCGCGCACTTCGCCGTTCGCATCGGCCAGCTCGGCGACGATCCGTGCGAGCCGTGTGACGGCTTCGGCCAGGAAAAAACGGTCGCGCAGCACCTCATAGGTGTCGCCGATCAAGGCGGTGCGTCTGAGCAGCGAGCGCACTTGCGCCTCCGGCAGGTCGAGCACATGCGCCACGTCCCGCACCCACGGTGGCTGGAATGGGGTGGCGCGCAGCAGCGGGGCGATGTCGTGCCAGCGCCGCTCCTCCGCCGGTGCCAGCGTGATGCGGTGGGATGGCAGGTGCAGCCAGGGCCCGTGGCGCCGCACGCGCCCTGTCGCGATGAGGTGTGTCAGCAGTGCCGAAAACAGTTCCCAGGGCAGTTCCGGTGCCGCCAGCCGGCGCAGGCTCCTGGCCTCGAGGCCCAGTCTTTCCGGCGTACGCCCGTGTTCAGCGGCAAGGGTATCGTGCACCTGCCGTTCGAGCGCCTGCCAGTGATGCGGTGCGAAACCGAAGTGGTTGCCACCGGCCGTGATTACCCGCATGGGTGTGCCGCCTGGGCGCAGTTCCGCCGCTTCGGTGCGCAGGTTGAAACGGCGCGCCAATCCGCCCAGATCGACACCGTCCGGCGAGGCTTCGAGCAGTGCCGCCAGCGCAGCGTCTGCCGGTTCCTGGTCGAGGGCGCGGAGCATGGCAAGCCGCCGTGAGGTGCGCGTCTTGCGCGCCGGCGCGAAGGGGTCGAGCACCACCCCTCCGGCCAGCGTGCGGGACGCCGACTGATCGCGCAGGATGAGGCGATCGCCCCATAATGCGCAGACGGGCCGGTCGAGCACGAGTTGGGCATGGGCGGACGCCCCCGGGGCGACGGCCGTCCCTTCGAGTAGCGAGATATGGGCCATCACATCCGCCGTGCCGATATGCAGGTGTGCCGGCGTCCAGTGCTTGAGCGCGCGGGGCGCGGCTGCCGGTATTCTCAGACGGACATCCAGGCGCGCGGTCGGTGCGTGCACTGCGGGATCGAGCAGCCAGTCGCCGCGCGCGACATCGCGTTTATCGACCCCGGCGAGATTGAGTGCGCAGCGCTGACCGCCATGGCCTTCGTGCGTCGCACGGTTCTGCGCGTGAATGCCGCGCACGCGCACCTCGTGGCCGCGGGGAGAAACCAGCAGGCGGTCGCCGAGCCGCACGTGCCCGGAAAACACCGTGCCGGTGACGACGGTGCCATGGCCCTCAAGGGTGAAACTACGATCGACGGCCAGCCGGAAATGGCGATCCTCGCCGGCGTACCGCTCGCGTGCGCCGAGGGCAGCTTCCAGGTGCGCGCGCAGGGCGGGAATCCCGTCGCCGCGCGGTGCCGAGACCGCGAATACCGGGCTTCCGGCAAGCGTGGTACCTTCCAGGAGCAGATCGATTTCCTTTGTCGCCTGGGTGATGCGCCCTGCCTCCACACGATCGATCTTGGTGAGGGCCACGATCCCCTGCGTCACGCCGAGCAGGTCGAGGATCTCCAGATGTTCGCGCGTCTGCGGCATCGGCCCATCGTCCGCAGCCACGACCAGCAGCACGAGGTCGATGCCGGTGGCGCCGGCCAGCATGTTGTGGACAAGGCGTTCATGGCCGGGCACGTCGATGAAGGCCAGCACCCCGCCGTTGGGCAGCGTCGTAAAGGCGTAGCCGAGATCGATGCTGATGCCACGCGTTTTTTCCTCCTTGAGGCGGTCGGCGTCCATGCCGGTCAGGGCCTTGACGATCGCCGTCTTGCCATGGTCGATGTGGCCGGCGGTGCCGATCAGCATGAAGGCGTATCCGCGGAATCGCTCTCGCTCCCCGATGGGTGGGTGGAGAGGGGCATGCGGCATGACGTGTCTTCGCTGGCGCCCAGCCGCAGTTCGGACAACTGCGCCAGAAACGCCCGTTCGTCCTCCAGGCAGCGCAGATCGAAGCGCAATGCGCCTTCCGAGACGCTGCCGATCACGGGGATCGGCAGGGCACGGAACGCGGCGGCCAGGCGCTTCAAGGCGCGCCCTGCACCGCGCCCCCGCACCTGCGGGGCGAGCGCCAGTGCCGCGCTCGGCAGGAGCTCGAGCGGCAATGCCCCGCTGCCGATCTGGCTTCGGCAGTCGACGACGCATACGCTCGCCGCCGGCCCCAGCGCCTGCGCCACGGGCTGCCTGAGTCGCTGCGCGAGCGCCTCGATCTCGGCGACCGGGCGCGTCAGCAGTCGCAGCGTCGGTAGCCGCTCGCTGAGTTTCTCGGGATGGCGATAGAGCTTCAGCGAGGCCTCGAGCGCGGCCAGCGCCATCTTGTCGAGGCGCAGCGCCCGCTTCAAAGGATTACCCCGGATCTTCTTCAGCAGATCGGCACGTCCGATCAGGATCCCGGCCTGCGGCCCGCCGAGCAGCTTGTCGCCGCTGAAGGTGACGAGGTCGGCGCCGGCGTCCAGCGCCTCCTGAGGCATCGGCTCCTTCGGCAGGCCATAGCGGGCGAGATCGACCAGCGCGCCGCTGCCGAGATCGATCATGAAGGGGATGCCATGCGAGTGTGCGAGCCGGGCAAGCTCCGCGTCCGGCACGGCGGCCGTGAAGCCCCGGATGGCGTAGTTGCTGGCGTGCACCTTGAGCAGCATGGCCGCGCGCGTGCCGATCGCACCGGCAAAATCGGCGAGATGCGTGCGGTTGGTGGTGCCGACCTCGCGCAACCGGCAGCCGGAGCGGGTCATGATATCGGGGATGCGGAATGATCCGCCGATCTCGACCAGTTCGCCGCGCGATACGACCACTTCACGCCGGATCGCCAGCGTGTTGAGCGCCAGCAGCACTGCCGCGGCGTTGTTGTTGACCACGGTCGCGGCTTCCGCGCCCGTGAGTTCCATGAGCAGTCCCTCGACATGCACGTCGCGGTCGCCGCGTCTGCCGGTATCGATATCGAATTCGAGCGAACAGGGCTCGGCCATTGCCGTCCGGACGGCGGCAACGGCCTCGGGAGCCAGCGGGGCGCGACCGAGATTGGTATGCAATACCGTGCCGCTGAGATTGAACACCCGGCGCAGCGAGGGCCGATGCAGGGTTTCCAGGCGCTGCTGGAGGCGGTGTGCGAGCACGGCCTCGTGGGGTATGTCGGTGGCACGCAGACTGCCGGTCAGCATGGCATGACGCAGCTCGGCGAGGAGGGAACGGGTGACGTGGACGACGGCGCTGTGCCCATACCGGCTGCGCAATACGCGTACGGCGGGGATTCGGAGCACGCGATCCACCGCCGGAATGGCGGCGATCTGCGGAGTCTGCACTTGGACCAAGGACGGTTCCGCCTATCGATTGAAATTCACGGGGAAAGCCGCTTTCAGGCTTGCGGCGACCTATGCGCTTCCTCCCAGCAAGAAGAAATTCAGTCCGCCACGATGGCCGAGTCCGGATTCGGCCATGAGGATGTCGAGTCCCAGGCTTGCGATGTCGTCCGCGACCACGTCGGCATCCGGGTCCTTCTCTACGTATAGGATCTTGAGATAGCTTTTGCAAGCCGCGCAATGCTCGGCCTTGACCGTGCCGGGCCCGCCCTCGATGGCGTAGTAGGAAATGCCTTGGGTGGTGTCGCAGAAGGCGCATTTGATGCGCACCACATGCCATTCGGCGTTGCACAGCGAACAACTGAGATAGCGCAGACGGTGTTCGGCCGTACCGGCCCGTACGATGCTCGACACAGGGTGCGAGCCGCATACCGGGCACAGCCCCGGCGTCGGCAACCGGCCGATGGCGGACGCGTCCAGACAGGTTGCCATGTGCGTCCAATAAACCTGCAGGGCCGCAGCCACGAAGGGTGCGGCGGCCTGGTCGGGGCATTGCGGGCTGACGTCCAGGAGCGCGTCGGCCATACCTTCCAGTTCAGCGTCGTCCAGTCCGTGAAGCCGCACGATCGTCGCGCGGGCCGCCGCCGGCATGGCCTGCGTCTCGAGCGCCGCGAGGATGTTGCGCAGCGCCGAGCGCCACGACGGGTCACGCGCCCATCCCTGGATGCCGAGCGGCGGCAGGCCGTGCTCCTGGCAGTGTGCGAGCTGTACCGTGTCGGGCAATGGCGCACCGTAAACCCGCGCGAGCGCTGCGTGCTGAGCATCGGCCAGTGCCGCCACGAAGCGCAGGTAATCACCCAGCGCATGTCCCGCGGCCAGCGCAGCGAGCCGCGCGGCGCGCGTCTCGAACAGGCTGCGTTTCGGCATGCGCAGATACGGTATCGCGCCGGCCGGCGTCCCGCTGGTTCCGGATCCTGCGTCGGTGGTCACTTCGATCCCTTGTTCACTTCGCGGTACCACCCGGGGTGGTGTTGCATTGCCCAGGCGCGCGACACCGTGCCGCGCGTCATGGCCCGGATCGATCCCTTCACCCACAGCGCGGCGTAGACATGCACGAGGATGGCGGCGATCGCCAGGAATGCGGACAAGGCGTGCACCACCACCGCCAGCCGCACGAATCCGACCGAAAACATGGGCGTGAACCACGGCTGCCAGATGACGACGCCGCTGGCCAGCAGCAGCAGGATCGTCAGGACCAGTACCCAGAACAGCAGTTTCTGACCGGCGTTGTAGCGGCCGGCCTCAGGCAGGCCGGTATCGCGATTGGCGATCACGTCACGCACGCGGCGCAGCCAGGCACGGTCTGCGGCCGTCATCCGGTTGCTGTTCCAGAAGCGAATCGCCAGCCAGCCGAACGACAGCGTCAGCAGCACGCCGATGAACGGATGCAGGATGCGCGTCCATGTTCCGCCGCCGAGCAGGTGGCTGAGGAAGAAGAACGCCGGATGAAACAGCGCCAGGCCGCTCAGGGCGAGGAGGACGAAACTGATCGCCACGAACCAGTGGTGGGCGCGTTCCGCCGGCCGGTATCGCTCGATGAGATTGTGATTGCCCATATCCATCTCCTGCAGCGCCGGGGAGCGGGTGGCGACGCCCGTCACGAAGGGTCGTGCCGGTCCTCGTCCTCGGTCGTGGTCTCCTTCGGTCCGACGGTCACGTAGTGGAAGAAGCCCGCCAAGGCCACCAGACCCAGTCCGGCCCCCAGGATCGGCTTCATGATGCCTTTCCACAGCGATACCAGCGGACTGATCTGAGGGTCATCGGGCAGGCCGTTGTACAGCTGCGGCTGATCGGCGTGCTGCAGCACGTACATGACGTGGGTGCCGCCGACACCGGGCGGGTCGTACAGCCCGGCGTTCTGGAAACCGCGTGACTTGAGGTCGGCAATCCGCTCATCGGCATGGTGGATCATGTCGTCCTTGGAGCCGAACACGAGCGCGCCGGTGGGGCATGATTTGACGCACGCCGGCTCGAGCCCGACGGCGACCCTATCGGAGCACAGCGTGCACTTGTATACCTTGCCGTCTTTCTTCGACAGGCGCGGGATGTCGAAGGGGCAGCCGGTGATGCAGTAGCCGCAGCCTATGCAGTACTCCTCCTGAAAATCCACGATGCCGTTGTCGTACTGTATGATCGCGCCCGGGCTCGGGCAGGCCTTCAGGCAGCCGGGGTCGGCGCAGTGCATGCAGCCGTCCTTGCGTATCAGCCACTCGAGCCTGCCGGCTTCGAGTTCGACTTCGGCATAACGCATCACGGTCCACGATTTGTCCGTCAGGTCCGGCGGGTTATCGTAGACCCCGAGGTTCGAGCCGATCTCGTCGCGCGTGTCATTTCATTCCATGCAGGCCACCTGGCAGGCCTTGCAGCCGATACACTTGGAGATGTCGATGAGTTTGGCGACCTCGAGCGTCTCACGGACGCCGGGCGGCGGCGTGGTGGTGGCGGAGCGGCGGACTATGTCGAGCGATTGCAATGGCATATGTCCTCCTCACGCCTTCTCGATGTCGACCAGGAATGCCTTGAACTCGGGCGTATTGACGTTGGCGTCGCCCACGAACGGCGTGAGCGTGTTGGTGATATAGCCGTTGCGTGCGATGCCCTGGAAGCCCCAGTGGATCGGAATTCCGACCGTGTGGACGGTCTTGCCGGATACCTGGAGGGCGTGAAGGCGCCTGGTGACGACCGCCACCGCCTTGATGTAGCCGCGGCTCGAGCGCACCTTCACTCTCTCACCGGTGGAGATCTGCTTGGCCTCGGCGAGATCCGCACCGATCTCCACGAACTGTTCCGGCTGCAGGATCGCGCTCAGTCGGGTGTGCTTGGTCCAGTAATGGAAGTGTTCCGTCAGACGGTATGTGGTGGCGACGTAGGGAAATTCCGCGGCGTCCCCGAACTGTTCCAGGTCGCCCTGGAATACGCGCGCGGCGGGACTGCTCTTGGCCTGAGGGTTCGTCGGATGCAGCGGGTTCGCGTCGAGGGGCGACTCGAAGGGTTCGTAGTGCTCGGGGAAGGGGCCGTCCGCCATCTTGTCGATGACGAAGAAGCGCGCCACACCTTCGGGATTCATGATGAACGGATTCATGCCGTCCTGCGGCGCGGCGTCCAGCGCAATGTCCGGTACGTCCGCCCCGGTCCATTTCGTGCCGTCCCACGCGATCAGCCGGCGCTTCGGGTCCCAGGGCTTTCCGGAGGGATCGCAGGATGCGCGGTTGTAGAGGACGCGGCGGTTTGCCGGCCACGCGAAGGCCCAATTGAGGGTGTTGCCGAGTCCGCTGGGATCGCTGTTGTCGCGCCTCGCCATCAGATTGCCCTTCTCGGACCAGGCGCCGGAGAACAGCCAGCAGCCGCACGCGGTCGTGCCGTCGTCCTTGAGTTGCGCGAAGCCGTCAAGCTGTTCGCCGGCCTTGCGAACCACCTTCTGAGTCTTCGCGTCCAGGATGTCGGCGAATGTCCTGCCGCTGTATTCACGGGCGATTTCTTCCGGCGACGGCGCCGAGGGGATCTCGTAGTTCCAGGTGAGATTCAGGATCGGGTCGGGGAAGGCGCCGCCCTCCTTGCGGTACAGTTCACGCAGTTTCAGGAATATCCCCGCGATGATCTCGGTGTCCGCCTTCGCCTCGCCCGGCGGCTCGGCGCCCTTCCAGTGCCATTGCAGCCAGCGGCCTGAGTTCACCAGCGAGCCGTCCTCTTCGGCGAAGCAGGTCGAGGGGAGGCGAAACACCTCCGTCTGTATCCCGGAGGGGTCGACATCGTTGTATTCGCCGTGGTTCTCCCAGAATGTCGATGTCTCGGTGACGAGCGGATCGATCGTCACGAGAAACTTGAGCTTCTGCAGCGCGCCGTCCACCTTGGCCTTGCAGGGAAATGCCGCGACGGGATTGAATCCCTGGCAGATATAGCCGTTCATCCTGCCTTGATGCATGTCCTCGAAGACCTGCAGGATGTCGTGGACCTTGTCCAGCTTCGGCAGATAGTCGAACGCCCAGTCGTTGTCCGCGCGCGCCGCGTCGCCGAACCACGCCTTCATCAGGCTCACGTGGAATCTGGGGTAGTTCTGCCAGTAGCTGAGTTGCCCGGGGCGCAGGGGTTTCGCGGAGCGCGTCCGGATGTAGGCCTCGTAGTCGGTTTCCGCTTCGCTCGGCAGCGTGAGGTAGCCAGGCAGCAGGTTTGACAGCAATCCGAGGTCCGTCAGGCCCTGGATGTTGGAATGGCCGCGCAGCGCGTTCATGCCGCCACCGGCCATGCCGATGTTACCGCACAGCAGTTGCACCATGGCCGCCGTGCGGATCATCTGCGAGCCGACCGAGTGCTGTGTCCATCCCAGGGCATACATGACCGTCATGGTACGGTCGGGAACCGAGGTTTCGGCGATCATGTCGCATATCTTCAGGAACTGCTCCTTCGGTGTGCCGCAGATGTCGCTCACCACCTCGGGCGTGTAGCGCGCGTAGTGCTGCTTCATGAGGTTGAACACGCAGCGCGGATGCCGGAGGGTCGGGTCCGTCGCGACGTAGCCGTCGGCGCCCCGTTCATACTGCCAGGAACGCCTGTCGTAGCTTCGGCCGGCCGGGTCATAGCCGGAGAAAATGCCGTCGCTGAACGCATAACCGCTGTCCACGATGAAACTCGCATCGGTATAGGCGTTCACGTAATCGTGCTGGATCCTGTCATGTGACAGCAGATAGTTGATCACTCCGCCCAGGAAGGCGATGTCGGTACCGGCGCGGATCGGGGCGTAATAGTCGGCCATCGCCGCGGAGCGGGTGAAACGCGGGTCGACGACGACCAGCCTGGCCTGGTTGTGCGCCTTGGCTTCGGTCACCCATTTGAAACCGCAGGGGTGCGCCTCGGCCGCATTCCCGCCCATGATCAGGATCAGGTTGGCATTCTTGATGTCAACCCAGTGGTTGGTCATCGCACCGCGGCCGAACGTCGGGGCCAGACTGGCCACCGTCGGGCCGTGTCAGACACGCGCCTGATTGTCGAATGCCAGCATACCCAGGCTGCGCGCCATCTTGTGCGTCAGATAGCCGGTTTCGTTACTCGAGGCCGAGGCAGCGAGCATGCCGGTGCTGAGCCAGCGATTGACGGTCGCGCCCTCGTCGTTCCGGACGACGAAGTTGCTGTCGCGGTCGTCCTTCATCAGGCGCGCGATGCGTTCGAAGGCTTCGTCCCAGGAAATGCGTTCGAAGCGGTCGGAGCCCGGGGCACGGTACTCGGGGTAGCGCAGCCGGTTCGGGCTGTGCACGAAATCGAGCAGGCCCGCGCCCTTTGGGCAGAGCGTGCCGCGATTCACCGGATGGTCCGGGTCACCCTCGATGTGGATGATCTCGGCCGGCGCGTTCTTTGCTTTGTCGCCGAGGCTGTACAGGATCAGTCCGCAGCTGACGGAGCAGTAGGGGCAGGTGCTGCGCGTCTCGGTAGTACGGGTCAGTTTGAACTGGCGTACTTCAGCCCATGCGGCACCCGGTGAGAAACCAAGGGCGGCGAGGCTCGATGCGCCGAGTCCGGCCCCCCCGAGCTTGAGGAATTGACGCCTGGTGATCGTTACCATGGCATTGCTCCTTCAAACTGAGAGATTCCTGATATCTACATATCTACATTCACCCTTCCCGAGCATGTAAGAACGCGCCTAGGGACGAAGAATACATAGACGTCATTTCCGATGCTGTCAATTCGAGGGCGCTGGTCTGCCGGGAGCGGTTCGATGCGCGTCGCCAGCCTCGCGCAGCGACCCGGATGAGTGTTTCAGGGCGGTCGGCATACGGACTCGTGCCCGGGTATCGGCGCGATGCCTCTCCCTCCGGCCGGGCGCATCGGACGCCACACGCCGACCGTGAAGGATGACGAGGCGTCGGGCGAGCGCCGGTCCGGGCATGTCAGCGTGCACGGCGGTACGACCCAAGCCGAGATGCGCGCCCCCCGGTCATCGGAGGCGGGGGTGCGCATTACCTAACCGGTTGACACCTGCAGGAGCGGGCTGAAGGTGAGGCGCTTGCGCCGAGAAGCCGCCCTGGGGCGAAACCCGCCGGGCCGTCGACCGGCGCCGTTCCGCATCCCGCGCCGCCGTTCATATCCAGGAGGGCTGTACAAGTAGCTGGAATGTCGGCTGATTTCAGGGCGCATGCGACACCGGCGGGGTGCTCGCCGACAGCGGACACCCTCGCCGTTTTTCGTTATCATGCCGCCTAGTCCGAAACCGAAGACGCTCCGATGCCATGAACGTCAGAGTCAGCGAACTGTTGGTCCGCTTTATGGAGCGCCTGGGGGTGGAGGTCATCTTCGGGATGCCCGGCGCCCACATCCTGCCCGTCTATGATGCGCTGTACGATTCACCGGTACGCTCGGTGCTGGTCAAGCATGAGCAGGGCGCGGCCTTCATGGCCGGGGGCTACGCGCGCGCGTCGGGCAGGATCGGCGCCTGCATCACCACCGCCGGGCCGGGTGCCACCAACCTGGTCACCGGCATCGCCAGCGCCTACGCCGACAAGCTGCCGATCCTGATCGTCACCGGCGAGGCGCCGACCTACATGTTCGGCAAGGGCGGCCTGCAGGAGAGTTCGGG
>JAJJPM010000137.1:0-12398 GCA_032907525.1 Gammaproteobacteria bacterium
GTGAGGAGTGAGGGGACAGACTTAAGTCTGTCCCCCCTCTAAACGGAATTTCGCGGCCATGGCAAACCAAGCCGGGGCATGCGGCGGCCGGAGGGGCGTCCTCATGAGCCCGTCGTGCAGTCCCGCACCAGCAGCACCTCCAGCGCGGTGCCGTCACGCTGGCGCCGTCCGGTCCGGCAGCGTGGTGCCAGATCGGCAACGGCCTGGTCCAGCGCCTCGGCGGCATCGGAGCCGGTGACCAGATAGCTGAAGACGTGCAGCCGCCGGTGCAGGTGCAGCTCGGTCACGCTGCCGACCCACAGAGGCGCCATCCCGTCCAGGTGCCAGGTGGTCGACCACAGGCGCAGCACATACAGGCGCCGGCCGTCGTCCGCGGTGCGCACCAGGCGCAGCTCGTCGTGGAGCCCGTCGTGCACCTGCGGCAGCACCGGCAGCGCGCCGACTTCGGGATTCGGCACGAGCCACTGCAGCGCGCCCGTCGCCGACAGGGCCGGCGGTCGGTGCCAGCCGGCCGGGGCGAGCGCTCGGGCCAGTGCGTCGGGAGTGCCGGCGTACTGGATGTTGAGGGGCTGGCGGTCGTAGGCGCGGAAGTCGTGGCGCTGGGCCGGCAGCGTCCGCCAGGCCCCGTTCCACCAGGCCGCGGCATCGCGCGTGACCGTCTCCGGCGGCGGCGCATAGCGGGTGAGCCGCTCATCGAAGCCGATGTGGGTATGCCATGCCGCGAGCGTGGCGAGCGCCGCCAGGGTCACGGCGGTCAGGGTCGGCCAGCGCAGCGGACGCGCCGGGTGGCGCCGGTAGGCGATTCCGAACAGGGCGAGGCAGGCGAGCCCCAGCACCAGGCCGCCCAGCACGTCCGAGAGCCAGTGCGCGCCCAGATACAGCCGCGAAAAGCCCACGGGGATGACCAGCAGGGCGGCGGCCGTGTAGGGCAGCCAGCGTCGCTGCAGCGACAGTTCGCGCGCGATCAGCACCGCCAGGAAACCGTAGACCGCGACACTGAGGCTGGTATGCGCGCTGGGGAAGCTGAAAGCGCTGATGCCGTCGTACAGATCGAGCGGGCGCGGTGCGGCGACGCTGAGTTTCAGCAGGCGCGTGAGGACCAGGGTCGAGGCGACGGCCGCCACCCAATGCAATGCGGCCCCGTAGGTGCGGCGCAACGCGAGCCAGGCGCCGCCGGCCAGCAGCACGCCGAACAGCACGACGTTGTCGCCGAGGCCGGTGACGAAGACCATCACCCGGTCGGCGAGCGGTGTGCGCAGGCCGTTCAGGGCCTCGAACAGATACAGGTCCAGGCCGCTCAGCCAACCGCCGAACAGCCAGGTCGTGACGATGCTGGCGATCGCCAGCAGCGCCACCAGCACCGCCAGTCCGCGCGCTTCGGCGTGGTCCGGTTCCAGTACCGCGGCGACCAGCGGCTCCGCCCAGCGGTGCCCGCGGCCCCAGTCCAGGGTGCGGGCGAGCAGGAAGCCGGCACGCGGCTGCAGGAAGCGCAGCGAGCGCCGCACCAGCCAGAGGCCGAACCAGATCACCGCCACCAGCACCAGGGCCAGCGCCGCGAGTCGGCCGGCCACCTCGGCGGCGAGCCCCAGCGAGGCGCCGAACACGACGCCGGGCAGGATATAGGCCGGCGCCCAGAGCAGGGCCGAGGCGACGTTCACGGTGAAGAAGCGCTGCGGCGGCATGTCGAGCATGCCCGCCACGGCCGGCAGGATCGGCCGCACCGGACCGATGAAGCGCGCCAGGACGACGCTCTTGCCGCCGTGGCGGTGGAAGAAGTCGACGCCGCGGTTCATCAGCGCCGGATAGCGCCGGAACGGCCAGATCACGCGCAGGCGCTGATGGAAGTGCCTGCCCAGCCAGAAGCTCACGCCGTCGCCGAGCACGGCGCCCGCCGCCGCCCACAGCAGCGTCGGCCAGAGGTCCAGCGCACCGGCCGCCACCAGCGCGCCGACACCGAACATGATCGCCACCCCGGGCAGGAACAGGCCGACGATGGCCAGCGACTCCCCGGCCGAGATCAGGAACACCCCGAGATACGCCCAGTGGGGATTCTGCTGAATCCACGCGAGCAGGGCGTTGAAGAAGTCCGCGAGCATGGCCGGCGATTATACGCCGGGGGCTGGGGTGACGAGGAAGGTCGGAATTCCGGATGGCCACGAAATCCACGAAACCCACGAACGGTCAGTATTGAACCGCATGTGGCATAGGGCGCATTAGACAGGATGCGAAGCCGGTGACGAGCATCTCCAGGGGACAGACTTAAGTCTGTCCCCTACTTCGCTATTGCGCCCTACGGCGAGCCGTATCAATACCTTTTCGTGGGTTTCGTGGGTTTCGTGGCTCTCCAGGTTCTTTCATAACGCAGCGAAGCTCCGCTCCGCCGCGGCGAAGGTCGCGTCCAGGGCGTCGCGGTCGTGGGCGGCCGAGACGAAGCCCGCCTCGTAGGCCGAGGGCGCGAGATAGACGCCGTGGTTGAGCATCTCGTGGAAGAACAGCCGGAAGCGGTCGAGGTTGCACTGGCCGACGTCGTAGAAGTTGTTGACCTCCCGTGCGTCGGTGAAGAACAGGCCGAACATGCCGCCGACGCGGTTGCAGGCGAGCGGGATGCCGGCCTGGTGCGCGCGCTCCACGAGGCCGTCGGTGAGCTGCGCGCAGGTCGCGCTCAGCTGGTCGAAGAAGCCCGGTGCCTGGATCTTCGCCAGCGTCGCGAGACCGGCGGCCATCGCCACCGGATTGCCCGACAGCGTGCCGGCCTGGTACACCGGGCCGAGCGGCGCGATCTGCTCCATGATCGCGCGCCGGCCGCCGAAGGCGCCGACCGGCAGGCCGCCGCCGACCACCTTGCCCAGCGTGGTCAGATCCGGCGTCACGCCGTAATGCGCCTGCGCGCCGCCGAGCGCGACGCGGAAACCGGTCATCACCTCGTCGAAGATCAGCACGCCGCCGTACTCGGAGCAGATCTCGCGCAGGCCTTCCAGGAAACCGGGCAGCGGCGGCACGCAGTTCATGTTGCCGGCCACCGGCTCGACGATCACCGCGGCGATCTGGCCGCCGACATGGCCGAACACCTCGCGCACCTGATCGATATTGTTGTATTCCAGTGTCAGCGTGTGCTCGGCCAGCGCCACCGGCACGCCCGGCGAGGTCGGCACGCCGAGCGTCAGCGCGCCGGAGCCGGCCTTCACCAGCAGCGAATCGGAATGCCCGTGGTAGCAGCCCTCGAACTTGACGATCTTGTCGCGCCCGGTATAGCCGCGCGCCAGGCGGATGGCGCTCATCGTCGCCTCGGTGCCGGAGCTGACCATGCGCACCATGTCCATCGACGGCACCAGCTCGCACAGCAGGTCGGCCATGCGCGTCTCGATCTCGGTCGGTGCGCCGAAGCCCAGCCCGTTGGCGGCGGTCTCCTGCACCGCGCGGATCACATCCGGGTCGGCATGGCCGAGGATCATCGGTCCCCAGGAGCCGACGTAGTCGACGTAGCGCTTGCCGTCGCTGTCGAAGACATAGGCGCCTTCCCCGCGTGCCAGGAACACCGGCTCGCCGCCCACGCCCTTGAACGCCCGCACCGGCGAATTCACGCCCCCGGGGATGTGCCGCTGGGCCTGCTGGAACAACTCGTGCGATCTGGTCATCGATGTAGATCCTGATAGTGTTTTATATGGCCACGAAATCCACGAAACCCGCGAAAGATGATCGATAAGGCCTCGCAGGGCGCAATAGCGCAGCGTATTGCATGAGGGGGACAGACTTAAGTCTGTCCCCCTCTGCGCCAAAATATCCGGCGCATTACTGCCTTCCGGCCTGATGCGCCCGCCACGTGCGGTTCAATACCAACCTTTCGCGGGTTTCGTGGATTTCGTGGCCAAAGATTTTTGCCTCCAATCTCACCGGAACAGCGCCGTGAAGCGCCGCGCCGCCGCTTCGACGTCCGGCTGGCCGAACACAGCGTGGATCACGGCGAGCATATCGGCGCCGGCGGCGATCAGCCGCGCGCCATTGTCGGGCGTGATCCCGCCGATGGCAACCAGGGGCAGGTCCAGCGCGGCGCGGGCCTCGGTCAGGAGTTCCACTGGCGCGGCGACCGCCTCCGGCTTGGTGCGCGACGGAAAGAAGCGCCCGAAGGCGACATAGTCCGCGCCCTCGGCCGCCGCCCGCCGGGCACGGTCGAGTTCGTTGTAGCAGGAGACGCCGATGATCGCGCGGGTGCCGAGGCGGCTGCGGGCCGTGGCGATGTCGGGGTCGTGACGGCCGAGGTGCACGCCGTGGGCGCCGACCGCGGCGGCCAGCTCGACATCGTCATTGATGATCAGCAGCGCATCCGCATCGTCGCAGAGCGTCAGCAGCGTGCGCGCCGCGCGCAGGCGGTGCGGGCGGTCGCTGTGTTTGTCGCGGTACTGGATCGCGCGCGCACCGCCACGCAGCGCCGCGGCGACGGCGGGGAGCAGTGCGTCACCGGGGGTGAGCGTCGTGTCGGTGATGGCGTAGAGGCCGCGCATGTTCATCGGTTGCAGGGGTATGGCCACGAAATCCACGAAACCCGCGAAAATTCATGAGGGAAGAAGCCCCGCCACCGAAAACACGGAAGGCACGGACAAATTGAGCGTTACAAACTCCATTTCGGCGAGAGAGATTTTCCCCTCATGGCTTTCGTGGATTTCGTGGGTTTCGTGGCCATCAAACAGGGGCGAGGTTCAATCCTCCTCCGTCTGCGCCCAGAACAGCCGGTTGGGGATCGGCTGGCCCATGCCGACGCGGTAGCCGTGGGCGAGCGCCTCCCAGGTGTATTCCTGCGCCTCGTGGATGGCGGAGAAGGGCTCCAGGCCCTGGGCGAGCAGGCCGGCGATGCTGGCCGCCAGGGTGCAACCCGAACCATGGAAGCTGCCCGGCAGGCGCTCCCAGTTGAAGGTCTCGAGTACGCGATGATTGCCGTAGAGCGAGTTCACCACGTGCGGCGTGTTCTCATGGGTGCCGGTGATGAGCACGAATTCGCAGCCCTTGTCGAGCAGTGCCATGGCGCAGGCATCCAGGTTGTCCGCCTCGGGCGCGAGAAGGCGCGCTTCCAGGCTGTTGGGCGTGAGCACGGTGGTGTTGGGCAGCAGCAGGCCGCTCAGGGCCTCCAGCAGTTCGTCGTCGGCCAGTGCCGTGCCGCCGCCGGACGCGAGCACCGGATCGAGCACCACCGGGATGTCCGGGTAGTCGTGCAGCACCGAGTGGATCGCCTCCACCGCCTCGGTGCTGCCGAGCAGACCGATCTTGATGGCGACCACCGGCATGTCTTCGAGCACGGCGCGCGCCTGTTCCATGATCAGCGTGCCGTCCAGCGGCGCGTAGCTCTTGATGTCCTGGGTGTCCTGCACGGTGACGGCGGTGATGACCGGGGCGCAGTGGCAGCCATGGCTGGCCAGCGCCTCGATGTCGGCCTGGATACCCGCGCCGCCGCTGGGATCGCTGCCCGACAGCGCCATGACGACGGGGACGCGGCTGACCGGATCTGGCATGGGAAAGTACCTGAGAGGCGGTTGTTTTGGGTTGGGAAGGGGACAGACTTAAGTCTGTCCCCCTGCTCATTCACGCGATTGTAGCATCGGGGGAGTGAGGAGTGAGGCGTGAGGGGTGAGGGGTGAGGGAAGTAATGAGGGGACAGACTTAAGTCTGTCCCCTTGCACACCTTGCACAGGCCGTCTCCTCCCATAGGCCCCTTCACAATGGGGCATATTCCGTGTTTTTCCGTGTGCTTCCGTGGCCAATAGGGTTTTTCTCCTCACTCCTCACTCCTCACGCCTCACGCCTCACGCCTCACTCCTGTTGTACAATCCCAGCGGAGTTCCAGGAGTCAGGCATGAGTGCCACACCCTACAAGGCCTACATGTGCGTCATCTGCGGGTTCGTCTACGACGAGGCCAAGGGCCTGCCCGAGGAGGGGTTTCCGCCCGGGACACGCTGGGAGGACATCCCCATGAACTGGGTCTGTCCGGACTGCGGCGCCAGCAAGGACGAGTTCGAGGTGGTGGAGATCTAGGGGCTAGGGGCTAGGGGCTAGGGACTAGGGACTAGGGACTAGGGACTAGGGACTAGGGACTAGGGACTAGGGACTAGCAGATACATGCGGGCCTTAACTAGCCCCTAGTCCCTAGCCCCTAGTCCCTAGTCCCTTATAATCACCAACACGCACCTCACGGACCGAAAACACATGCATCGAACCGCTCACAGCAAACGCCGCAATTCCGGTTTCACCCTCATCGAGGTGATGGTGGTGGTGGTCATCCTCGGCATCCTCGCCGCCATCGTCGTGCCGCGCATCATGGATCGGCCGGACGAGGCGCGCATCACCAAGGCCCGCCAGGACATCCGCGCCCTGGAGTCCGCGCTCAACCTCTATCGTCTGGACAACTACACCTACCCGACCACCGACCAGGGTCTGGAGGCGCTGGTGCAGCGGCCCACCTCGCCGGAGCCGCCGCGCTGGAAGGAGGGCGGTTACGTCGACCGCCTGCCCATGGATCCCTGGCAGCGGCCCTACCAGTACCTGAGTCCCGGTTCGCACGGTGCCGTCGACATCTACTCGGCGGGCCCCGACGGCCAGTCCGGCACGGATGACGACATCGGCAACTGGACGCTGCAGTAGCCGGCCGGATGCCATGAGGAGCGGGCGGTACGCGGCGGCCGGCTTCACGCTGCTGGAAATGCTGGTGGTGGTCGCCATCATCGGCATCATCCTCACCTTCGCCGTCCTGAACCTCGGCGGCGACCGGCGCGCCGAGGAACTGTCCGATGAGTCCCGCCGCTTCGCCGAGCTCCTGCGCCTCGCCAGCGAGCAGGCCGTGCTGCGCGGCGAGGAATGGGGCGTGCAGATCGACGAGGACGAGTACCGCTTCCTCATCTACCGCGACGACGGCTGGGCGCTGCGCGAGGACGACGACCTGTTCCGCACGCGCGCACTCGCGCCGGACACCGAGCTGGACGTCGAACTGGAAGGCCGCGATCTGGTTCTGGAGAGCACCGGCGAGATCAAGCCCACGCTGCTGCTGCTGTCGAGCGGCGAGGTGAGTCCGTTCACCGCCGAGTTTGCCGCCCCCGCCACCGAATACCGGTATCAGGTACAGGCCGATCTGTTCGGCGACATCCGCTGGGAGGCGCTGGAGCCCTGGTGAGCGCGTTCCCCGCATCCGCACCGCGCCGCAGCCGCGGCTTCACCCTCATCGAGGTGCTGGTCGCGCTGGCCGTGCTGGCGCTGGCGCTGGCCGCGGCCATCCGCGGTGGCGGCGCCTACGTCGGCAATCAGGTCTATCTCCAGGAACGCACGCTGGCGCACTGGGTGGCGCGCAATGCCCTCATCGAACTGCAGCTCGAGCCGCGCTGGCCCGGCATCGGCGAGCGCAGCGGCAGCGTGGAGATGGCCGACCAGGAGTGGGAGTGGCGCGCCGAGATCGAACAGAGCCCGGATGAGGACCTGCGCCGCATCGACGTGTCGGTGTGGCGCGGTACCAAGGCCGAGGGCGAGCCGCTGGCCGGGCTGAGCGGCTTCGTGGAACGGCGCGAATGAGACGCCAGCGGGCCTTCACGCTGCTGGAGCTGCTGGTCGCGCTGGCCATCTTCGCGGTGCTGGCGCTGCTCGCCTACGGCGGACTGAACGGGCTGATGAACACCCGCGCCGCCACCGAGGAGCGCGCCGAGGAGCTGCACCGGCTGCAGATGACCTATCGCATCCTCGAACGCGACATCGAACAGTGGGTGCCGCGCCCGATCCGCAACGAGTTCGGCGAGAGCGAGGCGTCGCTGCGCGCCGGCGAGCGGATCGACGCGGCCTTCGAGCTCACCCGCGGCGGCTGGCGCAATCCCGCGGAGCAGCTGCGCAGCACCCAGCAGCGCGTCGCCTATACGGTGCGGGACAACGCCCTGCTGCGCTACCAGTGGCCGACGCTCGATCGCGCGCCGGACGCCAAGCCGCGCGAACAGACGCTGCTGGAGGAGGTCGACGAGGTGCGCATGCGCTTCCTCGACCAGACGGGCCAGTGGCAGGAGCGCTGGCCGCCGGCCGGCCAGACGTTCGTGCCGGGTCAGCCGGCCGCGGAGACGCTGCCGCGCGCCGTGGAGGTGGTGCTGATAACCGAACGCTGGGGAGAGCTGCGATGGCTGTTTCTGCTGCCCGCCTGAGGCCGCGCATGAATCCCCCCCGCAACCCGCGGGGGCGGCAGGCCGGCGTGGCGCTCATCATGGCCATCATGGTCGTCGCCCTGGCGACCATCGCGGCCGCCGCCATGGCGTCGCGCCAGCAGCTGGACGTGCGCCGCACCGCCAGCCTGCTCGACGGCGATCAGGCCTACGCCTATGCGCTGGCCGTGGAGGGCTGGGCGCGCATGATCCTGATGCGCGATGCGCGCGACAACCAGACCGATCACCTGGACGAGGTCTGGGCCCAGCGCATGCCGCCCATCGGCGTCCCCGGCGGACAGATCGACGGCTACGTCGCAGACCTGCAGGGACGCTTCAACATCAACAACCTGGTCGGCGCGGACGGTCAGGTCAGCACGGCCGATTTCGCGTACTTCCAGCGCCTGCTGCGGGCGCTGGGGATCGATGACCAGCTGGCGCTGGCCGTCCTCGACTGGATCGATCCCGATTTCGACACCCGCTTCCCGAGCGGCGCGGAAGACGACTTCTATCTGTCCGCCCCGTTGCCCTACCGTGCCGCCAACCGGCCGTTGCAGAGCATCAGCGAACTGCGCCTGATCCGCGGCGTGGATGTCGAGACCTGGCGGCGGCTGGCGCCCTTCGTCGCTGCCCTGCCGGCGCGCACCGCCATCAACGTCAACACCGCGACTGCGCCGCTGCTGCAGGCCATCGCCGAGGGGCTGGGCACACAGGACGGCGAACAGCTCGTGGAAAAACGCCCGGCCGACGGTTATGCGAGCGTCGATCTGCTGCTGCAGGACGAGGCCTTCGCCGGCAAGGAGGTGGACGACGGCGGACTCTCGGTCGCCAGCCAGTTCTTCCTGGTGCGTTCCGACGTCCGCGTCGGCACCGCCCGCGCCCAGGTGTACAGCATCGTGCAGCGCAACGCGGATCAGCTGGTGACGCTGGCGCGCACGCAGGGAACCTGGTAGTGAGGAGTGAGGCGTGACATCGCGGGGACAGACTTAAGTCTGTCCCCAGTCCGGTTTCTCCGTGCGCTTCCGTGGCCATAATGGATTTTGCTCCTCACTCCTCACTCCTCGCTCACCCCGTAGCCAAGCCGCGGCGGTTGCGGTAAGGTCAGCGAATTTAGACGGATAGGGGGCGCACCAAGATGCCCCGCCGATGCGATCCGGACACTTATGCCTGATGCCCTGCTGATACGTTTCGCCCCCCGCCCCGAGGAGCGGGTCGAATTCGTTCCGGTCGACGAGAACGGCCGGCTGGCCGGGCCGGTGCGCGTCGGCAGCGTCACCGAGGCCGCCATGGAGGCGGGGACGCGTCGGATCATCGTGCTCGCGCCGGCCGCCGATCTGCTCCTGACCCGGGTGACGGTGCCGACCGCCAGCCGCTCGCGGGTACGCAAGGCCGCGCCTTTCGCTCTGGAGGATGCCCTCGCCCAGGACATCGAGGAGCTGCACATCGCCCTGGGCGCGCGCGACGCCGACCAGCAATGGCCAGTGGCGGTGGTCGAGCGGGCGCGCATGGACCATTGGCTGGGCCAGCTCCACGAGGCCGGTCTGCACCCGGACCGGGTGGTGCCGGAACCGCTCGCGCTGCCGCTGGAACCGGGCAGCGGCAGCCTGCTGCTCGAAGAGGACCGCGCCCTGCTGCGCGACCAGCCCTGGTCGGCGCAGGCCGCGACGCCCGAGACCCTGCCGGGTCTGATCGAGCTTCTGGCCGGCCGCAGCGAGGAGGGCATCAACCTGCGCGTCTGGCATTGCGGCGGCGAACTGCCGGCGTGGCTGGAACCGGTGTCGGCGACGCTCGAGTCCTGCGACCACGGTGCCCTGGGCGTGCTCGCGGCCGGCGTGATGCAGTCGGAGGGGCTGATCGATCTGCTGCAGGGCGACTACAGCCGCAAGGAGCAATACGGCCAGATCTGGCGCCCGTGGCGCGCCGCCGCGGCCCTGCTGGCGGTGAGCTTCGTGCTGGCGATGGTCCACCAGGGCCTCAGATACCGGGAGCTCAGCCGGGAGTCCGCCGACCTGAAGGCGCGCATCGAACAGGTCTACCGCGACGCCAATCCCGGCGGCCGCGTCGTCGACCCGCGCGTGCAGATGGAGCAGCAGCTCGCCGCGCTGCGCCGCGGCCAGGGCGGGGGTGGCAGCGACTTCCTCGGCCTGGTGGGCAGGATGGGCGGCGCGCTCGCCGGTAGCGACATCGAACTCCTCGGTGCGAATTTCCGCGACGGGCGGCTGGATCTCGAGCTGACCGCCGGCGACATCCAGAGTCTCGACCAGCTCAAGCAGCGGCTCACCGAGGCCGGCGGCCTGAGTGTCGACATCCAGTCCGCCACCGCCGGCGCCAACCGCCGTGTGCAGGGGCGGCTGCGGCTGCAGGGAGCGGACTCGTGAGGGCCTGGTTCGACAGCCTCGGCACGCGCGAGCGCATGATCCTGGCGGCCGGCCTGGCGCTGCTCATTCCCCTGCTGGTCTGGGCGCTGCTGTGGCAGCCGCTGGCCGGCAGCGTGGACCGCCTGGAGGAAGAGGTCGCGCAGCAGCGCGAGACGCTGGCCTGGATGCAGCGCGCCGCCGCCGAGGTCAAGCGCCTGCGGGGCAGCGGCGGCACCGCCGCGGCGGGCCTGGGCGGACGCTCGCTGCTGGCCGTGGTCGACCAGTCGGCGCGTGCCGCCGGTCTCGGCGGCGGCGTCAAGCGTATCGAACCCGAGAGCGCGGATGCCGTGCGCGTGACCCTGGAGGGCGTGGCCTTCGACACCGTGCTCACCTGGCTGGACGCCCTCGGCCGCGATTTCGGCGTGGCCGCGGGCATGGTGAGCGTAGAGCGTGAACCGGTCCCGGGGCAGGTCAGGATGCGCCTGACGCTGCACGCTCCCACCTCATGAAGGCCGTCATACTGCGCTGGGCGGCGCCGGCCGCCATCCTCTTCCTGGTGTTCCTGGCGATCACCCTGCCGGCGCGCCACGTGCTGGGCTGGCTGGGGTTGGGGCAGGTCGCCATGCAGGGTATCGAAGGTACCGTCTGGACGGGGCGCATCGCCCGCCTCGGGCTGGGGCGGACCGTCGTGGGACCGCTGGCCTGGCGGTTGCGGCCGACGGCGCTGCTGGCCGGCCGGCTGGAGTACCAGGTGTTCGTGCAGAGCGGCAGCGGCGGCGGCGAGCTGCGCGCGGGCCGCGGCCTGTTCGGCGATCCTTACCTCGCCGACGTCCAGCTGTCGTTGCCGGCCGCGGACGTGGTGCGCCAGCTGCCCCTGTCCATGGTGCAGAGCGGCGGTGATTTTCTCCTGGACGTGACGCGCGCGAGCTTCGACGCAGGCTGGCCGCAGGAGCTGGACGGCCTGCTCACCTGGCAGGGCGCGAAGGTGCTGCAGCCCGCCCCGCTGGAACTCGGCACCCTGACGATGCAGTTAGGGCTGCGCGAGGGCCAGGTGATCGGCACGCTCGGCGCCGCGGCCGAGGGCCCGCTGGAACTCGGCGGCGAATTCCGCCTTGGCCCCGACCGCCGCTATGTGCTGGACGCGCTCGCCAAACCGCGCGCCGCCGCCAGTCCCGACCTGCGTCAGAACCTCGGCCTGCTCGGCAAGCCCGACGCCCAGGGCCGCTACCGTCTGCAGCTGTCGGGGGCGTTGTAGGGTGGCACCACGAAATCCCCAAAAGATCCGTAGGGTGCGTCGGCGCCAGCGACGCACCGTGGCGCGGCGCCCGGTGCGTCAGGCTGCGCCTCGACGCACCCTACGGATCTTTCAGTAAAAGGGGACAGACTTGAGTCTGTCCCCGGCCTGCGAGATCCGGAGTACACCGATGGTCGCGAAGATTCCCGTCAAGGTGGAGATCACGTCCGAGAACAAGTGCGGTTTCTGCACCAACTCGAAGTGCTGCACCTACATCACCCAGAAGATCCCCGGGCCGCGTTCGCGCGACGATTTCGATCATCTGCTGTGGCAGTTGTCGCACGAGAACGTGCAGGCCTACAAGGACGACGACGGCTGGTTTCTGCTGGTCAACAACCGCTGCCGTCACCTGCAGGCCGACGGCCGCTGCGGCATCTACGCGACGCGTCCGCAGGTGTGCCGCGAGCACTCGAACGACTACTGCGAATTCGACGCGCCCGCGGAGGACGGCTTCGACCTGTTCTTCGACAGCTACGAGAGCCTGCTGAAATACTGCCGCAAGCGCTTCAAGAACTGGGGGGGTTAGGGGCTGGGGACTAGGGACTAGGGACTAGGGACTAGGGACTAGGGACTAGGGACTAGGGACTAGGGAC
>JAJJPM010000138.1:0-2857 GCA_032907525.1 Gammaproteobacteria bacterium
ATGCGCAGGGGCCGGCGCACGCGCTCGCGCTGGCCGCGCAGGGCGGCTGGAACGGCCAAGTCTGGGACGGCCGCCTGCAGCGTGCCGACTGGCGTCTGCCGGAGGCCGGCGCCTGGACGCTCGCCGGCGCGGTGCCGCTGCGGCTCGGCGCGCGCGAGGGCGGCGTCCGCGATCTGTGCTGGACGCAGGACGCCGCGCGTCTGTGCGCCGACTTCGAACAGACCGCCGCCGGCCGCAGCCTGCGGACGCGACTGTCCGACTGGCCGGTGGACGGTGCCGTGGCCGCCTGGCTGCCGCCGGACGTGCGGCTCGGCGGCGTGCGCCTGGGGCTGGAACTGGAGGCCCGCCAGGACAACGCGGGGGCGCTGACCGCCACCGCCGCCGCGCGGCTTTCGGAAGGCGGGCTGAGCTGGCTGGATGCGGCCGGCCGTCAGGAGACCGTCTTCGGCGGCGCGGACATCGATGCGCGCCTGGATGCCCAGGGCGCGCGGGCCCGCGCCGTGCTGCGCCTGAGCGGCACCGACCGGATCGCCCTGGATGCCGCGCTGCCGGGCTACCGCCCCGGCGCCGACCTGGCCGCGCAGCGGCTGGAGGGGAGCCTGAGCGGCGGGATCCGCGACCTGAGTCTGGTCGACGGCCTGCTGGAGGACATCGATCAGCTGGCCGGCGTGATCGATGTCGATGCCGGGCTCGGCGGGACGCCGGCGGCGCCGGAACTGCGGGGCGGGCTGCGCCTGAGCGAGGGGCGGGCCTTCATCGGGCCCGCCGGCGTCCAGCTCGAAGACCTGCGGCTCGCACTCAGCGGCGATCCGGGCGCGGGCACGCTGCAGCTGGAGGGCGGCGCGCGCTCGGGGCCGGGCACGGCGGCCGTCGACGGCCGCCTGAGCGGACTGGGGAGTGCCGATCTGGAGGGGCGGCTGCGGCTGAGCGGCGAGTCCTTCGAGGCGGTGAACCTGCCCGAGGCGCGGGTGCTGGTGACGCCCGACCTGACGCTCGCGGTGCGCGGGCGGGCCGTGGCCATCGACGGCAGCGTGCACATCCCCGAGGGGCGCATCGAACCGCGCGATCTGAGCGGCGCGCAGGCCGCCTCGAAGGACGTGGTGCTGGTCGGGCAGGAGGCGCCGCCGCCCCCGGGCTGGGACGTGACCACGCGCGTGGCGGTCACGCTCGGCGACAAGGTGATGTTCGACGGCTTCGGACTGAAGGGGCGCTTCACCGGCTCGCTGGAGGTGATCGACGAGCCCAAGCGCGTGACCCGCGGGCGCGGCGAACTCCAGGTGGTCGACGGCGCCTATACCGCCTACGGCCAGGAGCTGAAGATCGAGACCGGGCGCGTGCTGTTCCGCGACGGGCCCATCGACAATCCCGGCCTGGACGTGCGCGCCGTGCGCCGCACCGGCGACATCCTCGCCGGCGTGAAGGTGTTCGGCCAGCTGCGGGAGCCGCAGGTCGAGCTGTATTCACAGCCGAACCTGCCGCAGGCCGATCAGCTGTCCTATCTGCTGCTCGGCCGTCCGGTGGCCAACGCCTCCGGCGGCGAGGGCGAGCTGCTGATGCGGGCCGCAACCTCGCTGGGCCTGAAGGGCGGCAACCTGCTGGCCCAGACCATCGGCAGCAGCTTCGGCTTCGACGAAGTGAGCGTCGGCGGCGGCGACGACCTCGACAGCGCCGCGCTCACCGTCGGCAAGTACCTCTCACCGCGCCTGTACGTCAACTACAGCGTAGGCCTGCTCGATGCCGTGAATCGGCTGCAGATGCGCTACGAACTCAGCCGCCGCTTCACCCTGCAGACCGAGACGGGCACCGCCACGGGTGGGGATATCTTGTATACGATTGAAAGATAGGGACTAGGGACTAGGGACTAGGGACTAGAAAAATCTTCTACTCACACAACCCAGCCCCTAGCACCTAGCCCCTAGCACCTAGCACCTAGCACCTAGCACCTAGCCCTAGAAAAACGTCCCGTCGATCGGCGAGGAGGCGCTGGCGAAGCGCTTGCGGGGGATACGGCCGGCGAGGTAGGCCTCGCGGCCGGCCTCGATGGCCTTCTTCATGGCCGAGGCCATGAGCACCGGATCCTGCGCGCCGGCGATGGCGGTGTTCATCAGCACGCCGTCGCAGCCGAGCTCCATGGCGATCGCGGCATCGGACGCGGTGCCGACGCCGGCGTCGACCAGGATCGGCACCGTGGCGTTCTCGACGATGGTGCGGATGTTGTAGGGATTGCGGATGCCCAGCCCCGAGCCGATCGGCGCCGCCAGCGGCATCACCGCCACGCAGCCCATGTCCTCGAAGCGCTTGGCGATGATGGGGTCGTCGTTGGTGTAGACCATCACCTTGAAGCCGTCCTTGATCAGCGTTTCGGCGGCGGACAGCGTCTGGATGATGTCGGGGAACAGCGTCTTCTCGTCGCCGAGCACTTCCAGCTTCACCAGGTCGTGGCCGTCGAGCAGCTCGCGCGCCAGCCGGCAGGTGCGCACCGCGTCCTCGGCGGAATAGCAGCCGGCGGTGTTGGGCAGGTAGGTGTACTTCGACATCGGCAGGGTGTCGAGCAGATTCGGCTGCTTGGGATCCTGACCGATGTTGGTGCGGCGGATGGCGACGGTGACGATCTCCGCGCCGCTGGCCTCGACCGAGCGCTTCGTCTCGTCCATGTCCTTGTACTTGCCGGTACCGACCAGCAGGCGCGATTTGTATACGCGTCCGGCGATCAGCAGGCCGTCGTCGTTCGATGACCGGGCTTTCATGATGGTCGACATCTGTATTTCCTTTTCGTGAGGGACGAGGTGCTAGGTGCTAGGGCCGAGGGGGAGGAAGGCCGTCCTCGGCCCTAGCACCTAGCACCTAGCACCTAGCA
>JAJJPM010000139.1:0-2852 GCA_032907525.1 Gammaproteobacteria bacterium
ATGGTGGCTACGGGTGGACTTGAACCACCGACCTCAGCATTATGAGTGCCGCGCTCTAACCAGCTGAGCTACGTAGCCATATTTCACTGCATAGGCCCTGGGGGGCCCGAGAAGAGGCGAAATTGTAGGGGCTAGAGGGGCGGATGTCTATAACACAGGTACTAGGGCCGGGGTTCTAGGGTCTAGGTAAATGCCCCTCCCCCTCGGCCCTAGGACCTAGAGCCTCGACCCTGATTCTATACGTTGAACCGGAAGTGCATGACGTCGCCGTCGCGCACCACGTAGTCCTTGCCCTCCAGGCGCATCTTGCCGGCCTCCTTGGCGCCCTGCTCGCCCTTGCAGGCGACGAAGTCGTCGAAGCCGATGACCTCGGCGCGGATGAAGCCTTTCTCGAAATCCGTGTGGATGACCGCGGCGGCCTTGGGGGCGGTGTCGCCGACGTGGATGGTCCAGGCGCGGACCTCTTTGACGCCGGCCGTGAAATAGGTCTGCAGCCCGAGCAGTTTGTAGCCGGCGCGGATCACGCGGTTCAGGCCGGGCTCGTCCAGGCCCATCTCCGCCAGGAACACCTTGCGTTCCTCCTCGTCCAGCTCGACCAGTTCGGCCTCGATGGCGGCGCACACGGGGACCACCTCGGAGCCTTCCGCGGCGGCGAAGGCGCGCACGGCGTCGAGCTTCGGATTGTTCTCGAAGCCGTCCTCGGCGACGTTGGCGATGTACATGGTCGGCTTGACGGTGAGCAGATGCAGGTCGTGGATCTGCGCCTGTTCTTCGGCGCTGAGATTCAAAGCGCGTACCGGCTTGCCGGCGTCGAGCTGCGCGCGCACCTTCTCCAGCAGCTCCAGTTTGGCCTTGGCCGCCTTGTCGCCGGTCTTGGCGACCTTGGTGAGGCGGTTGACGGCCTTCTCCACCGACTCCAGGTCCGCCAGGGCCAGTTCGGTGTTGATCACCTCGATGTCCGACAGCGGATCGACCTTGCCGGCGACGTGCACGACGTTGTCGTCCTCGAAGCAGCGCACCACGTGGGCGATGGCGTCGCACTCGCGGATGTTGGCGAGGAACTTGTTGCCCAGACCCTCACCCTTGGAGGCGCCCGCCACCAGGCCGGCGATGTCGACGAAATCGACGGTCGCATGCTGGATCTTCTGCGGCTTGACGATCGCGGCCAGCTGATCGATGCGCGGATCCGGTACCGGCACGACGCCGACGTTGGGCTCGATGGTGCAGAACGGATAGTTCTCCGCCTGGATGCCCGCCTTGGTGAGCGCGTTGAAGAGCGTCGACTTGCCCACGTTGGGGAGACCGACGATGCCGCATTGGATGCTCATATCGATAGGTTCTAGGTTCTAGGTGCTAGGTGCTAGGGCTAGGCAGCAGTCAGCAGGGTGATTCGGCGGTACGGGTTCTCGATATCGTCCTAGACACCAGGATCTAGAACCTCGCACCTCATCCCTGGACACTGTGTAATTTATGCATCGCGCGCTCGAATTCACCGGCGACGGCGAGCGGCATGACCTCCAGCGCGCGCGCCATGGCGGCATCGATCAGCTCGCGTTCCTCGCGGCTCGGACGGTGCAGCACATAGTCGACCACCTTGCTGCGGTCGCCGGGATGGCCGACGCCGATGCGCAGACGCAGAAAATCCTGCGTGCCCAGATGGGCGATCAGATCGCGCAGGCCGTTGTGCCCGCCGTGGCCGCCGCCCTTCTTCAGTCGCACCGTACCTGGCGGCAGATCCAGCTCGTCGTGGACGACCAGGATCTCCGTCGGCGGGATGCGCAGGAATTTGGCCAGCGCGGCCACGGCCTGGCCGCTGCGGTTCATGAAGGTGGTCGGCTTCTGCAGCCTGCAGTCCTGCCCGTGCAGGGCGCAGCGGCCGACCTCGGCATGAAAGCGCGCCTCGGCGCGCAGGCTGCAACCGGCGGCGCGGGCCAGCGCGTCGACGAACCAGAACCCGGCGTTGTGCCGGGTCTGTTCGTATTCCGCGCCGGGGTTGCCCAGTCCGACGATGAGCTGCACCGCCGACACGGGCGCTACCGCCTCAGGACGCAGGCTGCTCGCCGGCCTCCGGCGCAGCCGCCGCTTCCTCCGCTGCGACGCGCGGCGGTTCGATGTGCGCGACCGCCAGATCGTGGCCCTCGCCACGGTGCAGTTCGGTCAGCTCGACGCCGGCCGGCAGCCGCAGGTCCGACAGGTGCAGGTGATCGGACACGTTCATGCCCGACACGTCCACCTCGATGAACTCCGGCAGGTCCTTCGGCAGGCACTCGACTTCCACTTCGTTCAGCTCGTGGATGAAGAGGCCGCCGGCGGTCTTCACGCCGGGCGCCACGTCGGCGCCGACGAAGTGCAGCGGCACCTGCATGCGCAGCTTCTCACCCGCCTTCACGCGCTGCAGATCGACGTGCATGATCACCGGCTTGGCGGGATGGCGCTGCAGATCGCGCAGCACGGCCTGCTCGGTCTTGCCGTCGATGTTCACGGCCAGGATGTGCGAGTAGAAGGCCTCGTCCTCGAGGCGGCGCACCAGTTCATTGTGCACCAGGGACAGCATCTTCGGTTCGCCGTCGCCACCGTACAGGATGGCCGGCACCTTGCCTTCGCGACGCAGGCGGCGGCTCGCACCCTTACCCATGTCGTTGCGCGACTCGGCGGTCAGTTCAAATGAGGTACCCATGTTAACGCTCTCCACGATTGCCGCCCTGCGGCGGCGGTTGCATGACCTCCCCCGCGACCAGGGGAGGGTAGTCGAGGGACTGGGGACCTGAGACTCGGGATGGGGAGAATGGATTTCCCCAGCCCCTAGCCCCCCGCCCCTAGCCCCCCCACCAAACCCTCAACAGCCCGCTGAC
>JAJJPM010000140.1:0-12212 GCA_032907525.1 Gammaproteobacteria bacterium
CTACTCCCACTCGATCGTCCCCGGCGGCTTGCCGGTGATGTCGTAGACGACGCGGGAGATGCGCGGGATTTCGTTGATGATGCGCCGCGAGCAGTGGTCGAGGAACTCGTACGGCAGGTGCGCCCAGCGGGCGGTCATGAAGTCGATGGTCTCCACCGCGCGCAGCGCGACGACGTAGTCGTAGCGGCGGCCGTCGCCGGTCACGCCGACCGATTTGACCGGCAGGAACACCGCGAACGCCTGCGAGACCTTGTCGTAGAGGTCGTGCTTGCGCAGTTCCTCGATGAAGATGTGATCGGCCAGGCGCAGGGTGTCGGCGTATTCCTTCTTCACGGCGCCGAGGATGCGCACGCCCAGGCCAGGGCCCGGGAACGGGTGGCGGTAGACCATGTCGTAGGGCAGGCCGAGTTCGACGCCGAGGCGGCGCACCTCGTCCTTGAACAGCTCGCGCAGCGGCTCGAGCAGCTTCAGGTTCATCTCTTCGGGCAGGCCGCCGACGTTGTGGTGCGACTTGATGAGATGCGCCTTGCCGGTCTTGGCACCGGCGGACTCGATGACGTCGGGGTAGATCGTGCCCTGCGCCAGCCACTTCGCGTTCTTGAGCCTGGCGGCCTCCTCCTCGAACACCTCGATGAACAGGTTGCCGATGATCTTGCGCTTGCGCTCGGGATCGTCGACGCCCTCGAGCGCCTTCAGGAAGCGTGCCTCGGCATCGACGCGGATCACGTGCACGCCCATGTGTTCGGCGAAGGTCGCCATGACCTGATCGCCCTCTTTGTAGCGCAGCAGGCCGTTGTCGACGAACACGCAGGTCAGCTGGTCGCCGATGGCGCGGTGCAGCAGCGCGGCGACCACCGATGAGTCGACGCCGCCGGACAGGCCGAGCAGCACTTCATCGCTGCCGACCTGCTCGCGGATGGCGGCGATGCTGTCCTCGGCGATGTTGCCGGCGGTCCACAGCGCGTCGCAGCCGCAGATGTCGCGGATGAAGCGTTCGAGGATGCGCCCGCCCTGGCGGGTGTGGGTCACTTCCGGATGGAACTGCACGCCGTAATAGCGGCGCTCGTCGTCGGCCATGCCGGCGATCGGCGCGCTGTCGGTGCTGGCCATCAGCTTGAAGCCGGGCGGCATGTCGATGACACGGTCGCCGTGGCTCATCCACACGTCGAGCAGGCCGTAGCCCTCCTCGCTGGTGTGGTCCTCGATGTCCTTCAGCAGCCGGGTATGGCCGCGCGCGCGCACCTGCGCGTAGCCGTATTCGTGATGCGCGGCGGACTCGACTTTGCCGCCGAGCTGCTGCGCCATGGTCTGCATGCCGTAGCAGATGCCGAGCACCGGCACGCCGAGCTCGAACACCAGCTGCGGCGCGCGCGGGGTGTGCTCCGCGGTGACCGTCTCCGGCCCGCCCGAGAGGATCACGCCGCGTGGCTTGAAGATGCGGATATCCTTTTCATCCATGTCCCAGGGATGGATCTCGCAGTACACGCCGATCTCGCGCACGCGGCGGGCGATCAGCTGGGTGTACTGCGAGCCGAAGTCGAGAATCAGGATGCGGTGGGCGTGGATGTCTGTGGACAAGGTTCTAGGCTCTAGGTGCTAGGTGCTGGGAAGGAGTCAAGGTGCAGAACAGAAATTCAGAGATCCAACTATGGGAGGAGGTTTTTCCTCGGCCCTAGAACCTCGTCCCTAGCACCTTATACGCGGTAATTCGGCGCTTCCTTGGTGATCTGCACGTCGTGCACGTGGCTCTCGGCCATGCCGGCGTTGGTCACCCGCACGAACTTCGGCTTGGTGCGCATCTCTTCGATGGTCGCGCAGCCGGTGTAGCCCATGCTGGAGCGCAGGCCGCCGAGCAGCTGATGGATCACCGGGCCCAGCGGTCCCTTGTAGGGTACGCGGCCCTCGATACCCTCGGGCACCAGCTTCTCGGCGGAATTGCCTTCCTGGAAGTAGCGGTCCGAGGAACCCTGCTGACCGGCCATCGCACCCAGCGAACCCATACCGCGGTAGGACTTGTAGGAACGGCCCTGGAACAGCTCGACCTCGCCCGGCGCCTCTTCGGTGCCGGCGAACATGCTGCCGACCATGATGGAGTGCGCGCCCGCGGCAATGGCCTTGGCCATGTCGCCGGAGTAGCGGATGCCGCCGTCGGCGATGAGCGGCACGCCGCTGTCCTTGAGCGCCGCCGCGACATTCGCCACGGCGCTGATCTGCGGCACACCGACACCGGCGACGATGCGCGTGGTGCAGATGGAGCCCGGACCGATGCCCACCTTGACGCCGTCGGCGCCGGCCTTCGCCAGCGCCAGCGCGGCCTCGGCGGTGGCGATGTTGCCGCCGATCACCTGCACCTCGGGGAAATGCTTCTTCACCCAGGCGACGCGGTCGAGCACGCCCTTGGAATGACCGTGCGCGGTGTCGACGACGATCACGTCGACGCCCGCCGCCACCAGTCCGGCGACGCGCTCGTCGGTGCCGGCGCCGACGCCCACCGCCGCGCCCACGCGCAGCCGGCCCTGATCGTCCTTGCAGGCGTTGGGCTTGTCAGTGGCCTTCTGGATGTCCTTCACCGTGACCAGACCGCGCAGTTCGAACTTGTCGTCGACCACCAGCACCTTCTCGATACGATGGGCGTGCAGCAGGCGCACGATCTCGTCCTTGCTGGTGCCCTCCTTTACCGTGACCAGCCGGTCCTTCGGCGTCATCACCGCGGACACCGGTTCGTCGAAGCGGTTCTCGAAGCGCAGATCGCGGTTGGTGACGATGCCGACCAGCTCCTGGCCGTCGACCACCGGCACGCCGGAGATGTCGTGGGCGCGGGTGAGGTCGAGCACTTCGCGGATGCTGGTGGTCGGGCTCACCGTGAACGGTTCCTTGATGACGCCGCTCTCGAACTTCTTCACCGCCCGTACCTGGTTGGCCTGCTGCTCGGCCGTCATGTTCTTGTGGATGATGCCGATGCCGCCCTCCTGCGCGAGCGCGATCGCCAGCCGCGCCTCGGTGACGGTGTCCATGGCCGCCGCCAGCAGCGGGATGTTCAGATCGATGCCGCGGGTCAGCCGGGTCTGGAGCTGGACGTCCTTGGGCAGGACGGTGGAGTAGTCGGGCAGCAGGAGGACGTCGTCGAATGTGAGGGCTTCTTCGGCAATGCGCAGCATAAGCGGAGGGTCCGGAACCTAAAGTCTTGAAGTGAAGGGCGCAATTATAGGTATCGGGGGGGCTGCGGTAAACCGCGGTCAGGGTACGGGAGCGGGTAGAACGGCTAACCCGGCAGGATTCCAGGTAGTTTGCCAAAACCGCTGCCCGCAGCGCGCATTAGGCCGCAGGCCGTAATACGCCGGATGGGACCGGTGGACCGGGGACAGACTTAAGTCTGTCCCCCTCTACGACAACATCCGGCGCATTACGCCAAGGGGGAGTAGCGGAGCTCTCCCCCTTGGCAGTCAGCCAACGCAGAACTTGTTCGAGCTGGCGGAATTGGCGGTATCATCCGGCCCCATGTCCAATCCCACCCCCGACCGCGACGTCTACAGCGTCGGCCGCCTCAACGCCGAGGCCCGCGCCCTGCTGGAGGGCGCCTTTCCGCTGATCTGGGTCGAGGGCGAGCTGTCCAACGTCTCCCGCCCCGCCTCCGGGCACCTGTACTTCACCCTGAAGGACAGCACCGCCCAGGTGCGCTGCGCCATGTTCCGGGGCAACAACCGCTTCCTGAAGTTCCGCCCCGAGGACGGCCGGCAGGTGCTGGTGCGCGCCAACCTGTCGCTGTACGAGGCGCGCGGCGACTACCAGCTGATCGTACAGTCCATGGAGGAGGCCGGCGACGGCGCCCTGCAACGGGCCTTCGAGGCGCTCAAGCAGAAGCTCGCCGCCGCGGGCCTGTTCGATGCTGCGCACAAGGTGGAGCTGCCGACCCTGCCCCGGCGCATCGGCGTGGTCACCTCGCCGACCGGCGCGGCCATCCGCGACATCCTGAGCGTGCTGCGGCGGCGCTTTCCCGCCATCCCGGTGCTGATCTACCCCGTGCCGGTGCAGGGTGCCGGCGCCGGCGCCGAAATCGCCGCCGCCATCCGCACCGCCGACCGGCGGCGCGACTGCGACGTGCTGATCGTCGCCCGCGGCGGCGGTTCGCTGGAGGACCTGTGGGCCTTCAACGAGGAGGTGGTCGCGCGGGCCATCTACGACTGCGGCATCCCGGTGGTCAGCGGCGTCGGCCACGAGGTCGATTTCACCATCGCCGATTTCGTCGCCGACCGGCGCGCGCCCACGCCCTCGGTCGCCGCGGAGATGGTCAGCCCCGACCAGACCGAGTGGCTGAACCAGCTGCGCGCGCTGGACCGCGAGCTCTACAAGCACCTGCGCCGCCGGCTGCAGCGCCTGGACGAGCGGCTCGGCTGGCTCGGCAAGCGCCTCCAGCAGCAGCACCCGGGTCAGCGGCTGCGCCAGCGCGCCCAGCGGCTCGACGAACTCGACCAGCGCCTGCGGCTCGCGCTCCGCGCCCGGTTGCAGCGCCGCCGCGAACGGCTCGCCACCCTGGAGGCGCGGCTGCAGCGCCACCACCCCGGCCCGCGCCTGCGGCACCTGCGCGATCTGGAGGCCGCGCTGGCCCGCCGGCTGCGCACCGCCGTCCAGACGCGCCTGAAGGAATCGCGCCAGCGCCTGACCGCGCTCGGCCGTGCCCTGGATGCCGTCAGCCCGCTCGCCACGCTGGAGCGCGGCTACGCCATCGTCACCGCCGCCGACGGCCGCGTACTGCACGACGCCGCGCAGACCCGCCCCGGCGACAGGATTACCGCCCGCCTCGCCCGCGGCCGCCTGCGCTGCACGGTGGACGAGGCGACCGGCGAAGGGTGAGTTTTACAGGAACCGCCAAGACGCCAAGAAATGCGAAGCCGTTCAATAGTTGCAAACAGATGCTGAGAGGCTTGCAGAAACAGACACACTTTCTCTCAGACCGCCAAACCAGCATTGCTTGATTCTTCTTGGCGACCTTGGCGTCTTGGCGGTTCATCAAACCTTTCACACAATGACAGCTCAACAGCGCTGCACGACAATGTTAGGATGCGCGTCATGATGCGCACCGCCACTCTGCTGATCCTCGCCCTGCTCCCCGCGCTCGCGCCCGCGCTGCCGCGCAGCGAGGCCGTGCCCGGCGGCGTCGCGGTGATCGCCCTCGGTCCGTCCGAACGGGCGCCGCAGGCGCACTATGGAGACAAGCGCGTGCTGGTGGTCGAGGACGGCGGCCAATGGCATGCCGTGGTCGGCATCCCGCTGGGCGCGAAGCCGGGCGCGCACGCTCTGTCGGTGCGGCGCGCGGGCAGGACGGAGAAACTCGCCTTCGACGTGCGGGACAAGGCCTACGAGACGCAGCGCCTGGTCATCAAGGAAAAGCGCAAGGTCGAACCGAACGCGCAGGACATGGAACGCATCCGCAAGGAGACGCCGCGCATCCAGGCGGCGCTGCGCCACTACAGCGAGCGGCAGGACGTGGTCACCGATTTCGTGTGGCCGGCCGACGGCCCGACCAGCAGCCCCTTCGGCCTGCGGCGTTTCTTCAACGATCAGCCGCGTCAGCCGCACAGCGGCCTGGACATCGCCGGACCGATCGGCACGCCCATCCGCGCACCGGCGGCCGGCCGCGTGATCGATACCGGCGACTTCTTCTTCAACGGCAATACCGTGTTCATCGACCACGGCCAGGGGCTGGTCACCATGTACTGCCACATGAGCCGCATCGACGTACAGGCCGGCGACGAGGTGGAGGCCGGCGAGGTCATCGGCGCCATCGGCAAGACCGGCCGCGTCACCGGGCCGCATCTGCACTGGGGCGTCAGTCTCAACAACGCCCGCGTCGATCCCCTGCTGTTCCTGCCGGAACGCCCCGCGCCCGCTCCGTCCGCCGCACGCTGAGTGCGTGAGCGCGGCGGCGTATTCGCCAACGGGGAAGATCCGGTCCATCCGTCATTGCTTCGCTTCGCTCGCAATGACGTTCCGGACGATGCTAGGCCAGCGCCGCCTCGCGTCCCTGGCGCGCGCCCGCTTCCGCCGCGACGACGTCGCAGTCGAGCCGGGCGATCCGCGCGTCCCCCTGCAGCCCCGCCAGCCTGCCCAGCACGCCCCAGCGGGACTGCCCGGTCACGATGCAGCAGGCGCGGCGCCGTTCGGCCAGCGTCACGACGCTCTCCCGCAGGCCGCCGTCGGTCACGACGATCTCGGCGCCCTGGATCCCGAGATGGTGCAGCAGGCCCACCAGCCAGCCCCGGGCCTCGCGCGCCATGCCCTCCCTGGCCTCGCGGGCCGAGCTGAAGGGCGCATAGCCGGCCTCCGCGCCGCAGTCGTCCACCACGTGCGTCACGATCAGGTCCGCCTGATGCAGGCGCGCGAGCCTGGAGGCGCAGCGCACGATGTCTTCCGCCTTGCGGTCGAGATCGACCGGAGCGATCACAGTCCGTTTCATGCCAGTGCCTCCTCGGGAATGGAAACCGCTTCCGCGCCGGGCCGCCCCGCGCATTCGCGGAAGATGCGCTTGTCGCAGCGGCGGCAGGCCTCCGGATCGAGCCGGTCGACGATGGAACGGATGGCGATCGTCTTGCCCGTGAACACGTTCTCCCGGCCGATCTCGTCGAGATAGCCGCCCCGCTCCAGCACCGAGAGCACCGCCGGCTTCGGACGGATCAGGTACAGGCCGCCGCCCGACTGGCGGCGCTGCCTGGCCTCCTGCGCGAGCAGTTCCGCGCCGGCGATGTCGATGAAGTTGATGCCGGTGGCGGAGATGGCGACATGCCGCTGGTCCGGTGCGTGATCGGTAAAGCGCGCGAGCGACTCCGCCACGTGGTTCATGGCACCGAAGAACAGCGAGCCGTCGAGGCGCGCGAGCTTCACCTGCGGACATTCGGGCAGCGCGCTGTCGGTCACGAAGTCGCGTTTCGCACTGCGCGGATCGGGCACGCGGGTGATCAGCTGCGGCCGCGAGGTCCGGTTGATGTACAGGGCCAGCGACAGCAGCACGCCGGCGAGGATGGCGAATTCCAGTTCCAGCAGCAGCGTCGCGAAGAAGGTGACGGCGAGCACGGCCGTCTCCTGCCGGCTGGTGCGGACGATCTGGCGGATGTGATGGAAGTCGATCAGGCCCCACGCGACCAGGAACAGGATGGCGGCCATGGCCGCGTTCGGCAGATAGGCCGCCAGCGGGGCGACCAGCACGATGACGGCCGCGAGCAGCGCGCCCGCGAACACCGCCGCCAGCGGCGTGCGCGCGCCGGCCTGGAAGTTCAGCCCGCTGCGGTTGAACGAACCGGTGGCGACGTAGCCCGAGAAGAAGCTGCCGGCGATGTTCGACAGGCCCTGGCCGATGAACTCCTGATTGCCGTCCAGCCGCTGCTGGGCGCGCGCGGCCAGGGAGCGGGCGATGGACACCGCCTCGGTGAGTGCGAACAGCGTCACCGCCAGCGCCGCCGGCGCCAGCTCCTTGATGGTCTCCAGACGGAAGTCCGGCATCGACAGCGGCGGCAGACCGGGCGGCAGCGCGCCCACGGTCGGGATCTGCCCCGGCGCCGCGCCACCCCACTTGTGCAGCACCACGCCTGCGACGCTGCCGACCACCATGGCGGCGATCATATAGGGAATGCGCGGCCAATAGCGCTTGACGAGCAGCCCGGACAGCAGCGTGACGATGCCGACCGCGGCGATGTACGGATCGATGGCCGACAGGTTCTGCAGCAGGTGCTGGATCGTCTCGTGGAAGTGCAGACCGCGCGGCATGGGGATGCCGAAGAAATGCTTGATCTGGTTCGACGCGATCAGGATGGCGGCGCCCGCCGTGAAGCCGATGACGACGGAATGGGAGATGAAGTTGATCAGCGTGCCCAGGCGCGCGAGGCCCATGACCAGCTCCAGCACGCCCACCATCAGCGTGAGCGTCAGGGCCAGGCGCACGTAGTCGGCCGTGGCCGGCTCGGCGAAGGCGCTGAGACTGGAGAAGACGACGATGGACGCGGCGGTGGTCGGCCCCGAAACGAGGTGCCACGACGAACCCCACAGCGCCGCAACGATGGCGGGCACGATGCCGGCATAGAGTCCGTACTCCGGCGGCATGCCGGCGATGGTGGCGAAGGCGACACCCTGCGGCAGCACCACGATCGCGCCGGTCAGCCCGGCGATGAGATCCGCCCGCAGCGTGTCGCGATTCACCCTGTGCCACCAGCGGATGAACGGGAAGAACCGCACCAGCCACAACGGAACCGCCTGGCCGCCGCCCGCACGAACCGCCCCGATCGCCCGCTCCTGCGCCTGGCTCATGCCACGTTCCTCCGCAGTGCCGCCCGCGACGGGAAGGCGCCGCCATCGGCGGAACCGGCGCTTGCGCGCGGGTCGTCGGGCGCGGCGGCCGACGTCGAAATGCCGCCATCGACGCTCCAGCGGGGCGCGGACAGGGAACGCTGTGCGCGCCATGTGCGCCGCAGGCTGCGGATACGCAGTACGACCGTGCCGGCGAACGCGGCGACCACTCCGGAAACGGGCAGAAGTCCAGACATCCGATCACTCCGATTCGGGGCGCGCGGACGGTGCCGGGACGGTGATGCCGCCCGGGCCGCGCAACCCGTTGACAAGGGGAGTGCGGACAGTAGCAAGACGCGGCTCAAGCCCCGGTCAAGCGCGGATCAAGATGCCGTGAAGACGCGGCGTGCGCGGCGCATGCCGGAGCGGCGGGTCAGGAGGGGGAGCCAAAATCGAGCCGGAACAGCGCGCCGCCTTCGGGACGGTTCTGCACCGAGACGGCCCAGCCCTGCCGGTCGGCGATGCGCTTGACCAGCGGCAGGCCGATGCCGGCCCCGCGCGTGGCGCGACGGGAACGGTCGCTGTGCTCGAACAGGCAGCAGAGATCCTGCGGCGGCACGCCCGGACCGGTGTCGGCGACGCTCAGCACGCCGCCTTCCAGGGTGATGGAGACGCTGCCCGTTTCCGTGTACGTGAAGGCGTTGCGCACCAGATTGCCCATGGCGATGGCGAGCAGCGGGCGCTCGACGGTGAGCGCCAGCGGGTCGCGCACATCGACCGTGACGGACACCTGCTTGTGATCCAGGAGGTGATGGTGCTGCTCGACCACCTCGTGCAGAACCTCGTCGACCGGGCAGTTGGCGGTCTTCGTCGCGTCGCCGCGCTGTTCGCGCGCCAGCATCAGCAGCGCGGCGGTGAGATCCGCCATGTCGCGTTCCGCGCGGGCGATACGGTCGATGCGCGCACGGGTCAGCCTGTCGAGATCGTCCCGGCCCTGCAGCACCTCGACGGCGCCCTGGATGACGGTCAGCGGCGTGCGCAGTTCGTGGCTGGCATCGGCGGAGAAGGCGCGCTCGCGCTCGACGAAGGCGCGCATGCGCGCCAGATAGCGCTCGAAGGCGTGGGCGAGCTCGCCGACCTCGTCGTGCGGCAGGCCCTCGGCGAAGGGCGTGTCCAGATCGCTCGGCGGACGTTCGCGCACGCGGCGCGCCAGTTCCCGGACCGGGGCGATCACCCGGCCCGCCAGCCACCAGCCCCACGCGGCGGCGAGCAGACTGGTCGCCAGGATGCCGCCGAGGACCGCCGCGAGCAGCCGCTGTTCGCGCCGCTCCACCGCGGAATTGTCGTGCAGCATGTAGAGGGTCGCGCCACCTTCGCGCACCACGGCGGCGCGGTACGAGACGCCGTCCACGGTGAGCGGGAACCGCCCTTCCGGCAGGCCGTGCAGCTCCGGGGGGCGTTCGTCCGGACGGTCGTCCCGCAGCAGATAGCCGCGGACGGTGGCCGTCATCGGCGGCAGCGAGGCGGGATTGCGCGCGAGCCGCGCGCGGTAGTCCTGGACCTCGGCGGTCAGCGCCTCGTCGATCAGGCGCCGGTCCAGATCGCGGAAGGTGAGATAGACCCAGCTCCCCAGAACCAGGCTCGCGCTGCCGCTGATCAGCGCGAATCCGACCATCACGCGCAGGCGCAGACCGAGGTTGAACATCACGGCTCGGCGGCGAGGCGGTAGCCGAAGCCGCGCACGGTGTGCAGCAGCGGCCGGGCGAAGGGTTTGTCGATGATCGCCCGCAGCTGGTGCAGGTGGCTGCGCAGCGCGTCGCTGTCGGGCGGCGAATCGCCCCAGATGCAGCGCTCGAGCTCGGCACGGCCGACCACCTGCGGCGAACGCTCCATCAGGCGCTGCAGCAGTCTGAGCGGGATCGGCGGAAGATCGAGCGGCTGGCCGGCGCGCGTGGCCTGCCAGGTGGCGGTGTCGAGGACCAGATCGTCCACCTGCAGACGCTGGCCGCCGCGCGTGCCCCGCCCCCGGCGCCGCACCAGCGCCTGGAGCCGGGCCTCCAGTTCCAGCAGCGCGAAGGGTTTGACCAGGTAGTCGTCGGCGCCGCTGGCGAAGCCGTCCAGCTTGTCCTCCAGGCTGTCGCGCGCGGTGAGCATCAGGACCGGCGGCTGGCGGTCGGCCGCCCGCAGCTTGGCGCACACCTCGAGGCCGTCGATGCCGGGCAGCATCAGATCGAGGACGATGGCGTCGTAGTCGTTCTCCAGCGCGAAGCCGAGCGCCGTGTAGCCGTTGTAGGCGATGTCCACGGTATGTCCGCGTTCTTCCAGGAACTCGACCAGATTCGCCACCAGGTCCGGGTTGTCTTCGACTATCAGGATGTTCATGCAATGACCGCCGCTCGTCGCGCGGTTAGTATGTCAGGCGCGGCCCATGCGGTCACGCCGTCCGGCCGACGGCGCTTGCCCGCCGGCCCCGATTGCCGTATTTGTTCCGCCTCCCCCCACCCGACCGAGAAACGCACCGGTGAAACGAAATCTGCTCCTGCCCGCCTGCCTGGCCCTGCTTCTGCCCGCCCCCCTTCTGGCCGCCGAGGGCGGCACCCTGCTGGACCTGACGCACCACGCGGTCGGCTATGCGGCCATCCTCATCTTCGCGATCGCCTACCTGCTGGTGATGGCGGAGGAGTTCACCCACCTGCGCAAGTCCAAGCCGGTGATCCTCGCCGCCGGGGTCATCTGGGCGATGATCGCCGCGGTCTACGCCGGCAACGGGCTCACCCACGAGGCGGAGCGGGCGGTGCGGCACAACCTGCTGGAATACGCCGAGCTGATGCTGTTCCTGCTGGTGGCGATGACCTACATCAACGCCATGGACGAACGGCGGGTGTTCGATGCCCTGCGCTCCTGGCTCATCCGCCGGGGCTTCGGCTTCCGCACCCTGTTCTGGCTGACCGGCACGCTCGCCTTCTTCATCTCGCCGGTGGCCGACAACCTCACCACCGCCCTGCTGATGTGCGCGGTGGTGATGGCGGTGGGCGGCGACAACGGCCGCTTCGTCTCGCTCGCCTGCATCAACATCGTGGTCGCCGCCAACGCCGGCGGCGCCTTCAGTCCGTTCGGGGACATCACGACGCTGATGGTATGGCAGAAGGGTGCCGTCGAGTTCTGGACCTTCTTCACCCTGTTCGTGCCGGCCGCGGTGGATTTCCTGGTGCCCGCGGCGCTGATGCACTTTGCCGTGCCGGACGGGCAGCCGACCGTCTCCGACGAGCGGGTGGACATGAAGCGCGGTGCCCGGCGCATCATCACGCTGTTCCTGCTCACCATCGCCACCGCGGTGAGCTTCCACAACTTCCTGCACATGCCGCCGGTCATCGGCATGCTGACCGGCCTGGCCTATCTGCAGTTCCTCGGCTATTACCTCAAGAAGACCTCGCACCGCGACCACCACGGCAAGGTGGAGGACCCGGACAACGAGGCCCGCATGGGCGATCCGGTCTCGTTCGACGTCTTCCGGCCGGTGGCGCGCGCCGAATGGGACACGCTGCTGTTCTTCTACGGCGTGGTGCTGTGCGTCGGCGGTCTGGGTTTCATCGGCTATCTCGCCCTCGCGTCCGAAGCGATGTATGCACAATGGGGCGCCACCGCCGCCAACATCAGCGTGGGCGTCATGTCGGCCGTCATCGACAACATCCCCATCATGTTCGCCGTGCTGACCATGAACCCGGACATGTCCACCGGCCAGTGGCTGCTGGTGACGCTGACCGCCGGCGTCGGCGGCAGCCTGCTCTCCATCGGTTCGGCGGCGGGCGTGGCCCTGATGGGGCAGGCGCGCGGCCATTACACGTTCTTCAGCCACCTGAAGTGGACGCCCGCCATCGCCCTCGGCTATGCGGCCAGCATCGCGGCGCATGCCTGGATCAACGGCGGTTACTTCTGAC
>JAJJPM010000141.1:0-41516 GCA_032907525.1 Gammaproteobacteria bacterium
CGGCTGCGCGGTTGCGGGCGCCGCCGGCGTCGCGGGCGCTCCGGCTGCGGGCGCCCCCGGGGTTTCGCCCGCGGGGGCGGAGGGCGCGCCGTCCGCGGCGGAGGGCTGTGCGGTGGTCGCCGGGTCTTCCGTCGCCGCGACCGGCGGCGGTGGCGCTGCGGCATCCGGTTGCGGCGCCGTCCGGGCCGCCGCTGGCTGGTCGGCCGGCGCCGTGGGGGCGACCGGCGCCGGCGCGTTGCCGCTCGCACTGTCCGCGGTCCGGCCGCCCGCATCGCCCGACGTCGTGCCGGTCGCGCCGTCACCCCGATTGAGCATGGCCGACAGCTGCGTGAGCGCGTTCTGCAGCGTCTCGCTGCCGAGCAGCAGCGGGGTATTCCTGGTGCCGCCGAACGTCGCCGCGAGCGCGGCGATCAGCATCAGAGAGAGGACGATCGCGATGCCGCGCCACAGGCGCAGACGGCGCTGCAGCCGATGGGGCACGCGCGGCGCCGCCGGTTCCGGCGCATATGCGGGGTGCGCATCCGCTTCCGGCGGCGGCAGGGTCGGCTCCATCCGCTGGGACGGTTGGGCGGACCGGCGCCGCCGCGCGACCAGCGGGGCGGGCGGCGGGGACGGAGACACGGCAGGCGCACCGGATGGCGCGGGCACCGTCGGTTCCCCGGGCGGCTGTGCCGCAGCCTGCCGCACCGGCGACGCCGTGACGCTGTCGTCGCCGCGTGCGCCGGCCCGCGCGAGCGTCTCGGCGCACAGCTGGTTGATCCGCCGCGGAAGGCCGCCGCTGTGTTCATGGATGGTCGCGATGGCATCCGGCTGGAACAGATCGTCCGGCAGCGACGATTCGCGCAGACGATGACGGATGTAGCCCTCGGTCTCCGCCGCGGACAGGGGGCCGAGGTCGTAGCTGCGGTCCACCTGCGGCACGGCGGTGGTGGCCGTGGAGCCGAGCCATTCGACGAGGTCGGCGGCGCTGGCGAGGACGACGCTGGCGTGTCCTCTCGGAAAGAAGTGGAAAAGCAGATCGAGGTCTTCCGGCAGCAGCCTCTCCGCAGAATCGATCAGCAGCAGCGGCCGGTTGCGGCGCTGTTCCGACGAGACCAGGCGCATGCCCAGGCGGCGGCGCACGATCGATTCGTTGTCGTCCGGCACGTCGATGCGCAGCGCCTTCGCCGCATCGAACAGCAGCCGCCCCGGTGTGGGCTCGGCGATCAGTGCGACGATGCCCGGGGACGTGGTCTGTTGCAGTGTCTGGAGGAGGGCGGTCTTGCCGCTGCCCGGCGGGCCGGTCAGGCACAACAGATGCAGACCCTCGGCGATGTCCCGCTGCAGGCCCGCGAGCGCTCGCTGCTGGCTGTCGACGGGGAACAGCGGTATCCGGTCGGGGGCGGTGGGGAAGATTTCCTTGGTGAAGGCGGCCAGGTCCTGAGCCATGAGCTACTCCTTCGTACGGCGTGCCGCCGTGGAGACCGCCGATGCAGGCCGCCGCGCGGTTTGCGCCTGTCAGTCCATATCACGAATACAGTCCGGAACAGCGAAAGGGATTCTAGCCGCCTTTCGCCCCGCTTTCTGCGGAGTCCTTCATTGACATGGGCTTTGTCCAGGCAACTCAAAAAGATGGGCTGCACCGCGCCGGACTGTGAGGCGTATCACACTTCGTCCGTCGGCGCGTTCATGCGGCGGGTGCGGAGGCCGATAATTGCGCCGCCAGCAGTTTCTTCGACAACCAACCTAAGGATTCGAATCCATGAAGATCGCAACGGCCGCAGTCGTCAGTCTGGGATTGATGTTGGGTACCGCCGCCGCGCAGGCGGTCGATTCCGATGCCGTGATCGGCGGGGCCATCGGCGGCGGCGTGGGCGCTGCGATCGGCTCCGAACTCGGCGGGCGCAACGGCGCCATCGCCGGCGGTGCGGTGGGGGCCGCGGTGGGCACGGCCATCGCGACCGACGGCAACGACGGTCATGACGACGGTCGCGTGTATTATGGCGACGGCTACGATCGCGGCGGTCCGCCGCCGCACGCCTATCGCGAGCCGCCCGGCCATGCCAAGCACCGCAAGCACAAGCACTGAGCCGTGAGCCGGCGCAGCGCCGCCGCCACGGGGGAACCGGGGCCGGCGGCAGCCGCGGGTGATCCGTCATCCGCGACTGCCGCCGGCCCTTTTGCGTGGCCTCATCCCGCGGTCTGTTCCAGCGCGCCGTCCGGACGGTCTTCGCCCTTCAGCGCGCGCAGTGTCGCGACGGGCGGCGGCAGCGGCTGCCGCGGCTCGACATAGGTCCCGGCGGGGGCGCGCAATGCCACGGCGCGCACCTGCGCAGCAGTCACATGGTCGTCGCCGCGCCGGCCGGCATCCATCAGGACGATCGCGCACAGTCTGTTGATGCCGCGCGGCAGGCCCCCGGCGTAGGCATGGACAGCCGCGGCCGCGTCGCTGTCGAACAGGTGCGTGGGCAGGCGCGCCTGCGCCAGCCGGTGGCGGATGTAGCCGGCCGTATCGGCCGGCGCAAGGGGGTCGAGCCGCTGGATGCGGTCCGCACGCGGCAGGGTGGAACGGGGCTGTGCGTGTTCGAAGAAGGTGGCCAGCACCGGCCGGCCGGCGAGCAGGATGCGTGCGCAGCCGGGATTGAAGAAGTGGAACAGCACGTCGAGATCCGCTGCCTGCAGGCGATCGGCATCGTCGATGATCAGCACGACGGGCCGGCGATACCGGCCGGATGCCGTCAGGGTCATGGCCAGGCGCCGGCGTGCGGCGGTGGCCGTGTCGCCGCGCACGTCCAGTCCGAGGGCCCTGGTGAGGCGGTGCAGCAGGGCGCCGGGTGCGGGCTCGAGCACCAGGGCGGCGTCCGCGCCCAGGCCGGCGTGCAGCGCCTTCAGCAGTGCCGTCTTGCCGCTGCCCGGTGCGCCGATCAGGCAGGTGAGGTGGTGGCCGGCGGCGAAATCCTGCCGCAGCCGTTCCAATACCTGCCGGTGACCGGTGGCGGGATACAGCGGCCGGTCGTCGGCCTGCAGCGGAAAGGCCTTGCTCGCGCGGACGGCGAGTTCCATGTCCATGGTCGTGATCCGGGGTATGCTGCGCCCGCCTTTATCGCGGGGTGCGCCATTATCGCAGCTGCGGGCGCCGCGCGGTAGCATGGGGGAGTGAGGAGTGAGGATGAAGAGCTATTGTCGGTCGCGGAAGCAGAAGTGCCGGGGACAGACTTAAGTCTGTCCCCGAGATTGCTGCTGGGGACGGACTTAAGTCTGTCCCCTTGCCTTTCACCCCTCACGCCGCACTCCCCATGACTGCCGATATTGACGCTCCCCTGGTCGCCGTGATCGGCGGCGGCCCCGCCGGGCTCATGGCTGCCGAGACGCTCTCAGGCGGCGGCGCGCGCGTGGCGCTGTACGATGCCATGCCGTCGGTGGGGCGCAAGTTCCTGCTGGCCGGCAAGGGCGGCATGAACCTCACTCATGCCGAACCGCAGGCGGCCTTCCTGGAACGCTACGGCGCGCGCCGCGCGCAGATCGCGCCGCTGCTGGAGGCTTTCGGTCCAGCGGATCTGCGCGCCTGGGCGCGCGGTCTGGGCATAGAGACCTTCGTCGGCACGTCGGGGCGTGTGTTTCCGGTCGACATGAAGGCGGCGCCGCTGCTGCGGGCCTGGCTGCAGCGCCTGCGCGCCCGCGGCGTGCGTTTTCACGTGCGGCACCGCTGGCTGGGTTGGACGGACGCCGGGGCGTTGCGTTTTGCGGCCCCGGCGGGCGAGATATCGGTCCGGGCGGATGCGGTGGTGCTCGCGCTGGGCGGCGGCAGCTGGGCGCGGCTCGGCTCGGACGGTGCCTGGGTGCCGCTGCTGGCCGGCCGGGGCGTGGCGGTCATGCCCCTACGGCCCTCCAACTGCGGCTTCGACGTGGACTGGACAGATCATTTCCGCACCCGCTTTGCGGGGTGTCCGGTCAAGCCGGTGGTGGTGAGCTGCACGGATGCGCAGGGCCGGACGCTGCGCCAGCAGGGCGAGTTCGTCGTGACCGGGACCGGCGTCGAGGGTGGCGTGATCTATGCGTTGTCGGCCGTGTTGCGGGATCGCATCGAGGACGAGGGCAGCGTGCACATCGAGCTCGATCTGGTGCCCGGGCGGGATGCGGCGCGGCTCGCCGCGGCCCTGGCCCGGCCGTGCGGGACGCGTTCGCTCGCCAACCACCTGCGGCGGCAGGCGGGCATCGCGGGCGTCAAGGCCGGGCTGGTACGCGAGCGGCTGCCCGCGGACGTACTCGCCGATCCGGCACGGCTGGGGGCGGCGCTCAAGGCGTTGCCGCTGCGGCTGATCGCACCGCGACCGCTCGACGAGGCGATCAGCAGCGCCGGCGGCGTGCCCTTCGAAGCGCTCGACCCGCGGCTGATGCTGCGGACGCTGCCCGGTGTGTTCTGCGCGGGAGAGATGCTCGATTGGGAGGCGCCCACCGGTGGCTATCTCCTGACGGCCTGTTTCGCCAGCGGCCGTGCGGCGGGTGCCGGCGCGCTGGCCTGGCTGCGGACCGGCATGCCCCGGACGGTCAGCCCGGCCGGTTCCGCGCCTCCAGCTGCGCCCTGATATCGGGATCGAGGCCGAGTTCGGTGACGTTCGCCACGCGAACGGATATGGCCAACCGCGCCTTGAGGTCGTCGTCGAGACCGAGCTGACGCGCCAGTTCGTCCAGGTAGGTGCGCTCCATGAAGCTCTGGTCGTCGGCGATCAGCAGGCTCGCCAGGTACATCTCCGCAGCCATCTCGGGTGTGCGCGCCGCGCGCGCGACCTCGGCCGGGTCCAGCGGCCGGCGCAGCTCCCGGTCGAGCCAGGCATGCAGCTCCGTGTCCCCGTCCAGGCGCGCCATTTCCGTCTCGATGAGTTCGCGTTCACGGTCGTCGATGTGGCCGTCGGCCTTGGCGGCGGCCACCAGGGCCTTGAGCATGGCGCGGCTGTGCGCTTCGGCCTCCTCCCCCTCGACGCGGTCGGCGGTGCGCGGTGCGGTCGCCCCCGCCGCGGCCCGGCCGCCCTGCCAGTCGGTATAGGCGCGGTAGGCGAGCGCGCCGAGCGCGGCGACGCCCCCGTAGGCCAGCAGATTGCCGCCGAGCTTGCGGACTCGCTTGCTGCCCAGCAGCAGGCCCAGGGCGCCGCCCACGGCCGCGCCGCTGCCGAAGCTTCCCATCCCGCCCTTGCCGGCGGCACGGTTCACGACGGTACCGCCCGATTCCAGCAGCGATCTGCCGGTCTGCAGCAACTGATTCAGGAATGACTGGGTGTTCATGCGTCCTCCGAGACGTGTGCATCCGTTCCCCCCGGCTGCGGGGGCCGTGATCAAGCCTAGGAGGGGGAGCTGAACTCAGGCTGAAAAGTTCCCGCCGATCCGGGAACCCTTTCGCTCCCCTGTGCATCTTGCCGGTGACGCCCTGACGGGCTTTTGCACGAACGGAGAGTTGCCATGAAAGATCTGACCACCGACAAGACCCGCATCGCCACGGAAATCATCGACATCCCCCGGCGCCGTTTCGTTTCGGGCACGGGCGGCCTGACCCTGTCGGCCGCTGCCGTGGCGCTGCTCGGCGGTGCGCCGCGCCTGGCGCTGCGGGCCGGCGAGGCCGGCGGCGCCGACATCACTATCCTGAACGGGGCCATTGCCGCCGAGCTGCAGGCGATCGCCGCCTATCAGGTCGGAGCCGAAAGCGGCCTGTTGGGACAGGATGCGAAGCGTCTGGCACTGCAGTTCCAGGGTCACCACCGCTCGCATGCCGACCTGCTGCGCGGCACCGTGATGCAGCTCGGGGCGACGCCGGCCGAGGCGCGCGACCACTACGACTTCCCGGTCGATCAACTCAAGAACGAGGCCGATGTGCTGCGGTTCGCCGCAGGGCTGGAACGCGACGCGGTCAGCGCCTACCTCGGGGCCGTGCCGCAGTTCGCCGATCGCGCGCTCGCCAAGGCCGCGGCCAGCATCCTGGGTGACGAGGCCATGCACTGGGCGGTGTTGCGCTATGTGCTGGGCGAGGACCCGGTGCCGGCGGCGTTTGTGTCATGAACGCGGCCGTCGGCTATGCTTGGTGGACCGTGGCCGGGGAGGTCCGCTCATGACGAAGCAGGCGTTACTGGCGCACGCCGTGCCCTGTCCCGGGACGCCAGCGGCCGACGTGCCCGACGATGCGGCACTGGTGGCGCGGGTGCGGGCGGGCGATGTGTGCGCCTTCGAGCAGCTCATGCGCCGCCACAACCGCCGCATGTTCCGCACGGCGCGCAGCCTGGTGCGCGACGACGACGAGGCCGAGGATATCGTGCAAGAGGCGTATGTGCGCGCCTGGCTGCGGCTCGCGGAGCTGACCCGCCCGGCGGGTTTCGCCGCCTGGGTCGCGCGCATCACGGTCAACGAGGCGCGCATGCGCCTGCGGCGCAGCCGGCGGATGACCCTGATCGACAACGAGGAGGAACTCGAGATGGCAGCACGCGACGACGGGGCGGGCGCCACCCCCGGCCCCGAGCTGCTGGCCGGCCGGGCCCAGCTGCGCGCATTGATCGAGGCCGCCATCGATGCGCTGCCGCAGCCGTTCCGTTGCGTGTTCGTACTGCGGGTGGTGGAGCAGCTGGATACCGCGGAGACCGCCTACTGCCTGGATGTGCCGCCGGCCACCGTGAAGACGCGTCTGCACCGCGCGCGTCTGCTGTTGCAGCGTCGGCTGGCCGATGTCGTCGATACCGCGGCCACGGATGCCTTCGAGTTCGGCGGCGCGCATTGCGACCGCATCGTGGCCCGGGTGTTGGCGCGGATTGGCGGCGGGGCGCGTCCGGCATGAAGTCGCCTGCCGAGACCGTCCGCAGTGCCTGCGTGGATGCGGCGCTGGCCGCCTACGAAGAGGCCGGCATCCTGGGGCTGTGTCACGAGGGCCGCTGGGAGTACGCGCTGCAGGCGATCAGGACGCTGGATCTCGACCGGCTGCTGGACAACCGGCCGGAAGCCGCCGAAGCCGGCGGGCCGGGAGAGGAACGATGACGGATGCGCCGGCCGATACGGCCGCCGAACGCGCGCGGCTGCTGGCGAAACGCGACGAATTGCGCGCGCGGATCGAGGCGATCCGCAACGATATCCGTGAAGGTCTGGATGCCGATTCCGCCGAGCGCGCCCTGCAGTTGGAGAACCGCGAGGTGCTGGAGGCGATCGCGCGGGCGGCGGTGGAGGATCTGGCGCGCATCGAAGCGCGTCTGGCGGAACTCGGCCGCGGCCCCGCCTGACCGGTCGTCCGACGACGCGATCATCCAGCCATGGCGATTCCACCGCGCAAGAACTGGTCCGCGCGCGTGACCCGCGAGAGCCGCGCGCTCGACCTCGAGGACGGCGTCTTCACCTGGCCGGACCCCCGACGCATCGCCCGTTCGCTGCAGCGTTCCGCGGAGGCGAGCACGCGGCGCAAGGCCGATCCCTTCCGTTCGGCGATGTCCATGCTGGTGTTCTACATCAACCGCGCCGGCCGTAAGCTGGATCGCCGGCAGAAGGCCGTTCTCGAACAGGCCAAGGACGAGTTGCGCAAACTGTACGGACGTGACTGAAGCCGGCGTGCCGATGCGTCAATGCGGTGACGCGAGGCTCACTCAATACCTCAGCATGCGCAGCATTTTGTTTCGGTCGCGCAGGGTCTATAACTCAATAAGCCTGAAACTCATTTCAGCTGCGGCGTCACACGGACCGAACCCGTTCAGCCACGAAATCTGAAATCTGCCACGGAAGCACACGGAACGGCGCGGAAGGCGAGCATGAGACCGGTTTTGCATTCGGTGTATTTCCGTGTGCTCCCGTGGCTGCAGGACAAAGCAGGGTGAGGGGGACAGACTTAAGTCTGTCCCCCTCACCCCCAGCGCTCGTGGATTTCGTGGCGAATGCGGTTTCTCGGGCAAGCCGGCCATGCCGCGCGAGGTTCCGATCGCAACGGTCGGATCACGGAGACAGGAGACCAACATGAGCAGCACATCGGAAATGGAAGGCGCCACCGTTCATCGCCACGATTCCCTCAACTACGTCGCCACCGACTATCTCGAACGCGATCGGGAACAGAGCCGGCGGCTGCACGAGCCGGAATCCATGATCACCAACATCGATCCCATCACCGGCCGCGACATACCCGACTGGCGGAATCATCCGCACCTCATCGACGGCAACGTGACGATATATTTCGAGACCGATGCCACCCGTCAGGCCTATCTCGACGAGCCCATCGACCATCCCTTCCCACTGGTGGACAATCCTTACGAGGAGGGTGAGGCGGAGGGATGATATGAAAGTGAGGGCGCGCAGGTGTGAGGCGGCACCTCCGCCTCACACCGTACGCTGCGCGGTTTTTTTACCGCGGCTCTGCCCCGTCCCGCTTCCCGCGCCGTTCGTCGCGCAACCGGGTCCATTGCGCCTGCTGTTCGGGCGTGAGCACCTGATGGATGCGATGCATCGTCTCCGTGCGTGCCACCAGCAGGTCGGCCTGGAGTTTCGCCTGCGCGTCGGCCAGTTCGCGCACGCGCCCGGCGTCATAGTCGGTGCCGGCGGCCAGGTCGTGCAGTGCCTGGCGGTTTTCGCGCAGGGCGTCCCGCGCATCCTTGCCGGCTGTGCGGGCTTCCTCCGCAATCTCCCTGATCTGTGCCTGCTGCGCCTCGGTCAGATCGAGGTGACGGACCATGCGCGTGAACTGCCCGCCCCGCATGTGCGCGTGTTCATGGCTCATCCATTCGCCGCGCGGTCCCATTTCGCAGTCGCCCGCGGGCCGGGCCATGGCGATGCCGGCGGCGCCGCCGGTCAGCAGGCCGCCCGCGAGCAGGCCGGTGATGATGTACTTGCGTGCCTTCATGATGCGTTCCTCTCGAATGCCGCGATCCCGTGTCCGGATCGTGGGCAGAGTATGTGCGGCGGACGTGCAAGACGGGGTATGGCGAGCGTAAAGCCGGGTAAAGTTGCGTAAAAGACCGGGCGTGGACGCCGTGCGGGACCCCGCTTCGGCGCGCACGTCGTCGTGGCCGCTCACCGTGCGCTCTGGAGGAGTGCGGTCAGGAACTCTAATACCACGCGTGTTCGGGATGCGTGCTGCAGGTCGCGATGCACCACGAGCCAGATCGTTCGCGGCGGCGGCGCGAGATGCGGCAGTACGTGCCGCAGCCCGGTGGTTCCGATCAGAAGATGCGGCAACGCCGCGATACCGAGGCCGGCGCATGCGGCCGTCAGACGGGTCAGGGTATTGTCGCTGCGCAGCACGTAGTGTGCCGGCCCCGTCAGGGATGCGAGCCAGCTGCTCTCCGGATGATCCGATAGTCTTTCGCCGTAACCTATGAAACGCTGGGCGTGCAGATCGGCGGCGGTCGATGGTGTGCCATGCCGCAGCAGATACTCGGGTGCGGCATACAGCCCGAACTCCATCTCGCGTATCCGCCGCACCACCAGATCACCGGCGTCCGGGCGGTAGAGCCGCACCGCGATATCCGCTTCGCCACGGACGAGGTCCGCGCTGGTCGCCGACGGTTCCAGGACCAGTTCCAGGTCCGGATAGCGCTGTGCGATTTCGCCGAGGGCCGGTGCGAGTACCCGTACAGCCAGTCCCTCCGGGGCGGCGATACGCACTTTGCCGTCGAGCGATACCGGATCGCCATGCGGGGTGCGTGCCAGGGCCGCCGCGGCAATGTCCATGTTTTCCACCGCGCGCAGGACGCGCTGCCCGTCTTCGGTGAGGGTGAGTCCCTGCGCGTGCCGCTGGAACAGTCGCAGCCCCAGTGCCTGTTCCAGCGCGGTGATCCGCCGGCTGACGGTGGGCTGGTTGCTGTCCAGTGTGCGGCTTGCCGCCGACAGGCTCCCGCTGCGGGCGGCGGCGAGGAAGATACGCAGATCGTCCCAGTTGGCGTTATTCATTCAGGTATGGCCGTTATGCGTCCAGGTGGTAACCCGCGGGATTGCGCCTAGCCTAACATGCAATCCCGTCGCACATAGTCTCCCGGGAGAACACATGCAGAACGCAAACCGAGTTGATCACGGTGCCATCCGCAGCGCGCAGCTGCTCACCATTCTGACGCTGGCTGCCAGCGGTCTGACCGGACGCTGGGAACCCGTTGCATTACTGGCGGGGGTGTTTCTGGTTACGGCGCTGTATTTTCCGGCCGGCCCCTTTATCCTGGTGTACCGTTGGCTGCTCAGGCCGCTGGGGATCATGCGGCCGGACCTGCGCGTCGATCATCTGCAGCCGCACCGTTTCGGCCAGGCGGTCGGTGCCGTCGGCGCGGCCGCGGCTGCGGGGCTGCTGTATCTGGGGTACACGGCGGCGGGCCTGTTGGTGGTTGCGGTGCTCATTTTCCTGACGGCGGTATCGTTCAGTGGCTGGTGCATCGGCTGTTTCATCTACTTCCAGCTCTATCGTCTGGGGTTGAGGGGGTTCTTCGGCAAGGCGCCGACCGACCCCCGGAAGCCCGCCGGCAGCCGGCCCGGCAAGGATCTGGCGGACGGCTGAGACGCCGTGTTCCCGCTCGGGGTCATCGGGCATCGGTTTTCATGGAGTCGGACATATGGACGAAGTCCAACGCAAGACCTTCATCCGCGATACCTTCAACACCGTTGCGCCGGGTTATGACCGCCCGGCATTGCGGTTCTTTCACCTGAGCGCCGAACATCTGGCCGGACTGTTCGAGCTGGCCGGCGACGAGCGGGTGCTGGATGTGGCGACCGGCACGGGAGCCGTGGCACTGACGCTGGCGCGCCGCCTCGATCGCGGGCATGTGACCGGCATCGACATGGCCGAAGGCATGTTGGGGCAGGCCGAGGCCAAAGCCGCCGCACAGCGCCTGAGCAACGTGACGTTCCAGCCCATGGACATGACCGCCCTGCAGTTCCCGGCCGGATGTTTCGATTGCGCCACGGCCGCCTTCGCGCTGTTCTTCGTCGAAGATATGAGCGCCTGTCTGCGTGGTATCACGACCTGCCTGAAACCCGGCGGCCAGGTGCTGATCTGCGGATTCTCGGGTCCGTCGTTTTCGCCGAACATCGACATGTTCCTGGCGCGCATCGAACGCTACGGCGTAACCGTTCCGCCGTTGAGCTGGAAGCGGTTGGGTGATGAGGCGCTCAACGCGGCGCTGCTCGCGGAGGCGGGTCTGGAGGACATCCACGTCGTGCGCCGCGATCTCAGTTATCGTCTGGCGGATCCGGAGGACTGGTGGGACGTGCTTTGGTACGCCGGGTTTCGCGGTCTCCTCGGTCAGTTGTCGGAGGAGGACCTGCGCCGCTTCCGCTCGGAGCATCTGGCGGAGATCGGTGCGCTGGCGACGGCACAAGGCATTCCGCTGCAGGTGGAAGTGGTCTATGCGCGTGGCCGCAAGCCGGGGGTGTGACCGGCGGACGGCTTTTCCCGGCCCGTCCGGATCCGGTCGGGGCCGCGCGCGGCGCACGGCCCGGGTGGCTTGATTTGTGAACAGGCCCTAGTATCGTCTGAGTACCGTCGGCCCCGCGGTCGCGGCGACTCCGCGACGCAGTGCCGGGGCCGATAAGAACAACATCAACAAAGGCGGGGTGGGACATGAACCGAATCTTCGAGTGGATCCGGGCCAGCTGGAACGACGAATCCAACGTGGGCAAAGCCAAGCTCGCGGCGCTGGCCGCGCTGCTGTTTCTGGTGATCGCATCCCTCCTGCCTGACCCGGAACCCGGCATCGAAGTGCCGGACCGCGGCGACATGGCGCAACAGGACATGGACGAGGACGCCGCGCGGCAGGCGGCGCGGACCTACGACAGTTACGAGGCGCGGGTCGGCGAACTCGAACGCGAGACGCTGTCGGCCGAGGATCAGGCGGCCGAGGCCTATCGCGGCTACGAGGCCCGCGTGGCCGAGCTCGAACGGGAGCGCCTGCAGCTGCAGGCCCGGCTCGACGAGCGCGAGCCCGAGGCGACGGCCTCGGCGGAGGCGGCCGAGGCCTACCGCAGCTACGAGGCGCGCATCGCCGAACTCGAGCAGGAGAAGCGCATCCTGGCCGAGCAGATGACCCGGCTGGAAGCCGGCGGCGACGAGGCCCGCGAGGCGGCCGAGGCGTACGCGAGCTATGCCGCCCGGGTCGCGGAGCTGGAGCGGGCCGTGGCCAGCGGCGAGCGCGAGGCCGCGGAGACCTACGGCAGTTATGCGGCGCGCGTCGGCGAGCTGGAGCAGGAGGCGGCCGAGGGGCGGAAGGAGGCCGCCACCACCTACAGCACCTACGAAGCGCGCATCGGCGAGCTCGAACGCGCCAATGCGGCGCTCCAGGCGGAGAACGCGACCCTGCGCGCCGCCCTGGAGCGTCTCCAGAAGCAGGAGCCAGCCGCGCCGGAGAGCGGGCCGGCGCCCTGAGCCTCGCGGATCCGCCCATGCCCGCCATCGGGTTGACCGCAGTGCGTACCTGGACTAAAGCCTCTGGTACCAGAGTCGCTGTTATTGAGCGGAGAGCGACGACAACCGCACGGTTGAGGAGGCGGCAATGCACACGGTCTACATCCATATCAACGAGGAGCTCGATGCCCGTCAGCTCGACAGCATCGGCGCGGAACTCCGGCGTCTGGCGCATGTGACGGACGTCGAGGTCAACGCCCGCCAGCCGCACGACGTGCTGGTGGAGTACAACCCGCACCGGGGCATGCCCATGCCCATCCTGCGGCAGCTCAGCCGCCTGGGGCTGCACGCCGATGTGATGTCCTGCTGAGGGCCGCAGGACCGGGGAACGGTCAGCCACGGAAGACACGGGCCGCGCATCGAATGGCGCGGGCGCGTGGGTTTCGTGGCTGATGCGTTTGCGGCCATCTTCCAGGGTTGCAGCCTCGAATCCCGCCGAACTCCCCCAGAATCCTTGCAGATCGTGCGGAAGATCGCCCAGGCAAATGCCGGGCCGGGCCCGAACGACGGCCTCCAGCGTCAGGCGCCGTGATACCCTATGCCGGCATGAAACTCGCAGTCCTTTCCGATATCCACGGGAACGTCCCGGCGCTGGCCGCGGTCCTCGACGACATAGATCGCTGGGGCGCCGACCACCTGATCGTCAACGGCGATCTGGTCAGCCGCGGCCCGTACAGCCTGGAGTGCCTGCGCCTGCTCCAGGCGCGCGCGCCCGGTGGCCATTTCCTGACCGGGAACCACGAAACCTACGTGCTGCGCTGTGCCGACCAGCCGGCCGATCCGGACAGCCCGACGCACGACATCGACCGCTTCGCCGACTGGGCACTGCGGCAGCTGGGGGCGGCCGTGGACGAGATCCGCGCCTGGAATGATCACCTCGACCTGACCGGCCTGGAGGGCGGCGCGACCGTGCACGTCACCCACGGTTCGCGGCTCGGCAATCGCGACGGCATCTCGGCGCGCACCCGCGACGACGATCTGCCCGCCAAGCTGGGCGAGCCGCGCGACCTGTTCATCGGCTCGCACACCCACAAGCCGCTGCTGCGGCGTTTCAACGGTACCCTGGTGGTGAACACCGGCTCGGTGGGGCAGCCGATGGACGGTGATCCGCGGGCCGCCTATGGCCGCTTCACGTTGACCGGCGGCCGCTGGGAGGCCGAGATCGCGCGGGTGGCCTATGACAAAGGGCAGGCTGAGCGGGATTTCGTCGACAGCGGCTTCATGGCCGAAGCCGGGCCCATGGCGCGGCTGATCTATCTGGAACTGCGGCAATCGCGTGCCCATGTCGGGCCGTGGCGGAACAAATACCTCGAGGCGGTGAAGGCACGGGCGTTGAGCGTGACCGCGTCGGTCGACGCTTATCTGCGCGCGCTGTAGAGTCGCCGCCGGCAATGTTTGTCATGATCTGAAACGGGAGGGCGCGATGCCTTACGTGAACAAAACGGCGCGGGAGCGCCTGGATGGCGGTCGCGCGCCGCAGGACGCGGGTGAGCTGAATTACGCCATCAGCCGCCTGATCGACGCTTATCTGCACCGGCATGGCGGCATCCGCTATGTGCAGATCAACGAGGTGATCGGGGTGCTGGAATGCGCCAAGCTGGAACTCTACCGGCGGGTCGCCGCGCCCTACGAGGAGCGCAAACGCATCGAGAACGGCGAGGTGTACGCCGTTCTGCAGAACGGTTCCTAGCCGGAAAGGGGGAGGCCCGGGCGGGGGCCGCAGCGCCGCCCGGGCCGGGCCATCTACTGGCGGTAGCCGATATCGCGGCCGATGGAGCCGCCGAGGATCGCGCCGGCCACCGTGGCCACGTCCTTGCCGCGGCCCTTGCCGACCTGGTTGCCGAGCACGCCGCCGATGATGCCGCCGACGATCATCGGGGTGGCCGAGCGGTAGTCGCCCGAGGCCGGCGGATAGCGAACCGGCTCGTCGTCGCGGTAGTAGCGCGGCTCATCGTAATAGCGGGCCTCTTCGTAGACCGGCCGTTCGACCACCACCACGCGTTCCACCACCGGTTCCGGGTAGTAGTGATGTTCGTGCACCACGGTCCGGTGGTGTTCGTGTCTGTGCTTCTTGTGGCGCGGATGACGGCGCTCCTCGTAACGGTAGTCGTCGTCGTACCCGCCGTAGTAGTGGTTGTTCACGACATACTTGTCCGCATGCGCCAACGGTGCCGCGGCCAGGGCGGCGCCGCTCACGGCGAGGCTGATCAGGACGCGTTGCAGTCGGTTCATCGCTGGTCTCCTTATGGTGTCTTCTCGGCCCGGTACCCCCGAGCGTCGGCAGCAGACTAGCAGTCCGAGTCTGAACGTCGCCTTAACAGGGCAAAGCGCCTAAAAATCTTTTTTGGCCACGAAACCCACGAAATCCACAAAAATTCCTTGGGCTGAAAAACACATTACAGCAACGGGAGCGCACGGAATGTGAAACCATCTCATCTTCGCCATCCGTACGCTTGTGTGGCGAATGAGGTTCTGTAGGGGGACAGACTTAAGTCTGTCCCCCCAACGCTCCGTGTTTTCCGTGGCCGGTCTGGGGGCGTGCCTGCCGCCGCGCGCGGGCACTCAGGTCTCTTCTTCTTCCGCGGCGTCGATCCAGGCGCCCTCGTCGTCTCCCCCGCCGAAGTCGCTCAGGCCCTCGTCTTCCGCGGGCTTCGCGGCCTTGGCCGGCGCGCCGCGTTCCGGGATGTTCAGCGGACGGGCATGGGCGTGCTTGAAGGCGCGCCGTGCCGCGCTGTAGGCGGCGTCCAGTGCGTCGACAAGCCTGGCCTCGGCAGGCTTCAGCTCGCGCAGCTTGGGCTCGACGATCTCGCGGGTGTACTCGAGGATCTCGTTGCGCGCGAGATTGAAGAGGTAGGTGGTCTTGCGGTTGCCCGTGTCCAACCGCTCGTCGCGGATGACGGCAGTGCTCTTGTCGCCGGCCTCGAGGTAGCCGTACCAGAGGGGGCCTTTGTTCTTGGACGATCCCGACATTGTGTTCACCTGAACGCTGAAAGATGGGCTCCGTGGGTGCACCCGGCGGGGGCGCGTGGCGGAATATTAGCCAGATGGAGCGATCTGTCCAGGGGGGTGGGGGAGGCACCGGCCCCGCCGCCGGGCGGGCGCCGGGTTCAGCCGCGCAGGCCGAGGGGGTCGCTCGGGTCGACCCCCTCCATGAAAGGCCGGCGCCGGTCGGCGTCGGTGGTCTGGTAGACCTTGCCGATCCAGTTGTTGAGGATGGCCTCGGCGGTATCGTGCCAGGTGTTGTCGATCTGCGGCAGGATCAGCGCCTCGGGCAGTTCCGGCACCGGGCGGCCTGCGGTGAGGGCGGCCTCCAGGGCCTCGCGGTGCTCGTCCAGGATGGCCTGGGTCTGCAGGGTGAAGTAGTTGTCGGGGAAAGGCGGATAGTCGGGCCGCGCGCCGCCGGCGTAGCGCAGGACCTCGCGTTTGTATTCCTTGAGCAGGCTGATGCTGTCGTATTCCGGATGGCCCTGCAGGAACACCAGCCGGAAGCCATCCTCGCTGACCGCGAGGTGCACGCCCGCCTCGGCGCTCTCGGCCAGCACCGTGAGTCCGGCGGCCTCGAACTGGCCGCGGTCGATCTGGTTGAAGCGCGAGTGGGGCACGTCGAAACGTGTGTTCACGCCCAGCACCAGCGGGTGGCGGCGATCGACCAGCTGGTGCGAGTACACCCCCCAGCGCTTGAAGCCGAGCGGCCGGCGTTTCTGGTTGTAGCGGAACTGCATGACCGCATGCGTCGCCAGGCAGGAGCACAGCGTCGAGGTGACGTTTTCGTAGGCCCAGTCGATGACCTCGATCAGCGGCTCCCAGAAGGGCTGTTCGGCGAGTTCGGTGCCCTGGACGTTGGCGCCGGTGATGATCAGGGCGTCGAGCCCCGCCTCCTTGATCTGGCCGAAGGTCTCGTAATAGCGCTCCACGTGCGCGCGACCCTCCTTGCCCCGCTCCAGCGCATCGAGGGTGAAGGGATGCATGTAGAACTGCGCGATCTGGTTGCTCTCGCCGACCAGGCGGAAAAACTGCCGTTCGGTCGCCGCCAGGGCCGCGTCCGGCATCATGTTCAGCAGGCCGATGTGCAGCTCGCGGATGTCCTGATGGACGGCGTCCTCGCCGGGCACGATGGTCTCGCCCTCCTCTTCCAGGCGGGCGAAGGCGGGCAAGGCGGAATTGGCGACCAGGGGCATGGGCAGAGTGTCTCCGGCAGATGCGCGGCGCCACAGCGGCGCAGCGCACATTATACCGAAGATAGGGGCGGTGGCAGTCTCCGCTGTGGGGAAGACGCCGGCCGGTCACGCCGTTTGCGACACGCTGTGAATACATCCCTGTACGCTCGACGGCCGCATCCCTGCGGCCGACGGTCGCAAACGGCGTGACCGGCCGGCGGCTCAGCTGCCGGGGAGAGACTGCGGGGTGCGCCGGGGCGGCCCCCTCCGGCCGGGAGGGGCCGCTCAGGTGCGGTCGATCAGAAGGTGAAGTCCGCCATCAGCCAGAACTTCTGCACGTCGGTGCGCTGGACGGGGTTGCGGGCGACGTTGGTGGCGTTCTTGTCGGCCGAGTAGTCCGCGTACTTGGCGAGTACCTTCAGGTTCTTGTTGATCGGCTTGGCCACCAGCAGCTTCCATTCGTCGCCGTAATCGTAGTTGTCGTTGTCGCTCTGGTAGTCGTGGTACACGACGGTCAGCTTGAGACCGACGATGCCTCCGCTTACCTCGACGCTGGTGTCCACCAGTCCATCGGGCAGACCGTTCGGCGATACGGCGGTGGCAAGGAACTTGTCGGCCCAGCCGTTGTGCGCATGGACCGTCGCCAGCGGCGTGGTCAGACTGTAGGTGCCGTTGCCGCTGAGCTGTTCCTGATTCACTTTCACCGAGAAGCCCTTGAAGCCGAGGCCGAGCGTCAGCCAGTAGTAGTCCGCATCGCGCGGCCGGCCATCGGCGTGGTCGCTCTGGTCGGCGTATTCCGCGGTATACAGCAGCTTCATGGTGTCGCTGACGGCATGGCTGCCGTCCAGGCGCAGGCCCAGGGTGCGCGTCGACAGCGCTTCGAATGCGGGATCCTGGAAGTCGAGGAAATAGCCGTAGCCGACGATCTTGGCGAACGCCAGGCCGCTGTAGGCGACATTGACCAGATGGGTGTCCATGTCCCAGTCGCTGAACGTCGGGTGGTCTTCGCCGAACAGGCGGTTCACGTTGTCGACATAGCCGTAGAAGATCGTGGTGCCGGGCAGCGACTGGTTGGACACGGTGAACGCATCCATGGTCACGGAATTCTGTCGCCAGCCGACGGGCCCCACCCACCGCTCGTTGTCGAAGGTGATGTACTGCCGGCCCAGCTGCAGCGTGGTGTCGGCCAGGCCGGAATAGGCGAGAAAGACCTGGTTCACTTCGGTGGACTCGGGATCCAGCACGGTCGGGTACCGTGTATGGCCGTTGACGGAGCTGTTGAAATCCTCGCTGCCGAAGGCGCGCACGTCCTCCATCTCGACCACGACGCCGAAGCGGTTCCAGTCTGCGGTCCTGTAGCCCAGCCGGGTGCGCAGCGTGAAGGCGTGCGCATCCTCGGTGAAGTTCTCTTCGTCCACGAACTCGTAGCGCGGCCGCAGCTGGCCGTAGGCCTTGCCGCCGGTCACGGCTCCCAGCAGGCTGCCGGCCTGCGGATGCTGGTCGGCCGTCGCGGTGCCGCCGATCAGCAGCAACCCCGTGCAGGCCGCTACGCCTGCTGCAACGCGGGTGATGGTGAGTGACATGTGCATCGATCTCCTGTGTGTGATGGTGGTGTGCATTGCTCTTTATGGTTGTTCGATGGCTCGTGCATCGCCGCGTCTCCCACCTTAGTGCGGCGCTGGGTGCATGCGGGGAGCAATGCCTGTGCCAAGGCGGCCGGCGCCGGAATTTCCGGCGGTTGCGCGCGCTCCTGTGTGTTTTCGCCCGGCGATGTTTCAACTCGGAACGTCCGGATGAAACATCCGTGTGCGCTGAAACAGGCGACTCCCGGATTTGCCGGAGGTTTTTTCCGTGGCATGGATGTTGCTCCGGGGCGGTTGGCCGCGCTGCTGCAGCAGGCGGGCGTATGCCGAGGAGATGACATGGCTGGAAAGGCTTTCATTGGGCGGTTGTGCGCGCTGTGCATGGCGATGCCGGCCGTCGTGTGCGCGCACAGCGACGCGGGCGCGTTCGCCGGCGGCGCGGCGACGGTTGCCGCTGTGCAGGATGCCGGTCCGCGGCGCTATGCGGCGCAGGTGCGGGTCGATCCCCGCGAGATCGTCGGCGTGGTGCTCAAGGTCAACGCGCGCATCGTCTCGCTGCGCGACCTCTATCCGGGGCGGCCCGTCGAGCAGGGCGAGGTGCTGGCGGAATTCGAGAGCGCCGAACTGGAAACGATTCAGCGCACCTACGCCGAGACCTTCGCCAACCTCGAACTCGTCAAGGCGTTCAGCACCACCGCGGAGGAGAAGCTGATCGAGGGACGGATGAACCTGCAGTGGCGTGGCCTCAGCGAAGAGGACGTGCGCACCCTGGAGGACACCCGCGCGCCGGTGCGTCGCGTCGGCATCCGGGCGCCGCAGAACGGCTATGTGGTCGACGTCGCCATCACCGAGGGTCAGGTGATCAATCCGGGCGCCCAGTCGGGCCTGTTCAGCCTGAGCGGCACCACACTCTTCCGCATCGCCGACCCCGAGGCCTTCCTGGTCGAAGCCGAACTGCCGCTGGCGCAGGCCTCCCGCCTGAACCCGGAGGATACGGTCTGGCTGCATCTGTCTCCGACGGCGGCGCCGCTGGAGGCGATGGTCGAGGAGGTCGTGCCGCTGACCGATGCGGCCGGCATGCGGCGCACGGTGCGCCTGCGGCCCCTGGCCAGCGCATCGCTGCTCGGACTGCGCAACGGCCAGCGCCTCACCGTCTCGCTGGAGGCGGGGGAGGAAGAACATGCGCACTGAACTGCTCTGTGCTGCGCTCCTGGTGCTGTGCGCGGGCCCTGCGTTCGGGCATTCGGATGCGTCGGCGTTCGCCGGCGGCGCGGAGCACGATCATGCGCAGGCCGATGCCGCGCCGGGCGAGATCCGGGCCGACAGCGATCTCATCCGCGTCGCGGCGGTGGAGGAGCGCACCGTCGTCGAGAGCCGCGCCGGCATCGGACGCGTCATCGCGCCCGCCGCGGCCGTGCACGACGTCAACGCCTTCATCAGCGGCCAGGTCAAGGAGATCTACGTCCGCCCCGGGAGCCGTGTGCGCACGGGCGATCCGGTCGCTCTGATCGACAGTCCGGAGTTCGTGCTGACCCAGAAGGCGTTCGTCGCGCTGCTCGGCAACGAGGAGAAGCTGGACATTCTGAGCGGCGAGGGCCGCTTGGGGAATTACCTGGAAGATGCGCGCGAGAACCTGCGCTGGTGGGGTCTGAGCGATGAGGAGATCGGCCGGCTCGAGGAGACCGGCAAGGCGCTGGATGGAATCACCGTGCGCTCCGCCGTCGACGGCGTCGTCAGTGAGGTGCTGGTGCAGCCCGGCGAACTGCTCAGTGCGGGTGATCGCACGATGGCGCAGTTCGTGGTCATGGGGCGTGCCGTCGCGCGCGTCGTCGCCGATGACCGGTCGCTCTGGGCCGAGGGCCTGCTGTTCCCGGACGATCTCGCCGGCGTGCGCGCCGGCGACGTGCGCGTGCGGCTGCAGCTGCCCGACGGTACGACAGCTGAATACCCCGCGCAGGACCTGTCACCCGCACTCGACGGCGCGCGCCAGCTGGGACGCGTCCTCGTGAAGCTGGAGGAACGGGACGGCCTGTATCCGGGACAGCCTCTGCGCCTCGAAGTGCTGCTGCCCCGGCCCGAGACGGCATGGGCACCCCGTGCCGCCCTCATGGGCCAGGGGCTGGAGACGGTGGTGTTCGTGCAGACCGCACCGGGGAGCTACGTCCGCCAGGTGGTCGAGCCCGGCCCCGCCGTGGGCGACTGGGTTCCGGTGGCCGGCCTGAAGCCGGGCACCGCGGTGGTGACCCATGGAAAGATGGCGCTCGAGGGCGCATACCGGCTGACGCGCTCCGGCGCCCCGGCCGACGACCATCATCACTGAGGGGGAGAGATGTTCGACTGGATCATTGGCTGGTCGCTGCGCAACCGTGTCGTCGTCCTGCTGCTGTATGCCGTGCTCACGGTCGCCGCGCTGTTCGCGCTCGGGCGCATGGTCATCGACGTCTTTCCCGAATTCGCCCCGCCGCAGGTGCAGATCCAGACCGAAGCGCCCGGCTTCGCGGCGCGCGACGTCGAACTGCTGGTGACGCGGCCGCTGGAGGTCGCGCTGCAGGGCATGCCGGGCGTCGAGCAGATCCGCTCCAATTCCTCGATCGGCCTGTCGCGCATCACCATCGTCTTCGACACCGACGTCGATATCTTCCACGCCCGCGTGCTCGCCCAGGAGCGCCTGCAGCTCGCCCGCGGCGTCCTGCCGGGCAACGTGCGTCCACCCGAGCTGATGCCGGTGACCTCGGCGATCAGCTGGCTGCTGAAGTTCGCCCTGGTCGACTGGTCGGGCCAGGACCGCAGCTACGAGCTGCGCAGCCTGGTCGACTGGGAGTTCCGTAACCGTCTGCTGGCCCAGGAAGGCGTGGCCTCGGTGGTCGCGGTGGGCGGCGAGGTCAAGCAGTATCAGGTGCAGGTCGATCCGGCTGCGCTGATGCGCCTTGGCCTGCCGTTCACACGCGTGGTGGACGCGGCGCGCGATGCCAACAGCGTCGCCCCGGCCGCCTTTGTCTACCCGACGCCGGAGGAGGAGTACTTCATGCGCGCGGAGGCGCGCGCGCAGTCGCTCGCCGACATCGGACGCAGCGGCCTGGGCATGGTGCAGGGCAGTCCGCTGACGCTGGCCGACGTCGCCGACGTGCGCTTCGGCGGCGAGATCAAGCGCGGCGACGGGCAGATGTATGGCGGGCCGGCGGTGATCGGCACAGTCTCCAAGCTGTGGGGCAGCGACACCCTGGCGACCACGCACCGCGTCGAGGAGACGCTGCGCGATCTGGCGACCACGCTCCCCGAAGGCGTCGAGCTGGTCTCCAATGTGTTCCGCCAGGCGAGCTTCATCGACCGTTCCATCGACAATCTGGAAGAGGCCCTGCTGCATTCTTCGCTGATCGTCGCGCTGGTGCTGTTCCTGTTCCTGGTGCGCTGGCGGCCGACAGTCATCAGTCTGATCGCCATTCCGACCTCGCTGATGATGGGCATTCTGGTGCTGTGGCTGCTGGACATAGGCCTCAATGCGCTGACTCTCGGCGGCCTGGTGTTCGCCATCGGCGAGGTGGTCGACGACGCCATCATCGATGTGGAGAACATTCTGCGGCGCCTGCGCGAGAACCGGCAGGCGTCGCAGCCGCGGCCGACGCTGGAGATCGTCTTCGAGGGGTCCAGCGAGATCCGCAACTCGGTGGTGTTCGCCACCGTCATCATCGTGCTGACCTTCCTGCCGGTGTTCTTCCTGAGCGACATCGAGGGGCGGGTGTTCGCGCCGCTGGCCATCGCCTATCTGGCGGCCGTGGCCGGATCGCTGCTGGTCGCGCTGACCATGGTGCCGGTGCTGTGCTCGTATTTCATCGGCGGCCGCTATGCGCGGGAACATATCGGTCTGGGTGCCTTCGCCACCCGGCTGCTGGAGGCCTATCGGCACGCGCTGGGCTACACCATGGCGCGTCCACGGACCATGCTCGGCACCGCCCTGGGCGCCATCGTTCTCGGCCTGGCGCTGATCTTCGCGCTGGGGCGCTCGTTTCTGCCGGCCTTCCACGAAGGCAACATCGTCATCGCCATGACTCTGATGCCGGGCACCTCGCTGGAAGAGAGCCTGCGCATCGGGCGCAAGGTGGAGAACCTGGTGGGCGCGATGCCCGAAGTGGCCATGGTGGCCCAGCGGGCCGGCCGTTCGCGCCTCGACGAGGACGCACAGCCGGTGAACTTCAGCGAGTTCGACGTGACGCTGAAGGAGGACGTGCGCGACGTGGCTGCGGTCATGGAGGCCATACGCGGGCAGCTCGGCGGGATTCCCGGCGCCTCCATCAATGTTTCGCAGTTCATCACCCATCGCATGCAGGAGATCATGTCCGGCGTGCGCGCGCAGATGGTCGTCAAGATCTACGGTCCGGATCTGGACATGCTGGCGCACCTGCAGCAGGAGCTGTTCGCCGCCGTGCAGGCCGTCGACGGCGTGGTCGACCTGCAGGCGGAGCCGATGGTGATGGTGCCCGGCGTCGACCTGCGGGTGGATCGCGATGCCGCGGCCGCCTACGGCATCACGCCCGGCGAGATCGTGCGCCAGGCCGGCGGCGCCCTCAACGGCGTGGTCGTGTCGCAGGTGCTGGAAGGCGACCGCGCCTATGATCTGTATGTGCGCATCGATGCCGCCGCACGCGAGGACCTGGACGCGCTTGAGAATCTGCCGCTGCAGACCTCGTCGGATGCGGTTGTGCCATTGCGCGCCGTCGCCCGGCTGAGCGCCGTGCAGGAGCCTTACATGATCAACCGCGACGGCGGTGCGCGCCGCGCCGTGGTGCAGTGGAACGTCGCCGGCCGCGATCTGAGCGCGGTGGTGGCCGACGTGCGGGAGCAGGTGGAAAAGACCATGGTGCTGCCGACCGGCTACACGCTCGAGTACGGCGGCGACTGGGAGGGGCAGCAGCGCGCCCTGCGCGACCTGCTGATCGCCGGCGGCGTCGCGGTGCTGCTGGTGCTCGCCGTGATGCTGCGCGCTTTCCGGCAACTGCCTCTGGTGGGGCTGATCCTGTCCAACCTGCCGTTCGCGCTGGTGGGCGGCGTGCTGGCGCTGGCGCTCGCCGGCGAGACCCTGAACGTGTCGTCGCTGGTCGGCCTGATCGCCCTGTTCGGCATCGCGACGCGCAACAGCATCCTGCTCATCTCCCGCTACCAGCGGGTCGCGGCCCGCAACGGCAACGCCGCGGCCGACGAGGTGGAACTCGCCGTGCAGGGCGCCCTCGACCGCATGCTGCCCATCGCCATGACGGCCCTGACCACGGCATTGGCGGTTATCCCATTCCTGGTGGGGGATCCGACCGGCAAGGAACTGCAGCGGCCGCTGGCGATCGTCCTGCTCGGCGGCATGGTCAGCTCCACCCTGCTGAATCTGTTCGTATTGCCATCGGGATTCGCATGGGCGTTGCGGCGCTGGCCGAATCTGCTGCGCGCCCCGGCCGGTCCTTGAAGGGGCGCGCTTGGCAGTCCGGTGGGCGGTTGTTATCCTGAGCCGCCGGGATTTTCGCGGCTTTCGCCGGGTGTTGAGGCGTTATGAATCATTCCCTGATGGCAGGTCAGCGGCACCGAGACGAGGTGATCGGCCTGGGCCAGTGGCAGAGCTGGCTGCTGTACGGCTGGGTCCTGCTGCTGATCGTCTCGCCGCTCCTGCTGCTCGGTCCCGACAGCAGCACGGTGCCCGCGCGCTACATCGACGTCCGTACCCATGCCATCGTCGAACTCTTCTGCGGCATCACGGCGCTGCTGATCGCCGCTCTGATCATGGCGCTGTCGCGCCGGCACCAGGGCGGATCGCTGAATCTGTTCGCGCTCGGCTTCCTGGTGATGGGGTTGCTCGACATTCTCCACGCCGCCACGCCGCCGGCCGAATATCCGGGGCTGTTCGTCGCATCGCACACCCTCTCCATCTTCTTCGGCGGTGCCCTGCTGTGCATGGGCGCTGTGCGCTATTACCGCGCCCATCATCCGCCGACGTCGACGCTGCGGCTGTCCAGCGAGGTGGTGTTCACCCTGACGGCGCTGGCTGCGGTCGCCGTCGCCTACCACATCGTCCTGCCGGTCGGGAACGTCGACGACATGTACAGCTTCTCGGCGCTCGCGCGGCGCGCCCACGAGCTGTCGGGGGTGCTCTACGCCGTCGCCGCGCTGCTGGCGTTCCTGTTCTATCGCGCGACCCGCCAGCGGCTGGTCCTGGTCATCGCCGGCATGCTGATGCTGTTCGGCGAGAGCGCCTATCTGTTCCGTTTTTCGCATCTGTGGGATTCCACGTGGTGGACCTGGCACGCCGTCAAGGCGGGCCTCTACATGGGCACCGTGGTGGTGATCGCGGCGGCATTGGTCGTGGCCCTGCGGGCGGTGGAGCGGGCCCGGGTCGCGCAGGTCGCCACCAACCGGGAACTGCGGCACGCCCATGACGAACTGGGCCTGATGCACTACGAGCTGCAGGTGCGCAATACCATGGTCAACGCCAGCATCAACGCCCGCAGCCTGGACCAGACGCTGGGCGTGATCGAGGAGGCGCTGGCGGAGTTCCTGGGACCGTGCCGTTACACCCTCGTACTGCGGGTTCCGCAGGACGAGGTCGCGGAACTGGAACGCGGCATGCGGCGCCAGGCATTGCGCTGGGCGGTGGAGGTCACCCCCGAACACATGCCGTGCGTGCGCCTGGCGCGGGCGGTGGGGGGAGCAGGCGAGGAACTGGTGCATACCTGCACGCCCACCAGCGAACCGCACGCCTGCATGTGCCTGGTGCTGCGGGCCCACGATCAGGTGTTCGGCTATCTGCGCATGGACGTCCAGGATGCCGGTCCGGCCCGCGTGAAGCGCGAGCAGCTCGACGTGGTGGCGGCGGAAATCGGCCCCATCGTGCACAACGCCCTGCTGCACTACCGCTGGACCGAGGCGGTGGCCTTCCGCGCGGCGCTGTCGCGCGTGGCGGCGATGCTCGGGTCGACGCTGGATCTACCGCGGGTGCTGCAGGCCGTCTGTGCGGAGAGCGCGCAGCTGCTCGGCAGCGAGGGTTCGGCGATCCTGCTGGCCCGTGAAGACGGCGAGGGCATGGAGCTGGCCAGCCGCTGCATGCTGGGTTCCGCGGCGCTCGATCCGGCCACGGGTCAGCCTGCCTGGATGGCGTCGGAGCGGGGACGGGCGCTGTTCGCGCGGCTGCGCGAGTCGGGCCGTCCGCTGGCGCTGGTGAAACCGGAATCGGCGGAGGCGGCACCCTTTCCCCTGGGTACGCCCGGCTGCATATGGGGCGCACTGGCCATATTTCCCATGCTGGACGGCGACGAGCTCATGGCAGTGATGATGATCATGCGTACGGAGCGCGTACCGTTCAGCGTCGCGACCCTGGAGCAGGGCGAGCTCCTGGCCGAGCAGGTGCGCGTCGCCATCGCCAATGCACGCGCCTACGAGGCGGTGCGACGCACCAACGAACAGCTGCGGCGCTCGGAGGAGGAGCGCGTGCGCGCGGAACGTCTCGCGGTGCTCGGCCAGATGGCGGCCAGCGTCGCCCACGAGGTCCGCAATCCGCTCAGCGCCATCAACAACTGTCTGGCCGTGCTGCGCCGCAGCATCCACGGCCAGCCCGAGGCCGCCGCCCCGGCCATGGAGATCATAGACGACGAGGTGCGGCGGCTGGAGCGCCTGACGCGCAACTTCATCAGCTTCGGACGCTCGCCGCGGCGCGCGCAGACGCGGGTGCATCTGGATACGCTCGTCGCCCGGGTCTGCGAAGGCATCGAACGGCATATCCGCCATGAAGGGCTGCCCGTCACGGTCGAGCAGGAGATCTGGGGCGAGTGTGGCGCGGTACTGTTCGACGCCGATGGTTTTCAGGAGCTGCTGTGGAATCTGATGCTCAACGCCGTGCAGGCCATCAACGGCGCCGGTCGCGTGCGGGTGCGGTTGACGCAGCGCGAAGGCCACGCATTCCTGGCGGTGGCCGACAACGGCCCCGGCATCCTGCCGGCGGATCGTGCCCGCATCTTCGAACCCTTCTTCAGTCAGCGCTCGCAGGGTGCGGGGCTGGGGCTGGCCATCGTGCGTCAGCACGTCGAGGGCTGGGGCGGACGGCTGCGCGTGTGGGGCCCGCCGGGCGCGTGTTTCGCGCTGCGGTTCCCGGTGTCCGCGGCGGTCGCCGCGGCCGATGCGGAGCTGGTGTCATGACGCTGCGCGCGCTTGTCGTCGACGATCAGCGCAGCCCGCGCCGCAGTCTGGCGCTGCTGCTGGAGAACGCGGGCATGCAGGCCGGCGAGGCCGCCAGCGGCAGCGAGGCGCTCGCCCTGCTGGAGCACGAGCGCTACGACGTGCTGATCACCGATCTGCGCATGGACGGCATGTCCGGCAACGAGCTGCTGCGGGAAGTGAAGATCCATTATCCGCAGCTGCCCGTGATCCTGATCACCGCCTACGGCAGCATCGAGACCGCCGTGGAGGCCATGCGCCTGGGCGCCTACGACTATCTCACCAAGCCGTTCAGCGAAGACGAGATACTGGAGAAGATCCAGCAGGCCCATGCGCTGGCGACAGCGACGCAGCCTGGCGCGCCGGCGACGGGGGACGCGGGACTGGTCGCTGCCAGCGCGGTGATGCAGGGCGTCCTGATTCGCGCCGAACGCATCGCCCGCACCGAGCTGAGCATCCTCATCACCGGCGAGACAGGCACGGGCAAGAGCATGCTGGCGCGCTACATCCACGAGCGCGGTCAGCGCGCCGACAAGCCCTTCGTCAGCCTCAACTGCGCCAGCGTGCCCGAACAGCTGCTCGAGAGTGAACTGTTCGGGCACGCCAAGGGCAGCTTCACCGGCGCCACGGAGGCGCGCCAGGGCCTGTTCGAGGCCGCCGACGGCGGCACCATCTTCCTCGATGAGATCGATACGTTGTCGCCCGCGATGCAGGCCAAGCTGCTCAGCGTGCTGCAGGAACGCGAGATCCGCCGCATCGGCACCAACCGCGCGCGCAAGATCGACATCCGCGTGATAGCCGCGGCGAATCGCGATCTTTCGGCGCTCATCGCCACCGGCGAGTTCCGGCCCGATCTGTATTACCGGGTGAACGGCTATCGCATCAATCTGCCGCCATTGCGGGAGCGTGGCGAGGACCTCGAGCGCCTGCTGGAGACTTTCCTGCGCCAGTACGCCAGGAAGCACGGCCGCGGTCCGCTGACACTGACGCCTCAGGCGCTGGCCAAGGTGCTGGACTATCCCTTCCCCGGCAACGTGCGCCAGCTGGAGAGCATGGTCGAGCAGATGGTGGTATTTGCCGGACCGAACGGCCGCATCGATGTCGATGCGCTGCCCGAGGAGATCCTGCAGCGCTCCGGCGGCGCGCGTGTCCCGCAGGCCATTGCGGAGCCTACGCCGCCGCTGAATCTCGCCGACAGCGAACAGCAGGCCATCGAGGCGGCGCTGGATCGCTACGACAGCCTGTCCGAGGTCGCGCGCAGTCTCGGCATCGGCCGCACCACCCTCTGGCGCAAGCTGCGCCAGTACGACATCCGCCGCGGCCCGCGCGGTGCGCAGCGGCGCCGGCAGTAGTTGCGGTCGTCAAGCGCCGGAAAAAACCATAGCCCGGCACCTGCCCTTCCGTTTCTTCCTGAAACCCTGCGCGCCTGTTCCAGTCGTTTCATTGTGGAACGGTGCGCTGAGGCAAATCCCGCACTGCGTGCCGGCCTCTCCATGAAATCATCGACATATCGTCTGCGTCGATGCTGGCACGGGAATTGATATAGGCCCATCCGACAGGCAACTGCGAGGCGGCGCGTTCCAGGGCCGTTTTCGGGGGGCCCTGCGTGGCGATGCCGGTCATCACCCTCAAATGCACAATGAACGGAAGGAGGTTTCAACATGACAACATCCAGACATCCGGCCAGTCGCAGCCGGCTCCATGTCGGGTGTTCGGTCGTCACGAGTGCGCTGCTGCTCGCTCTGTACGCGCCGGGCCCGGCACTGGCCGACAGCAAGGACGGAATCTTCCCGACTGCCGATCAGGTCGGCGGTGAGGTCTATCCCAAGGGCATTCAGGCGGGTGATACCTTCCCCACCGATTGGGAAATCTACGACGAGAACGGCAACAAGGTCGATGCCGGCAAGCTCATCAAGGGCAAACGCACCGTCCTCGCGTTCTTCATCTCGTCCGTATCCGTGTCCGTGGACGAGCTCAAGAAACTGCAGGCAGCCAAGGACGCGGGCAGCTCCGATGCGCAGTTGCTGTTCGTGAACGCGGACCTGGTGGGCTCGGCCCTGCTCGGCGGAGACCGCATCAAGGAGACGGCGCGCACGGTGCGCGTGGTGAAGCGCGACGAAGGTATCAATCTGCCCATGTATGTCGCTCCCAACGACGCTCTGGACCCGAAGGGCCTGTCCAACAAGCTCGGTTTCCGCGGCCTGCCGACGGTGTACGTGATCGGCGCGGACGGCAAGGTGGAAAACGTCTATGTCGGTCCGCAGGACTGGTCCAAGGCGAGCATCTGAGCAACATCATCGACCGGAGGAATCAGGAATGAGTATTTCAAGACGTAAATTCATGAAGGGCGCGATGGCCGCCAGTGTGGCCGGCGCCGCCGGCGGGCTCGGCATGCGCACCGCCTCGGCCGCCGTGCACGATGCCAGCGCCGAACGCCAGCACAGCCTGTTCAAGGAGTTCAAGGGCAACGTCATTCTGCTGCCCGGCAAGTACAGCGGCTCCGTATCGGCGCTCGACCTGAGCGTGCCCGAGACCCTGGCCTGGTTCAACTACGGCCTGCTCGGTATCGACATGCCCATCCCGCACCACATCGCGGCCATGCCGTCGGCGGATCCCTACAAGGGCTTCGACTTCTATCAGACCATGCAGCCGCCCGCGGCCCCGTACGTCAACGAGAACTCGCCGGAGTGGCGTAACCGCGGTCGGTTCGGGATGTGGAAGATGCGCTATGACGGCAGCGGCGCGCAGAACAAGATCTCGATGGTCGCCGACATCGGCGCTGTCACCGGCATGGACCTGGGTGTGCACGTGTCCATCGGTGTCGGCCCGAACGCCAACAAGTACGTGGCCTTCGCCGACGGCCAGAAGGACATGGTCCTGATTACCGACATCAGCGACAACCCGAAGATCGTCAAGGCCTTCCGGGCGGACTACGATCCGGTCGCGCGGCAGGTCAGTATCTCCCATGTGTTCCCTGACCAGTCGACCGGCAAGTTCGATTTCATGAACCGCAAGGGCATGAAGACCAGTCACGAGGCGATGCTCGGCGAAGAGCTGATGCCGGCCGATCCGACCGCAGTGTTCGTCGACGCCTTTACCTGGCACCCCGAACTGCCGCTGGGCGCGATCCTGATCCGCCGTCACGGCTGTTGCGCGATCGTCAACACTGAGACCTGGGAAGTCGAGGCGATGCTGTCTACCGCCAAGGGCGCCCCGGACAACTTCCCGCTGGTCAAGCAGCAGGGCTACACCTGGACCTTCTCGGTACCGTCGGTGCTGACCCCGTTGCACGAGGCCGGCTTCATCCCCAGCGGCGAGTATTTCCTCGCCTGCAACAACGTGCTGCAGAACAACATCGCCGTGTACCGCTCGACGGATCCGAATCCGCGCAAGTGGAAGAAGGAGGCGTTCGTCGAAGGCTTTGGTAACAAGTACCTGCCGCTGCACATGGGCAACGTGCCGGATTCGCGCTGGGCGTTCTTCACCATCTGGGCGCGCAAGCCGCACAACGGCTTCATCTGCAAAGTCGATCCCAAGACCTGGAAGGTGGTGGCGAAGTGGGATACCGGCCCGGATCCGCATACCTGCGACTGCACCGTCGACGGCCAGTACATCACCACGGTGTACAGCGGCCATCAGGCGGGCCAGTCGGGCCTGGTGGTGATCCACGCCGATTCCAACGAGATCGTCGCGCGCCTGCCCAACCCGGGCGGCATGCACGACCACGTGGTGGTGCCGGAAAGCTGGGAGGGTCTCAAGTCCTCCCGCAGCACCTCGGTGTAATGCCCCTTGTCGCGGCCCGGCGGTGCCGGGCCGCGACCCTTATTCCTGGAGCTTGCTTATGCTTGAATCCCGCAGTCTTCTCGCGTTGGTGCTCTTCCTGTTCTCCGGCCTGCTGATGGCGCCGTTCACGGCTCAGGCCCACACCGACGAGCATCTCGATGCCATGGGCGGTGTGCATGGAGGCATGCTGCGCATGTCCGGCGCCTATCATCTCGAACTGGTCGTCGACGAAGGCGCCGTCACCGTGTGGGTGATGGATCACGGCAATGCTCCGCAATCGACGGCCGGCGCGCGCGGTCAGCTCATGCTGCTGCAGGACGGCGAGCGCATCATCGTCGAACTCGAACCGAAGGGCGAGAACGAATTGCGCGGCAGCGATGCGCGCATCGCCGCCACGGAATCGCCACGAGCCGTGCTCACGCTCAGCATGAGCGGTCAGCCGCCGCTGCAGCTGCGCTTCGCGGAGATCGCCAAGCCGGCGGCTGCGGTCGACGGGGACGCCGGGCATTCGCATGCGGGCCACTGAGCGCGCGGCGCTGGCGTTCGCTCTCGCGCTGATGCATGCCGGCGTGGCGGCCGCTGATGCCGGCCGGCCGGCGGCGGAAAGACTGCTCGCCACCAATGCCTGTCCCGGCTGCAATCTCGATGAGATGGATCTCTCGGGGGCCAATCTCATGGGGGCGAATCTGGAGGGCGCCACTCTGCGGGGGGCGAATCTGCAGGGGGCGGCGGTCACCGGGGCTCATCTCCGCGGCGCCGATCTGAGTCGCGCGAACCTCGCTGGCGCGATTCTCGGCGGTGCCGACATGACCGACGCCGTTCTCACGCATGCGAATCTCCAGGGGGCCTTCCTGACCATGGCGCGGATGGAGCGTGCGAATCTGGACGGTGCGGTTCTCGCACAGGCGCGCGTGGACAATGTCAATCTGGACGGCGCGAGTCTCGTGGGTGCCGACCTGACCGAGGCGGATCTCTACGATTCGCGGTTCTTCTTCGCCGATCTGCAGGATGCACGACTGCAGGGTGCGAATCTGAACGACGCCGATTTCGGAGAGGCCGAACTCGACGGGGCGATGTCGGATGCGGAAACCGTCTGTCCCGATCGCAGCAGCGGCCCCTGCGAATGGTGACTTCTCAGTTGCTGTAGGTACCACTCCTCCCTTTCGGGGCCGCCAGGCCCCGCTTTTTATTCTGGCAGGGCCGCGCGTGGCGGTTCATCTCTGTCGTTCCAGCACGGTTTCGACGAGGTGCAGGAAATCCGCCTCGTCGTTGACCTCCGCGAGTTCCGTTGTCGTCAGGGTGTAGCCGTACCGGTCCGCGATCGCCTCGTAACGCGGGATTCTCGCGTAGAACAGTCGCGGGAACATCCAGCGGACGAAGTCGTCGGGGTCGATCATCGCCACATAGGGCAGCTTGCGCTCCTGCATATAGATGCCCAACTGTTCGTCCAGAAAGGCCTCCCGGTAGTAGAGCGGCTTGGGGTCGGCCTCGGCCCGGCGGATGAGTTCCTGCTCGTCGACCTCGGTGGCCTTGAGGTAAAGGATGAGGGTGTGCTCCGCCAGGATCTCGATGGTGGCCGGATCATCGAGTTCGCAGACGCTGCCTCCGGCATCGTTGACGAAGTGCCGGTAGCCGTAGATCTGCTGCGCCTTGCTGATGAACTCCGGCACGTCGCGCATGGCGGCGATCTCGGCGCTGTGATGCAGCGCCTGGCGGTGCTTGAACTCCTTCAGCCCGAGTCCGCCCAGCTCCGGGTTGCCCAGCTTGCCGAGGAAGCTGGCCACCGGCTGCAGATTATCGACAGTGATGTTGTGGATGATGCGGATGGAATCGGAGCGCAGCAGATCGCGCAGGAAGGGTATCTCCATCACCTTGCACTTGAGATTGTCCAGGATGGGTTCATCGAGATAGCGGGTGCCGATGCGATAGTCACCCGAGTAATGGAACCAGTCGCGCTTGCGCAGCATGTTGGAAAGCCGGGTCTTGCCGACGCCCGACATGCCGAGCAGGGTGATGCGCTTGTTCTGCCAGGTCCTGAACTGTTCGGCACTCAATTTCACTGGGGTTCTCCGCGACAGGCCCGCCGGCGGCGGGGGCGATGGCCTACTATACCGGTGCATTGCCGGACGATGAAGCCGGCGGCTGTTCAGCGGGGGTGATTTGTCGCATCATGCTGCTGCCATGAGCGAACCCCTGTTCCCCGGAAAATCCCGTCTGCATGCCCGCGCCCTGTTCGTCGGCGAGCGCATCGACGTGCGCGCCTTTCAGGGTGCGGCACGCCTTGCGGAAGGGCCGTTGCTGGTGCGGGCGGGGGCGGAAGGCTGCGCGGTGCTGTTCCGTTATGGGGCCGTCGTGCTGTTCGAACTGCAGCCGATGGAAGAGGTCGCCTTTCTGACCCAGTTGCAGCCGCTGATCGGCGGGGCATTCGCGCTCCCCGAATCGGAGGAGGCCGAGCTCGATATCGGCGTGGAGAGCGAGCAGCGCGTGGATGTGCCGGGTGCACTCAGTCTGGCCGACACGAGCGCGCCGCGGCTGCAACTGGTGGCGGACGTGCTGGCCAAGAGCGTGATCCTGGCGCAGTACGAACGGCAGGTGACCGAGGTCTTCGACACCATCGAGCCTCTGGCCACCGGTCTCCAGGGCGGTGGCCGCGTCGGTTTCCGGGCGCGGGAGTTGCTACGCCAGATCGGCGATGTGCTCATGGTCGAGCACAAGATGGTCGGCCGCGCCGGTGTAACGGAGAAGCCCGACCTGCTCTGGGACCATCCCGAACTGGAGCGCCTGTACGCCCGGCTGGTGGACGAATATGAGCTGGTGGAGCGGCATCGCGCCCTGGATCTCAAGCTCGAGCTGATCTCGCGCACCGCCGAGACGGTGCTGGGTCTGCTTCAGGCCAAGCGCTCGCTGCGCGTGGAGTGGTATATCGTCATCCTGATCCTGGTCGAGATACTCCTGTCGCTGTACGCCATGTTCATTGCCGGTTGAGCGGCCGGGAGGGGCGGATCGGGACTTGGCCCGCGACACTGTCGCGGGAGAACGGGGGTGCGCGATGGTGGTGGTCTATGTCGACGGGCGGGAACGGCTGCGCATGGAGCGCACAGGGGGCGTGCCCGGGCAGGTGCGCGCCCTGCTTGCGCGGATGGAGGCCGATATGGCGGCTGGCATCGAGCTCGACGGGCGGCATATCGCAACTCCCGACGCCCGTCAGCGGGGGCAGTTCCTGCTCGGGGAATTGCTTGCGGCGCTGGACAGGGGGCAGGTCGAATTTGCACGGACGCTGCTTATCTGTCTCTCGCAGTGCTGGCCGGATCTGTCTGCCGTGCATGCCGACAGCGCGGCCGGAGACTGGTCGGTGCGGCTTGAGTTCACCTGATACGGGCCCGGCGGACTGCGCCGCCCTGGAACCTGTCTCGAAAAAATTGCAGATCGGGCGTCCAGGCGGGCCTCTCAACGCCGCATGGGTGGCCGAGATGCATTTTGAGACAGCTTCTAGGCATAATGAGTCACGCGGCGGCATTGCCGCGGTCGATCCGGGTCACCATAACATGGAAAAAACAGCACTCAACCTCGTGGTCGGTTCCACCCTCCAGCTGGAGTTGCCCGACCGTGACGGCGAGGTCGCCCCGGTCACGCTCATCGGCTACCTCGCGGGCCGCAGCCTGCTGGTGAGCCTGCCGCCGGATGCGGCATCTCCGGCGGCCGGGGAACCGTGCGTCGTGAGGTTCCAGGCGGGCGACCGCCTGTACGCGTTCGATACGCGGGTGTTGTGCATCGCCAGCCAGCCTTTCTCCTACCTGCATCTGGCCTATCCGGAAGGTGTTCAGACCGGCGGCGCGCGTCGCAGCCAGCGCGTCCAGGTCAACGATATGGTGATGATGCTGGTGATGGAGGAGGCCGGGAGGAAGCTGTCGGTGGCGCTGGCGGACATCAGCATGACTGGCGCCCGTCTGGTGGCCGGCAGCCGCCTGGGCGAGGTCGGCGAACGCTTCTCGATCGAGATTCCGCAGGTGGAAAACGAAGGGCGCATTGCGTTGCCCTGCCAGGTCCGTTATGTGCGCGAGGAGCAGAGCACGACAGTGGGCGGCAAGCGCGTCTATCATCACGGCGTCGAATTCACCGGGCTGGATCGCCAGGCGCTGGTGTTCATCGAACGCTACATTGGCGAGAAGGTCGCGCAGCTGCGCTTCTAGGGGCTAGGGGCTAGGGACTAGGGGCTAGGGACTAGGGACTAGGAATGATGAGATTACGTGGGGGTGATTTTTTCTAGTCCCTAGTCCCTAGTCCCTAGCCCCTCTCTTCACGTATACAGATCGACACCGACCTTCGGCGCATCGCCGCCGTCGGGCTGATCCTGGTGCTGATCCTGGGGCTGGCGTCTTCGCTCACGCTTGCTGCGGGTATCCAGCAGGATGCGCTGCTGTTCCCTGCGACGCTCTCCCTTGCGCCGTTCCACGCCCTGATAGACCGGCGGATGCAGGGCGCCGGGCTGGGCCGACGGGGGTTGTTCGGTGACCGAATGGGTGCTCGCTGTCGCGGCGGGTGCGCTGACGGCCCGGGTCGGCTGATCTGCCGCATTGTCCTTCTTCAGGGCCTGCAGGCCGCCGTCGTCCGGGCGGAAATGGATGCTGGTCATGACGTTCCCGGCCTTTCGGATGGATCCGCGGTGCTCCGTCAGGCGCGTGCCAGCAGCAGACCGGCGGTCTCCGTGAACTGCAGGCCGGCCTCGCCTATCACGGCATCATAGTCGAAGGTGGCCTCGTCGACCCCGATTGCGGTCCAGGCGGAGGCATCGGCGCTCGCCTCGGTATTGGGCGCCTCGCAGAATGCGCCCAGCTGCGAACGGTTGGCGAGATTCTCGGCCAGATGGACGATGGAGGCTTCCAGCTCCGCCTGCATCGCATAGGACGGCATGTGGTGATAGCCGACCGCTTCCTGCAGCGTTTCGGGCAGCATCCAGGTGCCGAGCAGCGCGCCACCCAGGTCGGCATGGCTGAAGCCCAGTTCCGCCAGTTCCGCCTGATGCAGTATGCCCTCGTCGCCGTCGCAGACCAGCAGCAGATCGGCGCAGGTTTCCGGCATGCGGCTGTAGAGAACGAGGCTGCCGATGTCGTGCAGCAGGCCGGCGACGAACATGCGTTCCGGGTGCAGTACGCGGCAGCGTTTGGCGAGCGCCCGCGCGAGCAGGCCGGTGTAGATGCCGTGGCGCCAGAAGGTGTCGATGTTCACCAGATTGTTGGGCAGGTTGGAAAACGACTTGATGGCCGATACCGCGATCACGAGACTGTAGAGTTCGCGGATGCCGACGATGGTGATGGCCCTCGACACCGTATCGATGCGCCGCGAAAAATTGAAATAGGCGCTGTTGACCAGCCGCAGCAGACGCGCGGTCAGGCTGGGGTCGTTGCTGATGACACTCCCGATCTCCTGGGCGGAGGCCTCGTTGGACTCCACCAGGTCAAAAACCTTCACGCACACATCCGGTGGCGATACGAGACAGGCGACGTCTTCGAGCAGGCTGGCGGCCAGATCGCCGGCCAGCTCGCGCGTCGCATGGGACTGGGTCTGGATCATGATGCGCCTTCGACGGTCAGGGTCTGATGTATGCAGGCTAGCGGCGGCGGGGCGTCAGGGTTGAATCCCGGCGGGGCCTCTGCGTCAGAATTGCGTCACGTCTCACAAATACGACAAAAACCCTGTGTTACTAGTCTGGTACCGGTAAAGATCCGGGGGGGCGTTCCGCCAAGATCGCTACCCCGCTCACGTCGTTGTCGAGGCGCATTCCATGACTGTGATCCGCATGAATGAATTCGAGCTGGCGCACAAGGGCATCAGCAGCCAGGAAGCCGTCGGCCTGCTCCGTGAATGCCGCGAGGTCACCATCCGCCGCCTGAGCGCCGCCCTGGTGCGCATGATGGGCAAGGTGGACGACACCCTGTTCGAATGGTCCGAGAAGGCGGAGAACCGCGCCGACAGCAGCTTCTATTTCGACGCCATGCGCGAGGTGCGGATGAAGCGCGCCAGCATCGAAATCGGTTTCAAGGCGCAGCTCGTGGAGGGCTTCAACCGCGAACTCCGCAAGGAAAACGAATCGTCCGCCGGGACCCTTCTCGCCGAGCAGATGTGCCTTGTCGACGAGGCCGGGCTGGAGGAATCGCTGGCCGTCAAGAACATGGTCAGCAAGATCGAGGTGGACTGCAAGCAGGGCCTTCATCATCTCAATCGCCGCATGGGGCTGCTGCTGAACGATCCCGAGCTGGCACGTGCCAAGAATCCCATCGGCCCCGAAGTCATCTGCAACGCCTTTCTGGAGGCGGTCGGCGAGGTCAGCTCGGGGGTCAAGGTAAAACTGATCATCCTCAAGCTCTTCGATCGCCATGTCCTCGGTGAGGAGATCGAAGACCTCTATGCCGAGATCAACCGCTTCCTGATCGAAAAGGGCGTGCTTCCCGAGCTGCGCCATGAAATCAAGCGCACGCCGGGCGCGAGGACCGGACAGAAGCAGGCTGCCGACGACGACACGGAGGCGAACAACGAGGATCTGTACGCGACATTGCAGAAGCTCATGTTGCGCGGCGTCTCTGGCGGCGCAGTGATGAACGCCGCGGTGATCGGCAGCCTGGTCGGTGCGCTGACCGATCTGCAGCAGGGTCGGCTGAGCCGGATCGAGGGTGCCGGCGGTGCTATCGATCCCGCGGCGCTGACATCCGGCACAGTGAACGTCATTCGCGAGATCAAGGAGACGGCACTCGCCGACAAGGTGGGCGAAGTCGAGGGCATGGTGATCGACGTGATCGCCATGCTGTTCGATTATATCTTCGACGATCCCAATATCCCGCCAAGCATCAAGGCGTTGCTTGGACGCCTGCAGATCCCCATGCTCAAGGTCGGCATGCTGGACCGCGAATTCTTCTCGAAACGCTCCCATCCGGCGCGGCGTCTTCTGAACGCGCTGGCCCACGCGGCGGTGGGCTGGAACGAGGACGGCGACGATCGGCGCCTCTACGACAAGATGGAATCCATCGTGCGGCGGGTGCTGGAGAATTTCGACCGTGACCTGGGGTTGTTCGAGGCATTGCTGAAGGAGTTTCAGGACTATCTGGCCGTGGAGGAGCGGAAGGCGGAGCATCAGCAGGCGCATTCGGCCAAGCTCATCCAGGGTGCGGAGCGCCTCCGGCTCGCCAAGCAGCGCGTACGGGTGGAGGTCGAGCGCCGGAACAAGGCTTCGCTGCCGAAGTTCGTCCGCCAGTTCCTGGCCACCTATTGGCAGAGCCTGCTGCTGGTGACCTTCGTGAAGGAGGGCGAGGACAGCATCGCCTGGAAGCGCAGCCTCACGGCCATGGACAACCTGGCGTGGAGCCTGCAGCCCAAGGCGACGATCGAGGAACGCGATCGCCTGGTCAGGCTGCTCCCCAGCCTGCTGCGGGTGCTGCGGGAGGGTATGAAGCTCATCTCCATGCGTGAGGACGATTTCCAGTCATTCCTGGAACAGCTCGCGCCCTACCATGCCGGTGTCGTCAACGCGGTGCCGCGCGGCACCGGTGCAGCGAACGACGCACCCGCGGTCCCGGCGTCGATCGATGACCCGCTGGCCGAATTGGGTGCCGAGCCGGTCGTGGAGGATACGCGCGTCACGACGGCGACGATTCGCAGACTGGTTCAGTCGGGGGACCTGGCGGCCGAGGACATCGCCCTGGTCGAAGACGACGTCCCGGAGGAGCCCGTGGACGATGAATTCGTCGCCCAGGCCCGCGATCTGAAACTGGGCAGCTGGGTCGAGTTCCAGCAGGAAGACGGCGCCACGCTGCGCGCCAAGCTGACCTGGGTCAGTCCGGTCACCGGCATCTATCTCTTCACCAACCGCCAGGGATTGAAGGCCTGCGACAAGACGCTGCAGGGCCTGGCCGCGGATCTGCGTCGCGGCAGCGCGCGCCTGCTGGACGATGCGCCGCTGTTCGAGCGGGCGGTGAGTTCGGTGATCGAGGGGCTGCGCCAGGCAGGCGGAGCGGCCGGCTAGGGGGATTGGAAGCCCTGCCCGTACCGCCTTTCAACCCCAAAACCGTATTTGCCACGGAAGCACACGGAAGACACCGAAGGAACTCCTGATGAATTGAACATCCGGCGCGAAGACACCAAGCCGCAAAGACAACTCATTGGATTACTTGTGTGAGACACCTATGCGCCCATTGCGGTCAAGGCGACTTCGCGTTGGCGAGGAATTGATCGGCAGTGCCTGACATGAAACCGCGTCGCGAAGCCCTATCTCAACCTGCGGCAGGTGAGACGGGCGGTGGTGCGAGGCCTATGACCCTGTCCGTGTTTTTCCGTGTGCTTCCGTGGCAAATACGGTTTTGGGGGGTCAATTCACGGGCAGGCGTGCGCGCAGGGCATCGCGGTCGTACCACCAGTCGCCATCCGCCATCACCTCCAGCATCTTGCCGAGCCGGGGCAGCAGCTCGCCCGGATCGTTGAGCTGCAGCACTCCGATCCAGGTGTTGATCATCTCCTCGCCTTCGATGCCGCGGTGCCGTTTGGCGACGCGGGCCAGCACCTGGCTGGTGAGGAAGGTGAGGCTGTCGTGGTCCTTGCCTTCGGTACGCAGGTCGGCGACGTAGTGAGCCGCCATGGCGGCGACGGCGCCGCCATCCGACTTGTCCGGGGTCTCGTCGACGATGTGGTGCAGCAGCGCCACCGTGGTCTGCGGCTTGATGGGGTAGGTCACGGCCAGCCATACGCCGTTGGCCAGCGCCGCGATGCTGCCGTCCAGCTCGGTGCGGAAGAGGATATCGCAGGCCTCCGCGGCCTCCTGCCAGGACTCGACCGCCAGGCAGCGGTCGAAGGTCGTGCGGGCCTGATCCCAGGCTTCCTGCGCGCGGTTCAGTCCCAGCAGCGTCTCGGCGATGTCGAGTTCGACGCGGATCCGCTCGACCGACGCGGCCTTTTCCGGCAGCGCCTCCAAGTGCTGGCGATGCTCGTCCAGCAGCTGCTCCAGTTCGGCTCGCGATTGGCCTTCGTCCATGGCCAGGATGGGGTTGTCCTGCAAGGTCTTGGTCTGGTCGCTCATGGGGTGTCCGCCGTCTGCCGGGGTGGTGCGGCCGGACGGCCGCTGGAGTGGGCTTTTTACCGGACGTCCGCCGGCATGGCAACCTGTGGGAATGCGAGGAAAGCGGTCAAGTCCCGTTCCCGACGGCCGACTCTTGATCTTTGCCGGACCACCCGGCGAATCCCTTGCCGCATATCCCGGATCCGGCCCATGAACCAGCAGCCCAGCGCAGCGACGGATGCCGACCTCGCCCTGCTGCAGCGCATCATCGGCGACGCCAAATCGGGGCGGCTGCGGCTGCCGAGCCTGCCGGACGTCACCGCCAAGGTCCGGGCGGCGGTGAACGATCCGCGCCGCTCCGCCGCCGATATCGCCCGGGTGGTGCAGTTCGATCCGGCGCTGGCGGCGCGCCTGATACAGATCGCCAACGGCCCCCTGTATCGCGGGGCACGCAAGTTCGACAATTGCCACAGCGCCATCACCCGACTGGGCCTGGCGACCACCCGCAACCTCATCGTCAGCCTGACTCTCGGCCACATGTTCCAGGCGCGCACTGCCGCCGTTCGTGAGCGCCTCCAGCAGACCTGGCGACACAGCTGCCGGGTGGCTGCCATCAGCGGCGTGCTGGCGCGCCTCACGCCCGGCGTGGACCCGGACCGCGCCCTGCTGGCCGGTCTGGTGCACGACATCGGCGTGCTGCCCCTGCTGCAGTACGTCGAGTCCATGTCACTGCCCGATTCCGCCGAACGCCTGGATACGCTGGTGATGCGCCTGGCGGCGCCGTTGGGGGTCTTTGTGTTGAAGACCTGGCAGTTCGACCCGGATCTGGCCGCGGTGCCCGGTCAGGTGGAGGACTGGGGGCGCGACAGCGGACCCCGGGTGGACTACGGCGACATCGTTCAGGTAGCTCATGTCCATAGCCGGTTCGGCCTGCAGGACGGTCACGCGGGGCCGCCGCTGCCCGAGCTGAGATCGTTCCGGAAATTCAATATCAGCCGGCTCGGCCCGGGCGGCAGTCTGGAGCTGCTCGAGCAGTCGCAGCAGGAGATCAACGCGGTGCTGCGCATCCTGCAGGGCTAGCGCGGCGCCGGCGGGTACGGACAAACCCGTTTTCTAGGTTCCGTCATCCGCGCCGGCATCGCGCCGCCAGTGTCCGGACTTGCCGCCGACCTTTTCGAGCAGTCGGATGTCCTGCATCACCATGCCGCGGTCGACGGCCTTGCACATGTCGTAGATGGTCAGCAGGGTGATCTGCACCGCGGTCAGGGCCTCCATCTCCACGCCGGTGCGGCCGTGGGTCTCCACGGTCGCGCGGCAGCGGATGCCGGGTGGTTCGTCCTCGGTGACGAGCTCGATATCGACGCGGGTGAGCGCCAGCGGATGGCACAGCGGGATGAGGTCGGCGGTCTTCTTTGCCGCCATGATGCCGGCGACGCGTGCGATGCCCAGCACGTCGCCCTTGCGGTGATCGCCCTCCCTCACCCGCGCCAGCGTCTCGGGACGCATGCGGATCCAGCCCTCGGCGACGGCGGCGCGCGCGGTTTCGGCCTTGTCGCCGACATCGACCATATGGGCCGCGCCAGCGGTGTTGAAATGTGTCAGTTCTGCCATGAATTACGGGGATTTCAGGGGTTGCGTGGCCGGTGTCGTGGTAGACTTCCGGCATGAACATGGATCCGTGAGACGCCCATCATAGTGGCCGTATTTCATCGCTGCAATTCATCGCCCATGACTGTACAGGTACGTTTCTTCGCCAGCCTGCGGGAGCGCCTCGGCGCCGCCGATCAGGCGGTCTCTGTCGCTGCAGACGCGACCGTCGCCGATGTCTGGCGCCTCGCGCTCGGAGACATTGCGCCGCCCGCCAATACGCTGGCCGCCATCAACATGGACTATGCGGATTTCGATGCGTCCGTGCGCGACGGGGACGAGGTGGCGTTCTTTCCGCCGGTGACGGGGGGCTGAGCATGTTCGTCGAGGTCCTGTCCGAGCCCTTCGATCCATGGCGGCGCCTGCAGGACTACCAGGCGGAGCGCCTGGATGCCGGCCGGTACGGCGCCACCGCCGTGTTCGTCGGCACGATGCGCGACTTCCATGCCGGCGACACCGTGCGGGGCATGACGCTCGAACATTATCCCGGCATGACCGAGAAGTACCTGGAGCAGATCAGCCGCGGCGCGGCCGAGCGCTGGCGGCTGCTCGACAGCCTGATCCTGCATCGCGTCGGCGAACTCGCGCCCAACGAACCCATCGTACTCGTGGCGGTGTGGTCAGCGCACCGCAAGGACGCGTTCGAGGCCAGCCGCTGGCTGATGGAGGAGCTGAAATCGCGCGCGCCGTTCTGGAAGAAGGAGCGGCTGGATGCCGGCGGCGAGCGCTGGGTGGAAAAGAACACGCCGGGG
>JAJJPM010000142.1:0-12180 GCA_032907525.1 Gammaproteobacteria bacterium
GATCAGGACGCGGGCGCCGAGGCCGCGCGCGGCGTGGGCGCAGCCCTTGCCGACATCGCCGTAGCCGGCGACGACGGCGATCTTGCCGGCGATCATCACGTCGGTCGCGCGCTTGATGCCGTCGACCAGCGACTCGCGGCAGCCGTAGAGGTTGTCGAACTTCGACTTGGTCACCGAGTCGTTGACGTTCATCGCCGGCCACAACAGCTCACCGCGCTCCTGCATCTGATACAGGCGGTGCACACCGGTGGTGGTCTCTTCGGTGACGCCCTTGATGCCCTTGCCGATTTCGGTCCACTTCTTCGGGTTGGCGGCGAGGCTCTTCTTGAGGAGGTTGAGGAAGACTTTCCACTCTTCGTTGGCGCCCGGATTGGCTTCCGGCACCTTGCCGGCCTTCTCGAATTCGGTGCCCTTGTGGATCAGCATGGTCGCGTCGCCGCCATCGTCGAGGATCATGTTCGGACCCTTGCCATCCGGCCAGGTCAGCGCCTGCTCGGTGCACCACCAGTATTCCTCCAGGGTCTCGCCCTTCCAGGCATAGACCGGGATGCCCTCGGCGGCGATCGCGGCGGCGGCGTGGTCCTGGGTGGAGAAGATGTTGCACGAGGCCCAGCGCACCTCGGCGCCGAGCGCCTGCAGCGTCTCGATCAGCACCGCGGTCTGGATGGTCATGTGCAGCGAGCCGGAGATGCGCGCGCCCTTCAGCGGCTGCTGCGCCGCGAATTCCTCGCGCAGCGCCATCAGGCCGGGCATTTCCGTCTCGGCGATGGCGATCTCCTTGCGGCCCCAGGCGGCCTGGGTGATGTCGGCGACCTTGTAGTCGGTGAAGTTCGGATCGGTAACTGCGTTCATGTAAACGACTCCTTTACAGAACGAGCGCCGTTGTTGATGGCCTCTGCTCCGAGCCTGGCAGGGAAGACCCTGTTGCAACGCTCCTCGGAGAGAGGGTGGTTTGGTGAATCAAATTTCTACCGCGAAGGACGCAAAGGCGCGCAAAGAACATCGAAAACACGATGGCCACAAAATCCACGAAACCCACGAACGCTAATGCGTGTAAACACAAGTCCTTTTCGTGGGTTTCGTGGCTATATAGGTTTTCCTTTGCGCGCCTTTGCGTCCTTTGCGGTTAAAGTGGCTTAAAGCCCCGCGCCCTCGCGCAGGATCGCGGCCTTGTCGGTGCGCTCCCACGGCAGGTCGATGTCCTCGCGGCCGAAGTGGCCGTAGCTCGCGGTCTGGCGGTAGATCGGCCGCAGCAGGTCGAGCATGGTGATGATGCCCCAGGGGCGCAGATCGAAATGCTCGCGCACCAGCTTGATGATCACCGCGTTGTCGACCTTGTTGGTGCCGAAGGTCTCGATGGTGATCGAGGTCGGCTCGGCGACGCCGATCGCATACGACACCTGGATCTCGCAGCGCTCGGCCAGGCCGGCGGCGACGATGTTCTTCGCGACATAACGGCCGGCATAGGCCGCTGAGCGGTCGACCTTGGACGGGTCCTTGCCGGAGAATGCGCCGCCGCCGTGGCGGGCCATGCCGCCGTAGGTGTCGACGATGATCTTGCGCCCGGTCAGGCCGCAGTCGCCCATCGGGCCGCCGATGACGAACTTGCCGGTCGGATTGATGTGGATGCGGGTGTCCTTGTGCAGCCACTCGGCCGGCAGGATCGGCTTGATGATCATGTCCATGACCGCGTCGTGCAGGTCCTTGTCGGCGATGTCCGGCGCGTGCTGGGTGGACAGCACCACGGCGTCGCAGGCCACCGGCTTGCCGTGCTCGTAGCGGAAGGTCACCTGGGATTTGGCGTCCGGGCGAAGCCACGGCAGCTCGCCGTTCTTGCGCACCTCGGCCTGGCGGCGCACCAGCCGGTGCGCGTAGTTGATCGGCGCCGGCATCAGCACGTCGGTCTCGTTGGTGGCATAGCCGAACATCAGGCCCTGGTCGCCGGCGCCCTGGTTCTCGCGGTCGCCGCGGTCCACGCCCTGGTTGATGTCAGGGGATTGCTGGCCCAGCGCGTTGAGCACGGCGCAGGTGCCACCGTCGAAGCCGATGTCGGAACTGGTGTAGCCGATGTCGTTGACCACGTCGCGCACGAGTCTTTCGTACTCGATGCCCTTGGCCTGGGTGGTGATCTCGCCGGCGAGGATGACCATGCCGGTCTTGGTCAGGGTCTCGCAAGCCACGCGCGCATGGGGGTCCTGGTCGATGATGGCGTCCAGTATGGCGTCGGAGATCTGGTCGGCCATCTTGTCCGGGTGGCCTTCGGACACGGATTCCGAAGTGAACAGGTAGTCTTGACTCATGCGCGTGAATTCCCCGATGAATGGTGGCGGTTGCAACGACCGGGTAGTTTACTGGCATCGGGCCGCCAGTGCGAGAGGTGGGGTCGCCGCCGCCATTCCGATTTATACTAGGGCCTCACGAAACACGGCGACCACGAAAAAACCGCGTGAGGAGTGGCTTCAATGGTGAGTCTGCAAACCCCTGTCTGCGATTTCGGCCGGCCGGCCATCGATTTCGCCCTCCCCGGCGTCGACGGCAAGGTCTGGACGCTGGACGACTGCCGCGGCGAGAAGGGCCTGCTGGTGATGTTCATCTGCAATCACTGCCCCTACGTGAAGGCGGTGCTCGACCGGCTGATCCGCGACACCCGCGAGTTGCGCGGCCACGGCATCAACAGTGTCGCCATCATGTCCAACGATCCGACCGACTATCCGGAGGATTCGTTTGAAAACATGCAGAAAATCGCCCGCGAGAGGGATTTCCCCTTCCCCTATCTGCTGGATGAGACCCAGGCCGTGGCGCAGGCCTACGGCGCGGTCTGCACGCCGGATTTCTTCGGCTACAACGCCGCGCTGGAGCTGCAGTACCGCGGCCGGCTCGATGCCAGCCGCAAGGATGCGGCGCCGCCCGACGCCCGCCGCGATCTGTTCGAGGCGATGGTGGAGATCGCCCGCACCGGCAAGGGGCCGGTGGAGCAGATCCCCAGCATGGGCTGTTCGATCAAATGGAAGGTGGCCTGAAGAGACGGGCGGCATGGCGGGCTACGAGACCTTCTATCGCGAAAACCCGATCGAGGTGCAGCACAAGCGCCTGCCCGCCGAGATCTACAACCGCGCGCACCATCTCCTGGTCCGCAGCGACTTCGGCTGCGTGTTCGTGCCGATCCGCAGCCTCCAGTACCTGGCCGTGATCGATGCCGAAGAGATCATCTTCGTCGACCGCGAGGCCAAGCACCTGGTCGAGCTCGCATGGCGGTCCTTCCGCCCGCAGGTGCGTACCGCCCTCGACCAGCCGGTGCCCTACGAGCTGCACATCTATATGAAGAAGGCCTTCGAGGTGCTGCCGCGGCTGCAGGGCGAATTCCTCAAGGCGGTCGAGCAGATGGAGCGGCGCGATACGGCGGCGCGGCCCGAGGACGAGGCCGGCCGCATCCTGCCGTTCCCGCCGGACCGGCCAGGCGGCAAGTAGTCCGAGAACCTACAACCAACCCAGAACCCATTTGCCACGGAAGCACACGGAAGCACACGGAAATGTAAAACCCGCCGCATTCTCGCCTTCCGCGTTATTCCGTGTGCTTCCGTGGCCGAAAGGGTTTTCTGGATAACAAAATAATATGCCCCGATAAGATGCGCGCATGACGCGCGGCGCCGCGCCCGTATCTTGACGCATGCCGCCGGCGCCGCCGACCCCGATCCGGGAAGCGCTATTGCTCCTCGCCGGCAACTAAGGGAAAATACCGCGCTCTTCCCGTCCCGGGCGTCCTGGGTGAGCCGAGGGGCGAGTCGATCGGGGCGCACGCGTCCCTGAACTTTGCAGAATATACCGACGTTTATTGCTCATTGAGCACGGGTCCCAGCGCTTCAGCCCAGGGGCCGGTGGAATTCACTGATTGGCGGCATGATCCTGGACCGCATCCAGGCGGGGGAGATGCATGCCGTATGCGGTCGATGGCCGCTCCCCGATGTCTGACCCGCGAGTCATGCACCGGTCTACCGAATTCATTGTTTAACAGGAGACACCAATGCCGTCGCGCAAAGAACTAGCCAACGCCATCCGTGCGCTGAGCATGGACGCCGTCCAGAAGGCCAAGTCGGGCCATCCCGGTGCCCCGATGGGCATGGCGGATATCGCCGAGGTGCTGTGGAACGATTTCCTCAAGCACAATCCGCAGAATCCCAAATGGTATGACCGCGACCGCTTCGTCCTCTCCAACGGCCACGGCTCGATGCTGATCTACTCCCTCCTGCATCTGACCGGCTACGACCTCCCGATGGAAGAGCTCAAGAACTTCCGTCAGCTCCACTCCAAGACCCCCGGCCACCCCGAATACGGCTATGCCCCCGGCGTCGAGACCACCACCGGTCCGCTGGGCCAGGGCATCACCAATGCCGTCGGCATGGCGATCGCCGAGAAGGTGCTGGCCGGCCAGTTCAACCGCGACGGCCACCACATCGTCGATCACTACACCTACGTGTTCCTGGGCGACGGCTGCCTCATGGAAGGCATCTCGCACGAGGCCTGCTCGCTGGCCGGCACGCTGGGCCTGGGCAAGCTGATCTGCTTCTACGACGACAACGGCATCTCCATCGACGGCCACGTCGAAGGCTGGTTCACCGACGACACGCCCAAGCGCTTCGAGGCCTACGGCTGGCACGTGGTGCGCGACGTCGACGGCCACAACCCGGACGCCATCAAGAAGGCGATCCAGGAGGCCCGTTCCGTCAACGACAAGCCCAGCATGATCTGCTGCAAGACCGTGATCGGCTACGGCGCGCCGAACCTGTGCGGCAGCCACGACTGCCACGGCGCCCCGCTGGGCGAGGACGAGATCAAGGCCACCCGCGAGAATCTCGGCTGGAACCACGAGCCGTTCGTGATCCCGCAGGACATCTACGCCGGCTGGGACGCCAAGAAGAAGGGCGCCGAGGCCGAGAAGCACTGGGCCGACAAGTTCGCCGCCTACAAGAAGGAATATCCGGAGCTGGCCGCGGAATTCGAGCGCCGCATGAAGGGCCAGCTGCCGTCCGACTGGGCCGCGAAGTCCGCCGAGTTCGTGAAGGCCGTCGACGCCAAGGGCGAGACCATCGCCACCCGCAAGGCGTCGCAGAACGCGCTCAACGGCTACGGCCCGCTGCTGCCGGAGTTCCTCGGCGGCTCCGCCGACCTGGCCGGCTCCAACCTGACCCTGTGGTCGGGCTGCAAGGGCGTCAGCAACACCGTGTCCGACGGCAACTACCTCTACTACGGCGTGCGCGAGTTCGGCATGTCGGCGATCATGAACGGCATCGCCCTGCACGGCGGCTTCATCCCCTACGGCGCGACCTTCCTGATGTTCTCCGAGTACGCGCGCAACGCCCTGCGCATGGCCGCGCTGATGAAGGTGCCGAGCATCTTCGTCTACACCCACGACTCCATCGGTCTGGGCGAGGACGGCCCGACCCATCAGCCCATCGAGCAGACCGCGACCCTGCGCATGATCCCCAACATGTCGGTGTGGCGTCCCTGCGACGCGGTCGAATCCGCCGTGTGCTGGAAGGTCGCCATCGAGCGCAAGACCGGCCCGAGCAGCCTGATCTTCTCGCGCCAGAACCTCAAGCACATGAGCCGCACGCCCGAGCAGCTCGCCGCCATCGCCAAGGGCGGCTACGTGCTGCGCGACTGCGACGGCACGCCGGACGCGATCCTCATCGCCACCGGTTCCGAAGTGGAACTGGCCGTGGGCGCGCAGGAGGCCCTGGCCGCCAAGGGCAGGAAGATCCGCGTGGTCTCCATGCCCTCGACCGACACCTTCGACGCCCAGGACGCCGCCTACCGCGAGTCCGTGCTGCCGAAGGCCGTCACCAGGCGCGTGGCCGTCGAGGCCGGCGTGACCGACGGCTGGTACAAGTACGTCGGCTGCAACGGCGCGATCGTCGGCATCAACCGCTTCGGCGAGTCCGCCCCGGCCGGCCAGCTGTTCAAGGAATTCGGCTTCACCGTGGAGAACGTGGTCAAGGCCGTCGAGTCGGTGCTGTAAGCGGCCGCGCCCGGCTGGATGATTCGACCTATAAAACGTATTTGCCACGGAATCACACGGAACCACACGGAAAGATTCGATAAGCCAACCGCGGAGAGTGGACATGCGGTTCGCTTGCCGGTTTTTACATGGCGCCTTTTTCCGTGTTCTTCCGTGTGGTTCCGTGGCTGAAATGGTTTTTTAGGGTTCAATTTACCTTCAGAAGACGGAGAGAGAAAAATGGCAATCAAAGTCGGCATTAATGGTTTCGGTCGCATCGGCCGCATGGTTTTCCGCGCCGTGGCGAAGGAAGCCGAGTTCAAGGACATCGAGATCGTCGGCATCAACGACCTGCTGGATCCCGAGTACCTGGCCTATATGCTCAAGTACGACTCCGTGCATGGCCGCTTCAACGGCGACATCAAGGTCGAGGGCAGCAACCTGATCGTCAACGGCAAGAAGATCCGTCTGACCGCCGTCAAGGATCCGGCCGAGCTGAAGTGGAACGAGATCGGCGCCGACCTGGTCATCGAGTCCACCGGCCTGTTCCTGACCAAGGAGACCTGCGAGAAGCACATCGCCGCCGGCGCCAAGAAGGTCGTGCAGTCCGCGCCGTCGAAGGACGACACCCCGATGTTCGTGTACGGCGTGAATCACGCCAAGTACGCCGGCGAGGCCATCGTCTCCGCAGCGAGCTGCACCACCAACTGCCTGGCCCCCGTCGCCAAGGTGCTGCACGACAACTTCGGCATCAAGCGCGGCCTGATGAGCACCGTGCACGCCGCCACCGCGACGCAGAAGACCGTCGACGGCCCGTCCGCCAAGGACTGGCGCGGCGGCCGCGGCATCCTGGAGAACATCATCCCGTCCTCCACCGGTGCCGCCAAGGCCGTGGGCAAGGTCATCCCCGAGCTGAACAAGAAGCTCACCGGCATGGCCTTCCGCGTCCCGACCTCCGACGTGTCCGTGGTCGACCTGACCGTCGAGCTGAACAAGGACGCCTCCTACGAGGACATCTGCAAGGCCATGAAGAAGGCCTCCGAGGGTGAGCTGAAGGGCGTGCTGGGCTACACCGAGGAGAAGGTCGTCTCCACCGACTTCCGCGGTCAGAGCATGCCGTCGATCTTCGACGCCGAGGCCGGCATCGCCCTGGACGGCACCTTCGTCAAGGTCGTGTCCTGGTACGACAACGAGTACGGCTACACCTGCAACATGCTGCGCTTCGTCAAGCACGTCGCATAAGATCAGGTGCTAGGGACTAGGGCCGAGGTGCTAGGAAAAGATCCTAGAACCTCGTCCCTAGAACCTCGGCCCTTATGGGAGATGCATTCGGCAAGGTCCGCTTTGCCAAATCCATTTCATCTGAACATTCCGGAGTCCACCCATCATGTCCGTCATCAAACTGACCGATCTCGATCTCAAGGGTAAGCGTGTGCTGATCCGTGCCGACCTCAACGTGCCGGTGAAGGACGGCAAGGTCACCTCCGATGCGCGCATCACCGCGTCCATGGCCACCATCAACCACTGCCTGAAGCAGGGCGCCAGGGTGATGGTGACCTCGCACCTGGGGCGTCCCACCGAGGGCGAGTGGTCGGAAGAGGTGTCGCTGAAGCCCGTCGCCGACAACATCGGCGGCCGCCTGGGCAAGACCGTGCGCCTGATCAAGGACTGGGTCGACGGCGGCTTCGACGTCGCCGAGGGCGAGCTGGTCGTGCTGGAGAACTGCCGCGTCAACAAGGGCGAGAAGAAGAACGTCGACGAGACCGCGAAGAAGTATGCCGCGCTGTGCGACGTGTTCGTGATGGACGCCTTCGGCACCGCGCACCGCGCCGAGGCCTCCACCCACGGTGTCGCCAAGTACGCCCCGGTCGCCGCGGCCGGCATCCTGCTGACCGAGGAGCTGGAGGCGCTGACCAAGGCATTGCTCAGCCCGAAGCGCCCGATGGTCGCCATCGTCGGCGGTTCGAAGGTGTCCACCAAGCTGACCGTGCTGGAATCCCTGTCCGAGAAGGTCGACCAGCTGGTCGTCGGCGGCGGCATCGCCAACACCTTCCTCAAGGCCACCGGCAAGAACGTCGGCAAGTCGCTGTGCGAGGACGACCTGGTCCCGACCGCGCAGGCCCTGATCGAGAAGATGAAGAAGCGCGGCGCGAACATCCCGATCGCCGTCGACGTCGTGGTCGGCAAGAAGTTCGACGCCGCCGAGCCGGCCGTGCTGAAGGACGCCGGCAGTGTGGCCGACGACGACATGATCTTCGATATCGGCCCGAAGAGCGCCCAGGAACTCGTCGACATCATCATGAAGGCCGGCACCGTGGTGTGGAACGGACCCGTGGGCGTGTTCGAGTTCGACCAGTTCGGCGCCGGCACCAAGGCCATCGCCGACGCCATCGCCAAGACCGACGCCTTCACGCTCGCGGGCGGCGGCGACACCATCGCGGCGATTCAGAAATACGACATCTACGACAAGGTCTCGTACATCTCCACCGCCGGCGGCGCCTTCCTGGAATTCCTGGAAGGCAAGACCCTGCCGGCCGTGGCGATCCTGGAAGAACGCGCGAAGGGCTGATTTGAAAGGTCGATGCGCCACGAAATCCACGAAACCCACGAAAAGGTTTTTGGTTTTCACCCTTTCGTCTTTCGTGGATTTCGTGGGTTTCGTGGCCATCCCGATTTTTAAGTACAGGACACCCGGCATCCATGATGCGTAGAACGGAATTCCTGGAAGGCAAGACCCTGCCGGCCGTGGCGATCCTGGAAGAGCGCGCCAAACAGTGAGGAGTGAGGTGTGAGGCGTGAGGAGCATGAGGTGAAGGGCTTTCGCTCCTCACTCCTCACTCCTCCCTCCTCACCATAAAATTATGATGCGTAGAACCAAGATCATCGCGACCCTCGGCCCGGCGACGGACGATGCCAAATCCCTGGACGAGCTCATCCAGGCCGGCGTCGACGTCGTGCGGCTGAACTTCTCCCACGGCAGCCATCAGGAGCACATCGAGCGCGCCCAGACGGTACGCAACCGCGCCCGCGCCCATGGCCGCCAGGTCGGCGTGCTCGTCGACCTGCAGGGTCCGAAGATCCGCATCGACCGCTTCCAGGAAGGCAAGGTGCTCCTGGAGGACGGCGCGCGCTTCGTGCTGGACGCCAAGCTGCCCGTCGACGCCGGCACCAGGGAGCGGGTCGGCATCAGCTACAAGCAGCTGCCCGAGGACGTCACCCGCGGCGACACCCTGCTGCTGGACGACGGCGCCATCGTGCTGTGGGTCGAGGACGTCAACGGCCCCGAGATCGAGACCCGCGTGGTGGTCGGCGGCGAGCTGTCCAACAACAAGGGCATCAACCGCCAGGGCGGCGGACTGTCCGCCAAGGCGCTGACCGACAAGGACCGCGCCGACATCAAGGTCGCCGCCGAAATGCGCGCCGACTACATCGCCGTGTCCTTCCCGCGCTGCGCCGACGACATCCACGAGGCGCGCGAGCTGCTGCGCGCCGCCGGCGGCCACGGCGGCGTCGTCGCCAAGATCGAGCGCGCCGAGTCCATCACCAACCTCGAAGAGATCATCCAGGCCTCCGACGTCATCATGATCGCGCGCGGCGACCTGGGCGTTGAGATCGGCGACGCCGAGCTGCCCGCCGTGCAGAAGCGCATCATCCAGGTGGCGCGTACCCTCGACCGCGTGGTCATCACCGCCACGCAGATGATGCAGTCGATGGTCGAGAGCCCCATCCCGACGCGCGCCGAGGTGTTCGACGTGGCCAACGCCGTCATCGACGGCACCGACGCGGTCATGCTGTCCGCCGAGACCGCCACCGGCAGATACCCGGCCAAGGCCGTGCAGGCCATGGACCGCATCTGCAAGGGTGCCGAGCGCCAGCGGGTCGGCAGCACCACCGAGCGCCGCCAGCAGATGCGCTTCAACCGCGTCGACGAGGCCATCGCCAAGGCCGCGATGTACACCGCCAACCACCTGGGCGTGAAGGCGATCGCGGCCCTGACCGAGTCCGGCGCGACGCCGCTGTGGATGTCGCGCATCAGCTCCGGCATCCCGATCTACGCCTTGACGCGTCATGTCGAAACCCGTAGAAAGGTAACCCTTTACCGCGGCGTGTACCCGGTCAGCTTCGACGTGACCACCACCGACCACGCCGAGGTGAACCGCGAGGCGATCGACGAACTCATGCGCCGCGGCGCGGTGCGCGACGGCGATCTGGTGATCATCACCAAGGGCGATCTGGCCGGCGTCCTGGGCGGCACCAACGCCATGAAGATCCTCCGGGTGGGGGAACACGAGCGGGCCGTCCAGGGCTGATCGCCCGGGCAAATCCCGACGAATTGTGTAGCTGAACCAGCGACCGCCACGGGCCTAGAATAGGCCCCCCCGGTCGCCAACCGAACGATTTTCGGATTCCAATATAGATCTCCAAGGAGAGAGCCATGGCCTTGATATCCCTGCGTCAATTGCTGGATCACGCCGCCGAGCACCAGTACGGTGTGCCGGCCTTCAACGTCAACAACATGGAGCAGATGCACTCCATCATGCAGGCGGCCCACGAGACCGACAGCCCGGTGATCGTGCAGGCCTCCGCCGGCGCCCGCAAATACGCCGGCTCTCCCTTCCTGCGCCTGCTGATGCAGGCCGCCAGCGAGCAGTACCCGCACATCCCGATCGTCGTCCATCAGGACCACGGCGCCTCCCCGGCCGTGTGCATCCGCTCCATCCAGCTCGGCTTCACCTCCGTGATGATGGACGGCTCGCTGATGGAAGACATGAAGACCCCCGCCAGCCATGAATACAACGTCGACGTCACCCGCCGCGTCGTCGAGATGTCGCACGCCTGCGGCGTGTCCGTCGAAGGCGAGCTGGGCTGCCTGGGCTCGCTCGAGACCGGCATGATGGGCGAAGAGGACGGCCACGGCTCCGACGAGCAGCTCGACCACTCGCAGCTGCTGACCGATCCGGAAGAGGCCGCCCAGTTCGTCAAGGAGACCGGCGTCGACGCGCTGGCCATCGCCATCGGCACCAGCCACGGCGCCTACAAGTTCACCCGTCCGCCGACCGGCGACATCCTGGCCATCCAGCGCATCAAGGAAATCAACGCCCGCATCCCCGACACCCATCTGGTGATGCACGGCTCGTCCTCGGTGCCGCAGGAATGGCTCGCCATCATCAACAACTACGGCGGCGACATGGGCCAGACCTACGGCGTGCCCGTCGAAGAGATCGTGGTCGGCATCAAGAACGGCGTGCGCAAGGTCAACATCGACACCGACCTGCGCATGGCCTCCACCGGCGCCGTCCGCAAGTTCCTGGCCGAGAACCCGAAGGAGTTCGACCCGCGCAAGTGGCTGACCGCCTCGACCAAGGCCATGAAGGAAATCTGCAAGGCCCGCTACGAGGCCTTCGGCACCGCCGGCAACGCCTCCAAGATCAAGCCCATCGATCTGGAGACCATGACCAAGCGCTACGCCAGCGGCGAGCTGGACCCGCGCGTCAACTGATCGCGGTTCGGATCGACGAGAAGGGCGGCCATGTGCCGCCCTTTTTGTTGCATGGCATTCACCGCCTCTTCCGCATTCCAAAACCACTCATGCCCAACCCCCCACCGCCCGACTCCACCAACCTCCCCGCCTGGGCCAACTGGATCGCCCAGGATGCCGACGGCACCTGGTGGGCCTACGAAGCCGAACCCAACCAACACGACCACGGCTGGTACGAAAACGAAGTCGGGCGCAGCGCACGCCTGCACCGGGACAGCCCAAACCCGAACTGGCCGAAAGCGCTTCGACGCCTGGACCGCAACAGCCGATCGCCTTGACCCTGCGGCCCGCGCCCGCACGCAGCGGCCGATACGTCGTCCCGAAACGACATAGCGTTGCAACAATACCGCTCGCGTCGAGGCCGCGGGAACAAAAGCCGCCGACGCGGCCTAACCACCGCCGCTTGACTTGCCAAGCACATGAAACTCGTGGTCGAATCGGATCGGGAGAGTTATACCGCGCGAGCAAAAAACAAATACCGCCGCAGCGGCCTAAGTCCGGGGTCCGATAGCAAGCACCGCTGGCGCGGCAAAAGCGCGTGGCGCGCGCCCGTCAACATATTGAAGGGGGAGGGGAATAATGCCTACCGAGGGATACACCGCCTCCACAAGTTTATTTTGCCGCTGTAGCGGCCTACTCACACGTT
>JAJJPM010000143.1:0-2797 GCA_032907525.1 Gammaproteobacteria bacterium
TTCGGGATTCGGGATTCGGGATTCGGGATTCGGGATTCGGGATTCGGGATTCGGGCGGGGTTGTACCATGAACCGGAGACCCGAGACAAAACCCGCCCGGGGCGTGCGGCAACTCGGCGGCGGACGGCTGGTACAATGCCGGCAGTTTGCCGTGAACCCCAAGACGCCCGCAGCATCCGCGCACACCCAGAGGCCGCTATCCATGGAACGCAAGGTTGATGTCGCCATCATCGGCGCCGGCAGCGCCGGACTCACCGCCACCTCCACCGTCCGCCGCTACACCGACAGCTTCGTCCTCATCGACGGCGGCGAGCTGGGCACGACCTGCGCGCGGGTCGGCTGCATGCCCTCCAAAGTCGCCATCCAGGTCGCCGAGGACATGCACCGGCGCACGGTGTTCGAGCGCGAGGGCATCGACGGCGGCGACGGGCTGTCGGTAGACATCCCCGCGGCGCTGGAGCACGTGCGCGATCTGCGCGACGTGTTCGTCGACCAGGTGCTGGCCACCAGCATCGACCACATGGAGGACGAGTTCATCGAGGCCAATGCGCGCTTCCTGGAACCGACCCTGCTGGAGGTCGGCGACGAACGCATCCGCGCGAAGCGGATCATCATCGCCACGGGCTCGAAGCCGGTGGTGCCGCGCGCCTGGGAGGCCTTCGGCGACCGCATCGTCACCACCGACAGCTTCTTCGAGCTGGAGGACCTGCCGGAGAGCATGGCGGTGATCGGCCTCGGCGTAATCGGCCTGGAACTCGGCCAGACACTGCACCGCCTGGGCGTGAAGGTCACCGGCATCGATCAGCTGACCACGATCGGCGGGCTGCGCGATCCGGAGGTGAACGCGCAGGCCGTGGAGATCATGGGCAAGGAGTTCCCGCTGTGGCTGGGCCGCGCGGCGGAGATCAGCGAGGAACCCGACGGCCGGCTGCGCGTCACCGCCGGCGACGACAGCGTCGTGGTCGACAAAGTGCTGGCCGCGATGGGCCGGCGCCCGAGCCTGGACGGCCTGGGCCTGAAGGACATCGGCGTGCGCCTGAACGACCGCGGCGTGCCCGACTTCGATCCGCACACCATGCAAATCGGCGACACGCCGCTCTACATCGCCGGCGACGTCACCGGCGAGCGTCCGATCCTGCACGAGGCGAACCTCGAGGCGCGCATGGCCGGCTACAACGCCACCCACGACACGCCCGTGCGCTTCAAGCGCAAGGTGCCGTTCGGCATCACCTTCTGCGACCCCAACATCGTCGCCGTCGGCGCCGCCTTCGACGAGCTCGATCCGAACGACATCGAGATCGGCGAGATGAAGTTCGGCCCGCTGGGCCGCGCACTCATCATGGCCAAGAACAAGGGCCTGCTGCGCCTCTACGCGCGCAGGTCCGACGGCCGCCTGCTCGGCGCCGCCATGATCGCGCCCAAGGGCGAGAACCTCGGCCACCTGCTGACCTGGTGCATCCAGCAGAACCTCACCGTCGCCGAGCTGCTCAGGATGCCTTTCTATCACCCCACCGTCGAGGAAGGCGTGCAGAGCGCCCTCTACGACCTGCGCCGCAAGCTCGGGCTGGAGAGCGAGACGCCGCTGGAGCTGGAGGTGCTGTAGAAGGCCTGGGATGGGATGGCCACGAAATCCACGAAACCCACGAAAGTGCATGAGGGAAACATCCTGGCACAGGGTGCTTCAGTGCGTGCCCGGATGCGTCACGCTGTGTCCCACGGGTCTCAGCTCGAATATGTTTTCGTGGGTTTCGTGGATTTCGTGGCTATTCTTCCCCGCCGTCCGGCGCCGGCCGCTCGAGTTCGAGCAGCGAGTTGGCCGTGACTTCGGGCAGGTGGTACTGCAGTTGCAGATCGGCGCGCGCGAGTTCCACGCCGCGGTCGCCGCGGCGCAGCTCGAAGGCGATGGTGGTGCCGTCGGCCAGTTCCACGCTCACGGGCGCGGCGCCCTCGGCCGGGGTATAGGCGCTCACCCACAGGGCGCTGGCGTGCTGCCAGGCCTGCACCAGTTTCTGTGCCGCATCGGCGGAGATGCCCTCCAGCGGCGGATCGATGTCCCAGCCGCCGTCGTCGCGCTGGCGCAGGCGCCGCTCGGGCAGCGCGAGCGCAATGATGTCGGCGCCCTCCGGCAGCAGACGGCGGCTGGCGAGCTGGGTGCGCTTGCCCTGCAGGGTGTTGTGATACTCGTCCGGGATCAGCGCGACGCGCCCGCCGACCTGCACGTAACGCAGGCCCTCCAGGGGATCGGTGCCGCCGACCGCGATCGCGGTGTCGTCGAAGTGCACCGTGACCGGCGCCGGATCGAGGCCGAGCTGCTTCAGATCCAGCTCGGCGGCGGCGTAGCTGCGCCGCGGCGTGGCGGCGGTCATGCGCAGCAGGTTGTCGACCTGCAGCGGATCGGCGGGCAGCTCCGGCTCGCCCAGCACCCACCACTGCTCGCCGCGGCGTTCCAGTTCCAGCGCATCGTCCGCGCGCTCGACGCGGATGCGCGTGACCGCCGCGCGGTCGAGCGTCGTCAGCGCGGCCGGCGTCTCCGGCGCCTCGATGCCCGGCTCGAAATACACCACCGCGATCAGCGCCGCGACGGCGATCAGCAGGACGAGGTTGAGCAGAAGGCGCCGGTTCATTCTGCGTGGGGGGACAGACTTAAGTCTGTCCCCCTCCCTGCTTCCGTGGCCATTACGGTTTCCGGGATCATGCGGCGGTCCTCAGCGCTTGCGGCGCCGCAGCCAGATGAACAGGCCTGCGCCCAGCAGCGCGCCCGGCAGCACGAACAGGAAGCCGAAGCCGATGGCGGTCT
>JAJJPM010000144.1:0-12157 GCA_032907525.1 Gammaproteobacteria bacterium
TCCACCCCAGCGACGCCATCGCCGACGGCGTGCGCGTCGCGCCGCGGGGGTGAGGGCCTGAAAAAAACCCGGATGGCCACGAAATCCACGAAACCCACGAAAATTATTAGGGCCAAAACCGGTCACGGAAAACGCGGACGCGTATAGGGCTGTAAACCTAGTCTCGGAGAGAGGGGTTTTCCCTCTCATATCCGAATGGCACTTACTTAAGCCGATGTCTTGAAAAAATGGCCACGGAACCCACGGAATGACACGGAAAAAAACTTATTGTAAAAACCCAAAGACCTGGCCACGGAGGGATGATCCCGGGTTTACGCAATGAACACTTTCCGTGTTGTTCCGTGGGTTCCGTGGCCAAGAAGGGTTTAAGTAAGTGGCATTCCTCTCATATCCTTCCTGGGTTTCGTGGATTTCGTGGCCATCCCCCCATCAAGGCTTCACCGCCTCGATGGTCGCGGAGACGACGTAGTCCTCCACGCGCCGGCCCGGCGCCCAGTCGCGGATGAACTCGCGGCTGGCGTCCTTGGGCTCGATGCGGATGTCCGCGAAGCCCGCGTCGCGCAGCATGGTCTCCAGCTCGCCGATCTGCGAGGCGCCGGCCATGCAGCCGGTGTACAGCGCGAGGTCCTTGCGCACTTCGTCCGGCAGTTCGGCGGTGGCGACGACGTCGCTGATCGCCAGGCGTCCGCCGGAACGCAGCACGCGGAAGGCATCGCGGAACACCTGCGGCTTGTCCGGCGAGAGATTGATCACGCAGTTGGAGATGATCACGTCGACGCTGGCGTCGGCCACCGGCAGGTGCTCGATCTCGCCGAGGCGGAACTCGACATTGGCGTAGCCGACCTTGCGCGCGTTCTCGCGCGCCTTGGCCAGCATCTCGTGGGTCATGTCGACGCCGATCACCCGGCCGGACTCACCCACCGCGCGCACGGCGAGAAAGGCATCGAAGCCGGCGCCGCTGCCGAGATCCAGCACGGTCTCGCCGGGCTTGAGCGCGGCGATGGCCTGCGGATTGCCGCAGCCCAGATCGAGGTTGGCGCCCTCGGGCACGGCACTCAGATCCTCGGCCGAGTAGCCGAGCTTCTCGGCGGCGGTCCCGCCCACCGCGGGCGCGCCGCAGCCGCCGCCGCAGCAACCGCCGTTGTGGTTCTGCTCGGCGATCTTGCCGTAGGTCTCGCGGACGGCGCTGCGGATGTCATGCGTGTCGGTCGTGTTCATGGGTATCTCCCCTTGCGTCATGCGTTCGAAAGCCTGCCGACTGTCACAGGCCCATCACGGTACGGCGGCCACCCGACCGCTCGTACCATCCCTTGCTGCGGTTGACGATCTTCACCACCGACAGCATCACCGGCACCTCCACCAGCACACCGACCACGGTGGCCAGCGCGGCGCCGGAGGAGAAGCCGAACAGCGCGATGGCCGCGGCCACCGCCAGTTCGAAGAAATTGCTGGCGCCGATCAGCGCCGAGGGCGCGGCCACGTTGTGCGGCGAGCCGACGGCGCGGTTCAGCAGATAGGCCAGCCCCGAATTGAAATACACCTGGATCAGGATCGGCACCGCCAGCAGGGCGATGATCAGCGGCTGGGCGATGATCTGCCCGCCCTGGAAGCCGAACAGCAGCACCAGCGTGGTCAGCAGCGCGAGCAGCGACACCGGCTGCAGGCGGGCGAGGAGACGCTTGAGCGCGGCCTCGCCACCGCGCGCCAGCACCCGCTTGCGCCACACGTGCGCCAGCGCCACGGGAATCACGATGTACAGCGCCACCGACAGGAACAGCGTGTCCCAGGGCACGGTGATGGCCGAGATGCCGAGCAGCAGACCGACGATGGGCGCGAAGGCGAAGATCATGATGACGTCGTTGAGCGCCACCTGCGTCAGCGTGAAATGCGGCTCGCCGTCCGAGAGGTTGCTCCATACGAACACCATGGCGGTGCAGGGCGCCGCGGCGAGGATGATCAGGCCGGCCACGTAGGCGTCGAGCTGATCGGCCGGCAGCCAGTCGCGGAACAGGCCGTAGACGAACAGCCAGCCGAGCAAGGCCATGGAGAAGGGCTTCACCGCCCAGTTCACGAACAGGGTGACGCCGACGCCCTTCCAGTGCTCCCGCACCCGGCTCAGCGCTTTGAAGTCGATCTTCAGCAGCATCGGGATGATCATCAGCCAGATCAGCACCGCCACCGGCAGATTGACCCTGGCGATCTCCAGGCCGCCGATGGCCTGGAACGCGTCGTTGAAGAAATGTCCCAGCGCGATGCCGGCCACGATGCACAGGAACACCCACAGCGTCAGGTAGCGCTCGAACACGCCCATGCCGGACTCCGCCCGCGCCCCTGCGGCACGTTTCGCCGCGACTTCGCACTGCGCGCTCATGCGCCCGCTCCCGTGCTCTGCTCCGCCCGCAGGCGCCGCAGCAGATCGGCGACGCGGTCGCGGATATCGTCGCGGCTGGCGCGGAACACCGCCATGATCTCCACTTCCGTGCCCGTGGCCTTGGCGGGATCGTTCAGCGGCCAGTGCTCCTTGCGCACGCCGGGCGGCGGCACCGGGCAGTGCTCGTCGGCGTGGCCGCAGACCGTGACGAGATAATCCACCTCCGCCAGCATGGCGTCGGTCAGCTTCGTCGATTCCTGCGCGGAGATGTCCACGCCGGCCTCGGACATCACGGCGATGGCGCGCGGGTTCTTGCCGTGCGCCTCGATGCCGGCCGACCGGACGTTCAGCCAGTCGCCGCCGAGCGCACGCGCCCAGCCCTCGGCCATCTGCGAGCGGCAGGAATTTCCGGTGCAGAGAAACAGCAGATTCATGCGGAGACCTCGCAGGCGTCGGGGATGCGGTTCATGGATATCCGGCCGCCGGACCGCGTCAGCAGCAGCCGACGCCGGGCCGGTCCGCCATGCAGGCCAGCGCCTCGCGGTCGGCTTCGAACCCGGCCTCGCCGGCGAGGCCCTTGCGGGTTTCGCGCAGCACCGCCCTGGCCCAGGCCGGGAGTGCGGGATGCAGCCGGTAGTACACCCACTGCCCCTGGCGCCGGTCCTGCACGATCCCCGCCTCGCGCAGATAGGCGAGGTGCCGGGAGATCTTCGGCTGGATCATGTCCAGCGCGTGGGTGAGCTCGCAGACGCAGACCTCGCGCTCCGCGGCGATGAGCATGAGACAGCGCAGCCGGGTGGGATCGGCGAGGGCCTTGAAGAAGATGTCGGGGGTCATATCCATGACCGCATATATACGCCTATCCGTATATACGGTCAAGCGGATATTTAAAACACCGGTTGGCCACGAAATCCACGAAACCCACGAAAATTTTCAGGGCCAACACCAGCCACGGAAAATACGGACAGCACGGACAAGTACAGCGCTGTAAACCTTGTTCCGGAGAGAGGGTTTTCCCTCTCATATCTTTCGTGGGTTTCGTGGATTTCGTGGCGAAAAATGGTTTTGTCCGTGCTTTCCGTGTCTTCCGTGGCCAGGCCTTTGCGTCACCGGAACACGGTGGTCAGGAACGCCCGGGTCTGTTCCCAGGAGTCCATGTCGGCGTCGCGGTCGTAGGCGAGCGGCATGTCGAAGCGGCGGCCGAAGTCGTCGGCCTCGGGGTTGGTGAAGCTGTGCTTGACGCCGGGATAGCTCACCACGCGGTAGTCGACGCCCGCGCTGGTCATCTCCGCCTCGAAGGCCTTGACCTGCTCGGGCGGGATCATGGGATCGGCCTCGCCGGTGAAGACCAGCACGCGCGCCTTGACCGTGTCGGGCCTGGCGGGCGTCTCCGTACCCAGGCCGCCGTGGAAGCTGACCACGCCGTCGAGGTCCATGCCGGCGCGCGCCATGTGCAGCACCATGCCGCCGCCGAAGCAGTAGCCGATGGCGGCGATGCGCTCCTTGTCGACCGTGGGCTGCGCGGCCAGCAGCGCCTGCGCGGCGGCGAAGCGGCGTTCGGCCTCGGGCATGTCGCTGACGATCGCCTGCATGAAGCCCTGGGCGGTGTCGGGGTGATCGGCGACCTTGCCGTCGCCGTACATGTCCAGCGCCAGCGCCGTGTAGCCCTCGCCCGCCAGCATCTCGGCGCGCTTGCGCGCATAGGCGTTGTGGCCCCACCACTCGTGCACCACCAGCACGCCGGGACGCCTGCCCTCGACGTCGTCGTCGTAGGCCAGATAGCCCGTCATCTCGACGTCGCCGACCTTGTAGGTGAGCACCTCGGTCTTGAGTTCCGCCTGCGCGCCCGCCGCGCACAGCAGCAGGACACCCGTCATTACCGGACTGAACCTTCTCATGTTCCGTGCCTCCGCATCCGTTGCAACGAGGCCCGAGCATGCCATAAATCAATTTTGCCGGCGAGCGGCCGACCGCTCGGCCTCACTGCCACAACCCGGCTGCCGCGGGCGTCGCCTGCACCACGTAGCGCAGGGTGCCGCCCGGCCGCACGGCATCGAAGGGATAGCAGGTGAGCAGATACAGGGCATCGCCCTCCGGCGGGACGATGGCCTCGCCGCGGCCGGTGTCGACCACCGCCGTCGCACGCACGATGTACTGGTGCCAGACGCCGTCGGCCGACTGCAGCCGCAGCGCGTCGCCCGCCCGCAGCGCGCGCAGAAAGCGGAAGTGCGTGTCGCGATGGCCGGCGATCAGGCTCGCCCCCGGCGCGCCGGGCGGCGCGCTGCCGCCGACATGGCCGGGGCCGAAGGCGAGGCTGCGGCCGCTGGCATCGTCCAGCACCCAGGCGCGCGTGCCGAGACGCGGTACCTCCAGCAGCGCGACCGGCGCGGTGTCGGCCCAGGGCCAGGGCGGCCGCACGGCGCCGTCCGCCAGCCGTTCGGCCCAGCTGTGCGCGATCAGCCGCTGCGCCAGCCAGGCCTTGGCGTGGATGTAGCCGCCCGCCCCCAGCTGCCAGGCGGCGACCGCCGACAGTGCGATCGGCAGCGCACGCCGCAGCCAGGTGCGCGCACCGCTCATGCCCGCGCCCTCCGACGGCGCGCCAGGGCCGCGCCCGCCAGCGCGATCGCCCCATATATAAAGTGCAGGGCCGCCGGCGTCGCCGTCTGCGGCAGCTGGCCGAAGACCTTCTGATAATTCCAGCCGGCCGGCATGGCCAGCGGCAGCGCGCCGCCTTCGAGCGTCGCGCCGTCGGGCCGCGTCGGGAGGATCGGGGTGACGTCGACCGCCACCAGGCTGGTGAAGCGGCTGACGAGATGGTGTGCCAGCGCCAGTTCGGTCATGGCACGCTGCACGCTGCCGTCGCGGTCGTCGCCCAGCCGGTCATCCAGGGTCGCGAGCCGGGCGCGTGCCCAAGCGGTCGCGATGCCCGCGCGCGGCGCGCCGCCCTGCAGGGCGAGCGTCGTCGTCCACGGCCGCCCGGCGCTCTGCCCCGACAGCGTGACGCCGCCGTCCAGTTGCGCGAGCTTCGCGTGCAGCAGCAGCGGCTCGCCGGCGTACAGATCGGGGATGCGCTCCGGCTGCATGTCGGCCTGCGCGCCGGCCGGCCAGGCGACGCGGATGTCCTTCAGCACCGGCGACTGCAGCTTGCGGAACAGCGCCGCCATCTGCGCCTCGACCTCGGCGGTGTCGCCGATGAAAGTGAACGTGCCGCGGCCGTAGCGCGCCGCCTCGCGCATGAAGTGCGCGTTCGGCGCCGAACCGATGCCGACCGTGAACAGCCGGCTGTCGCCCAGGCGCGCGCGGATGATGGCGAACAGCGCCTGCTCGTTGCCGACGCTGCCGTCGGTGAGAAAGACCACCTGGCGCAGCGCGCCGTCGTCGCGCCCGGCCGGCCCGATCGGGGTCAGGGCCGCCTCCAGCGCCGGCGCCATCTCGGTGCCGCCGTCGGCCTGCAGGCCGGCGACGTAATCGCGCGCGCGCCGCAGCGCCGCGGGCGTGGCCGGCACCGCCTGCGGGTGCAGGCGCTCCATCACCGAATTGAACTGGATGACGTTGAAGCGGTCCTGCGGGCGCAGCTGCGCGAGCGCCAGGTCCAGCGCCGCGCGCGCCTGGATGATCGACGGGCCGTGCATGGAGCCGGAGGTGTCGATGACGAAGACGACCTCGCGCGGCAGCGCCACCGCATCGTCGGCCAGCACCGCCGGCGGCACGAACATCAGCAGCAGGTGCGTGCCGTCCTCGCGCTGCTCGCTGAACAGCGCCGCCTGCGGCTGCGCGTTCGGCGCCGGCGTCCAGCGCAGCACGAAGTCGCGGTCCACCGGCACCTGGCCCTCGGCGAGCGCGATGCGGTAGCGCCCGGGCGCGGTCTGCGTGCTGTAGACGGCGTGATAGGCGCTCTCCACCGCGTCCAGCGGCAGGCCCGCGTCCAGATCGACGCTCAGCTTCAGGCGCTGTGCGGTGCGCTCACGGTAGGGCACCTCGGGCACCGGCTCCTCGGCGACCTGCGCCCAGCCGCCGGCGTCGAAGGCCTCCAGCGCGACCGGCTTCGCCGCGTAGCGCGGCCCGACCACCATGGGGAAGCGCAGCTCGAAGCGGCCGTCCGCATAGGCGACGGTCTGCTGATACTCGATCTCGATGCGCACCGTCTCGCCCGGGCCGATGTTGGCGACCTCGGTGGTGAACATGTTGGGGCGCTTCTGCTGCACCAAGCCGGTGCGCTTGCCCTCGGTCCTGGCCCGCTCGTAGGTGGCGCGCGCCTGCCGCTTCTCCTGGATCTGTCCTTCGATGACGCGCTCGCCGATGCGCATGCGCAGCCGGTCGACGGCGGCGCGCTCCGGCAACGGGAACAGGTACAGTCCCTGCTGCCACTGCGCGGTCGGATTGCGGTATTCCTGCACCACGGTCACGCGCGCGATCATGCCGCTGATCTGCAGGTTCGCCTCGCTGCCCAGCTGCAGCGCCGACGCCGGCTGGCCGGTCTGCGCATCGCGCAGTTCCAGGCCGGGCGTCCAGTCGTCGCCCGCCTGCGCCATGGGCAGCCAGGCGACCACCAGCACCAGGCCGAGCAGCACCAGGCCGGCCACCGCGGTCAGCGTCGACAGCCAGTCGTCGTAGTCCGGCTCGTCCGGCGGCTCGTGCTGCGCCGGCCCCAGGCGTTCGGACGGCCGGCGCGCCGATGCGCCGCCCGGCCGGCGGCATTCCAGATCGAACTCGTCCAGGCGCTCCGGATCGGCATAGAGCGTCTCGTCGGACAGCGGGCGTGGCTGGTCGGTCTGCATAGATCCCCCTTCTTCGTGATTGGTCCAGCGCGCCGTCCCTGGCGACGCCGCCCGGACGGGCGGCGGGTATCCCGGTACCGCGCCGGGTGAACGCCGTTCTCGAGAAGGGATTCAACACCCCGCGGATGGCAGCGCCGCGCCCCGATCCGGGCAAGGCGGGGACGAATTCTGGCAAACTGCGGGCAACCACCGGGCCGGCTGCCGCACACACCGGCGGCTGCGGTATAGTCAGGGCGTGGGGAAAACCGGCTTTAGCCACGAAACCCACGAAATCCACGAAAGGTATGAGAGAGGAAACCCTCTCTCCGGCAACGGGGTTTTCAGCCCAATATCTGTCCGTGCTTTCCGTGTTTTCCGTGGCTGGTTTTGGCCCTGGTGATTTTCGTGGGTTTCGTGGATTTCGTGGCTAAAACGCTTTTGTCTGTGTCTTTCGTGGCCAACGATTTCTTTCATCCGTGACTTCAGGCACCGAGCCCGCATGAACCGCCGCATCGCCATCGTCGAGGACGAGGCCGCCATCCGTGACAACTACGCCGATGCCCTGCGCCGCCAGGGCTACGAGGTCGTCGCCTTCGCCGACCGGCCGAGCGCCCTGCAGGGCCTGCGCGGGCGGCTGCCGGACCTGGCCATCATCGACATCGGCCTGGGCAGCGAGATCGACGGCGGCTTCGCGCTGTGCCGCGAGCTGCGCGCGCTGTCGGCGACGCTCCCCATCCTGTTCCTGACCGCGCGCGACAACGACTTCGACACCGTCTCCGGCCTGCGCATGGGCGCCGACGACTACCTGACCAAGGACATCAGCCTGCCGCACCTGCTGGCGCGCATCGCCGCGCTGTTCCGCCGCCTGGACGCGCTGAGCCAGGCGGGCGACGCCGAGCAGATCATCGAGCGCGGCGCGCTGCGCCTGGACAGCGGCCGCATGAGCGCGCACTGGAAGGACCGGCCGGTCGACCTGACGCTGACCGAGTTCTGGATGGTGCACGCGCTGGCGCGCCACCCCGGCCACGTCAAGGGCCGCGAGCAGCTCATGCAGGAGGCGAACATCGTCGTCGACGACAGCACCATCACCTCGCACATCAAGCGCATCCGCCGCAAGTTCGCCGCAACCGATCCGGATTTCGACCGCATCGACACCGTCTACGGCATGGGCTACCGCTGGAAGGAAGGCGCCGACCGATGACGGCCGCGCGCGCGCGCCGCGGCTGGTCGCCCGGCATCCGCCTCAAGACGCTGCTGGTGTCGGCGGTGCTGCTGGCGATCCCGTGGCTGGGCTATCAGTACATCCTCACCATGGAGGATTTCCTGCGCCAGGGCCAGGAGCAGACGCTGATGGGCACGGCGCGCGCCGTGGCCACCGCGCTGCACGAGCGGCCGCAGCTGTTCAACCACCAGTCGGCGTTTCTCAACGCCGTGCGCGAGGGCCGCGATCTGTACGCGCGCGTCTTCGCCCGGCCCATCCGGCTGGACGGCGACGACACCGACTGGCAGGAGCATCTCGATGACGCGCATGCCTACGGCGTCGACCAGCTCATCGCCGCGCGCGATCCCTACGCGCAGCCGAGCCTCGCGTTCCGCCACATGCTCGCCCGCTACGGCGCGCACCTCTACGCCCTGTTCGTGGTCGACGACGACCGCATCGTCTACCGCGAACGCCAGGGCACGCGCCTGGAACGCAACGATCATCTGCAGATCGCCCTGCTGGACGCCACCGGCCAGTTCCGCCGCTACATCCTGAGCGCGCACGCGCCCGGCTGGGTGAACGCCCACGAGCTCATCGCCGGCAGCGACGGCACCGAACTGCTCCAGCCCGAGGTGCGCATCCAGGGTGCGTGGCGCGAGCGGGACGGCGGCTACGTGCTGGAGCTGCGCCTGCCGCTGTCCATGGTCGGCACCAAGATCGGCTTCGCCGTCGCCGACGTCGACGATCCCTATCACCGCCGGCTGGAGTCCGTGATCGGCACCTCCGGCACGCGCAGCCTCGACGAACTCGGCACCATCCTCGTGCCCTCGCCGGAGATCGAGCGCATCGTCCAGGGGCTCGGCCGCAGCGAGTCGCGCATCTGGGTGATCGACCGCCACCGCCGCGTGCTGGCCCAGGCCGGCAGCCTGCGCCGCGCGCAGGCCACGCCCGCATCGCCCCCGCCGGCCACGCCGCTGGATCGCCTGGAGGAGGCCTGGCGCGCGCTGCTGTACCGCTGGCTGCTGCGCCCGCCGACCGAGACGTTCGCCGATCCGCTGTCGGGCGCGGCGCGCCTGGACGGCGACGAGGTCGAGGCCGCGCTCGACGGACGCCCCGCGCACCGCTGGCGGCCGACGCCCGACGCGCGCGCCGTGATCGCCTCCGCCGCGCACCCCATCTGGATCGGCGAGCAGATCATGGGCGCCGTGCTGGTCGAGGAAAGCGGCAACGCCATCCTCACCCTGCGCAACCGCGCCACCGAGCGCCTGCTGCTGATCACGCTGGCCGCGTTTCTGATCGGCGCGCTGACGCTGTTCGTGTTCGCCTCGCGCATCGCCGCGCGCATCCGCCGCCTGCGCGACGCCGCCGAACGGGCCATCGACGCCCAGGGCCGCGTACTCGGCACGCTGGCCGGCTCGCCCGCCGGCGACGAGATCGGCGACCTGTCGCGCAGCTTCAGCGACACCCTGAAGCGGCTGGCGCAGTACACCGACTATCTGGAGAACATGGCGCGCCGCCTGTCGCACGAACTGCGCACGCCCATCGCCGTGGTGCGCTCGTCGCTGGACAACCTCGGCAACGAACCGCTCGGCCCCGAGGCGCGCACCTACATGGAACGCGCCCGCTCCGGCATCGACCGCCTCAACGGTCTGGTGACCAGCATGAGCGAGGCCAGCCGCCTGGAGGAGACGCTCACCCGCGCCGAGCGCGAACACTTCGACCTGGGCGCGGTGCTGCGCGGCTGCGCCGAGGGCTACCGCGCCGTGTATCCGGATGTCGACTTCCAGCTCGCCCTGCCCGACGCCGGACTCGACCTGCACGGCGCGCCCGAGCTGATCGTGCAGATGCTCGACAAGCTCATCGCCAACGCCGTCGACTTCCACACGCCCGGCACACCGATCCGCCTGCGCGCCGGACGGCAGGGCCGGCGCATTGCACTGACGGTCACCAATGACGGCCCGCCCCTGCCGCCGGCGATGTCCGGGCGGCTGTTCGAATCCATGGTGTCGGTGCGCGACGCGCGCGCCGACAGTGAACCGCATCTGGGACTCGGCCTGTACATCGTGCGGCTGATCGCGGAATTCCACGGCGGCACGGCGCGGGCGCGGGATGTGGAGGGGGGTGTGGAGGTGGGGGTGGAGATGGGGTGGATTTAGCCTTTTATAGACAAGGCGGTTCCAACATTTCTATTATTTTCACATGAACCATTTACCCATATATTTATCGCTTTTCCTGCTGTATATGCCGTTAATAATGCGGAATATGCTTCAGCATACCCGGCAGATGACCTATTAAATAGAACCTCATCAGCAACCAGGCAGCCATTTTGTGATATGGAATTATTAAGCCTTACACTCACACCCTGATTGTGGTATTGAAGCAATAACTCAACGACCTTCCCTTCTCCTCTCCATCCCGCTCCTGCGAATGCAGATAGCGGAGTAAATGCCATGCATAACAGTACGTATTGCACAACCTTTTTCTTTGCCATTCTCAAATTTACTCTCTATTGGGGGCTGACAAACCTACAGCACAACTCATCCACGAAAGCGCAAGCACTCTAGACTCGCCCCATTGCCGTAGCCCTGGCCCGAGCGAATCATGTCGCCATGTGCGAGCTTGGGGTCGATAGCCGCGCAGGCCGCGATTACGGCGCACTTCGCGGCTGATGGTGGACTTGTCCACGCCCACGATGGCAGCAATCTCGGCTTGGTTATGCTCGGCTTTCATCAGGGCGTAAATTTGATATCGTTGCTCTTGGGTAAGCTGCGTGTAGACTCTCATCGGTGCTTCTCATTCTTGGCGGAACGAAAGGCATAGATGCTACCGCAGCTTGCCCTCCACTCCGACCTGTTGAGTTGCACTTACGAGTTGAAACCGCGCCCCGAAATATCTTTCCCCTTTGCATTTTTCGAGGTATTTATCCGGAGTTACCACACATTCTCGGGTCACCTAAATGCGCATCGAAAGCCCAACCAATTACTTTTCTCGTCTGCTTATCTATAACGAAGTGGTAATAGCAGTAACCTCCAGGGAGCATTGGTTTTTTATAATGATATTTTTCCACATCGTTCAAATCTTCTATCTGATTCAGGTACCTTTTCATCGCAAAACGGCTATAACGTCCCAACTCGTTTATGGTCGCGCCGTATGCGACGGTTGTGTTCATATTTGTGATAAACCGTTCGTGCGGCTGCTTCAGGCTCGTACAACTCCCTAGCGCCAGCAGAACGATGCACCCCATTAACCTTATATTCATCGATCATTCCGACGATAAATGCCAGCAGCCAGATAGGCTGTGTCATTCAATAAAGCTCCATAGGTAATTAGACCTGCCGGGACCATCGCGGGTACATTTCCGACCGTCCTTAGAATGCTATCTGAGAATCCCGAGATACGGTCGAAACCAAGCTGATAGTAGTCATGTAGTTTTGACGTAGATTGGAGACCCGGAATCCTATTCGCAACGACAGACAATGCGCCACCCTGCTTGAAGAAGTCACGCCAGAATCGCCCCGTGAGCTCATCATTGACTCCAAAGGTGTTGCCCAACTCAGGAACCCTTATGGGTTCAGCAAATGAACCTTCATCGTACGCGCCATCAGCATCAACAAGCCCTGCCGCGCTTTTCCACGAAACGTCGTATTTCAATATAGCGTTGTATGTCAATCTTGCAGATGCCGTCATAAACATAAACTTGAATCCGTCGGCAAATTTTCCGCCATACGCTTTGGAGGCAGCACCGCCTAAAACGCCGTTTACTGTTACGCGAGATAAATTCCAGGTACTACCATACCGACCGGCGACAGCTCCAAACATTGCACCCGT
>JAJJPM010000145.1:0-2790 GCA_032907525.1 Gammaproteobacteria bacterium
TGAGCCGCTGCGCCTCGGCCTCCTGCTTTTTCTTCAGCTCCTGCAGGCGCTGCTGCTCGCGCTCGCGGGCGGCCTCCGCCTGCCTGGCCTGTTCTTCGATCTTGCGCAGACGCTCGGCCGCCTCACGCTCCTTCTGTGTCTCGGCCTGCTGGAGGCGCTCCAGCTCGGCCTCGAGCTTGGACTCATCGATGGCGATCGCCTGCACCGGCTTCGACTGGGCCGGGCCACCTTCCGGCTTGATGGTCCAGTCGAGACTGAAAACCAGCATGCCGATCAGCGCCAGATGCACCAGCACGGCATACAGGAAGGCGCGGGGATGATCCTTTACGACCTGGAACATGCGATCAGCGCTCGCGCCCGGGTGCCGAATCCTCGGTCACCAGCCCGACATTCGGCGCCCCGGCCTGCTGGAGCAGCACCATGGCGCGCACCACCGTTCCGTAGTCGACGTTGCGGTCGCCGCGCACCAGCACCGGCGTCGTGGGCTTGCGCCGCAGCACCGCCGCGGTGCGTTGCACGATGGTCTCTTCGTCGAGCGCCGTCTTGGGATCGCCCCCCACGTTCAGATAGTAATTGCCCTCGGCGTCCACGCTCAGCTCGAGCGGCTCGCCCTGATCAGGGGGCAGCGGCTCGGCGCTCGCCTGCGGCAGCTCCACCTGCACGCCCTGCTGCAGCAACGGCGCCGTCACCATGAAGATCACCAGCATGACCAGCATCACGTCGATGTAGGGCACGACGTTGATCTCGCCCATGGGGCGTTTGCGGATGCGTTGTCTGGCCATGGTCTCAGGCGCTCCAGTCTGGCACGGCGGCACCGCACGCACCTGCGACGGATGCCACAGATTTGACGCTGGCGTGTGCGGTCGGGGCCATCAATTGTGTACCTGACGCATCAGAATGGAGGAAAACTCCTCCAGGAAATTGTCGTAGCGGTTGATCAGGCGCTCGACGTCGTTCGAATAGCGGTTGTAGGCGACCACCGCCGGGATGGCCGCGAACAGGCCCATGGCCGTCGCCACCAGCGCCTCGGCGATGCCCGGCGCCACCATCGCCAGGGTCGCCTGCTGGACGTTGCCGAGGGCGCGGAAGGAATTCATGATGCCCCACACCGTGCCGAACAGGCCCACGTAGGGGCTGGTCGAACCGACCGTCGCGAGGAAGGACAGGTTCATCTCCAGCCGGTCGATCTCCCGCGACAGCGCCACGCGCATGCAGCGCTGCACGCCCTCGATCAGTGCCTGTGGATCGTTGCCGGACTGCTTGCGCAGGCGGGCGAATTCCTTGAAACCGGCTTCGAAGATGTCCGCCATGCCGCGCGCCTCGCCGGGCGCCTCGGACACCTCCTTGTACAGTGCCCCCAGGTCGCCACCCGACCAGAAGCGCTTCTCGAAGGTGTTGGCCTCGTCGAGGGCATCGCCAAGGGCGCGCCACTTGTGGAAGATCATGGTCCAGGAAATGACCGATATGATGGCCAGCAGGGCCATGACGGCCTGCACCACCGGGCTCGCGCCGGTGATCAGATGCAGGATGGACATATCAGTCGACATCGGGAATCTCCTTCAGCAGTTCTTCCGGAATGGGTCGCGGGCGGAAGGTGGCGCTGTCCAGGCAGGCGATCTGGATGCGGCCCTCGCACAGCGGCTCGTCGCCGCGCACGACCGTCTGGGCGAAGCGCAGACTGGCGCGGCGGCGCTCGATCACGCGCGCCGCCACTTCCAGGGCGTCGTTGAAGCGCGCGGGGCGGATGAAACGCAATTCGGCCTCGGTCACGGCGAAGATGATCCCCTGCTCCCGGGCCAGGCGGTCCTGTTCGAACCCCAGACTGCGCAGCCATTCGGTGCGGGCCCGCTCCATGAACCTGAGGTAGTTGGCGTAGTAGACCACGCCGCCGGAGTCGGTGTCCTCATAGTACACGCGCACCGGCCAGCGGAATTCTCGCATCCTGCCCGTTCTCCATCGATACCGCGGCAAGAGGCTGCCGCGCTTGGCGATTCAGGGGCATAGCTTACCGGCGCGCGAGCAACCTATCCAGCAAGGACAGGAATTCACTGTGATCGATGCGCAGATCGCGGTTCCGGTCCGCCGTCCTGACCGCCTGCGCCCATTCGGGGCGCAGCTGCAGTTCGCGGCCGTCCAGATACCCATCCTGGTCCCTGTCGAGAGACAGGAACCAACGGGTGGGAGTTCCGGCGTCGGGGTATAGAGGGTCGGCGACAAGGCCCTGCCAGGGAGACCACAGCATGGCGGGGAGCACTACAGGTAGCACTCGCAACATAAGTTTCGGGAAAGGTCCAGCCAGGGATAGTCGATCCCGGCAGCGCCGGGATGCCCGGGGAAACCCGCAAAAAACCGGCTCCCCGCGGGCGCGACTATATACGCCTAATTTTCGGAAACGTCAAACAGCGGGAGGTTGTCAGGGTCGCCCGAGCGCGCCGGCGGCTTCAGGCCGAAGTGCAGATAGGCCTTGCGCGTGGCCACGCGGCCGCGCGCGGTGCGCATCAGGAAGCCCTGCTGGATGAGATACGGCTCCAGCACGTCCTCAATGGTGCCGCGCTCCTCGCCGATGGCGGCGGAGAGGCTGTCGATGCCGACCGGCCCGCCGTCGAACTTGTCGATGATCGCCATGAGCAGGGTGCGGTCCATGGTGTCGAAGCCGTGGCTGTCGACGCTGAGCATATCCATGGCCTTGCGCGCGATGTCGGCGTCGATGCGTCCGCTGCCCTTGACCTGGGCATAGTCGCGCACCCGCCGCAGCAGGCGGTTGGCGATGCGCGGGGTGCCGCGCGAGCG
>JAJJPM010000146.1:0-2775 GCA_032907525.1 Gammaproteobacteria bacterium
TTTCGTGGATTTCGTGGCTAAGATCTTTTCCCGACCACCAGCTTCACCAGCCACGCGCCGAGCAGGGCGCCGGCGGCGTCGGCCAGCATGTCCAGCATGTCCATCGATCGGCCGGGTACGAAGAACTGGTGCCATTCGTCGCTGATCCCGTAGAGCGAACCGATCATGGCGGCCAGCAGCACCTGGCCGCGGGTGTAGCCGCCCGCACGCAGCGGCAGCGCGCCGAGCAGGAGCGCACCCAGCAGGCCGTATGCCACCAGATGCACCACCTTGTCCTGTGCGCTGAATCCGAGGTCGATCTCGGGCATGGGTTGCGACGACAGATAGAAGATCGTCGCCATCCAGGTGGCGGCCAGGATCGTGCTCGACAGACGCACAGTACGGGAGGAAGGCATCAGCGGGGTTTCGTCGTGAGGCGTGAGGCGATAAAGATCTTAGCCACGGAATCCACGGAACGACACGGAAAAAGTTCTTGGGGAAAAACCGTGGAGACCGTGACGCTGGATGATCAGATTGAATCCGTACTGGCACCGGGATGCCTTTGGCACAAATATTTTTCCGTGTTGTTCCGTGGATTCCGTGGCCAAAATGGGTTTTGCACCTCACGGCACCAGCGACAGCAGCTTGGAAGTCAGTTTCTCGCCGAAGTGGGGGTCGCGGCCCAGGAGGCTGGCCTCGGTCACCTGGGCATCGTTGAACAGCACCGGCAGATGCCATTGCGCGAGCATGTCGCAGAGATTCCCGACCCGCTCCTCGGCATCCTCGTCCAGATCCACCAGCAGGATGTCGATGGCCTCGGGGTCGATGCGGCCGACGGTGCTGTCGTCCAGCGGCATGTCGTCGATGACGTTCAGACCCTGGGCCTCGACCAGCTGGCGCAGATGCCGGCGCAGGACCGGCGACTCACTGGCTATTGCCAGGCGGAGTTTTTTTTTTGCCCCGGGCGCGCTGTCGGCGGTCGGGGCGGCGGCGTTGAGGTTGACGGTGAGGTCGGGCTCCGGCGAGGGGAACAGTCCGCCGGCCTGCTTTTCGCGCGCCACATCGGTGACCAGATCGGCGTCGATGATCTTGCGCTGCTCCGCATAGCCGTACACCAGCGCGATGTCGCACAACAGATTCACCAGGCGCGGCACGCCCTTGCTGTATTCGTGCACCGCCAGGCAGGCGGCGTCGGTGAAGATCTCCGGATGGCCGCCGGCGACTTCCAGGCGATGGCGGATGTAGGCGGCCGTCTCGTCGGCCGTCAGCGGCGTCAGGTGATAGTCGACCGAGATGCGCTGGGCGAACTGGATCAGGTCGGGGCGGCGCAGGGTGTCGCGCAGCTGCTGCTGGCCGACCAGGATGATCTGCAGCACCTGGTCCTTGTCGGCATTCACGTTGGACAGCATGCGCAGCTCTTCCAGCGTCTCGGCGTCCATGTTCTGGGCCTCGTCGACGATCAGCACGGTGCGCCGGTTGCGGGCGTACTCGGCGATCATGAAGTCGACGAAGGCGTGGTACATCTCCACCTTGGTCTTGCCGGCGTGGTTGATGTTGAACGCCATCAGGATCCACTGCAGCAGCTCGCCGAAGGAGCGGTGGGTGTTGGAGATCAGTCCGACCGTGACGTCCTGCCCCATGTGGTTGAGCAGGTGCCGGATCAGCGTGGTCTTGCCGGTGCCGATCCCGCCGGTGATGGCGGTGAAGCCGGCCTGGTTGCCGAGCCCGTATTCGAGCAGCGCCAGCGCCATGCGGTGCTTGTCGCTCAGGTACAGGAACGACGGGTCCGGCAGCAGCGAGAAGGGCTTCTCTTTGAGTCCGAAATGGGCTTCGTACATCGCGGTGGTCAGAGTCCGGAGTGGTTGATCATGGAAGAAATCTTAGCCACGAAATCCACGAAACCCACGAAATGGAATGGTGTTAACACAAATTCTTTTCGTGGGTTTCGTGGATTTCGTGGCTGATGAGGTGTTTTTACTCCCTATCCGCCTTGTTCAGCACCGTGCCCAGGACGTTGGTGCAGTCCAGCAGTTCCACGGCGCGGCGGGTGTCGTCCTGGCTGGTACTGCCTTCCTCGAGCACCAGCAGGGCGGCGTCGACGTAGGGAGAGAAGGCCAGGGCGTCGGCGGCGGACAGCACCGGCGGCAGATCGAAGATCACGATGCGGCGGGGATAGCGGCTTTTCAGTTCCTGCACCAGCTGCGCCATCTTCGGCGAGTTGAGCAGTTCCGCGGAGTTCTGCACGGCGCGGCCGGCGGGCAGGACGACGACCTGTTCCAGTCCTTCGGGGTGCACCAGCAGCTCCGGCAGCGGCACGTCGTCCAGCAGGTAGTCGCTCAAGCCCTTGGAGGCGGGCAACCCCAGCTGTTCATGGATGCTTGGGTGACGCAGATTGGCGTCGACCAGCAGCACCGTGTAGCTGACTTCCATTCCGAGGCTGATGGCGAGATTGATCGCGGTCAGCGTCTTGCCTTCGCCCTCCCCGGGGCTGGTGACGGCGAGCACGTTCCAGTCGTTTTCCGTGAGGCGCTGCAGCACCTGGGTGCGCAGCATCTTGTAGGCGTCGGCGAACGCGCCGTCCGGCAGCCCGGCGATGATGCGCCGGCCGCGCAGCGTTCCGGAGGTGATGCTGGCGGTGCGGGTCTGGGTGTAGCTGATCTCCGCCGGCTGTGCCGCCGGGCGGGCAGCCGCATGCGCGCCGGGCGGCGGCGCATCACCGCGTTCCTGTCTGGCCCGTTCCAACGCTTCTTTGATGCGTTCCATATGAAGCATCCTCAATGATGATTGTATTTAGGG
>JAJJPM010000147.1:0-11868 GCA_032907525.1 Gammaproteobacteria bacterium
ACGCCGTGCGCGCTGAAGATCAGGGTGGCGCCATCCGGCACGTCCGCCAGATCCTCGATGAAGACGGCGCCGCGGCTGCGCAGGTCGTCGACCACGTAGCGGTTGTGCACGACCTCGTGGCGGACGTAGATGGGTGCGCCGAACAGGGCCAGCGCGCGCTCGACGATCTCGATGGCGCGGTCGACGCCGGCACAGAAGCCGCGGGGGTTGGCGAGCAACAGCTGCATGAGGTGCATTCCGGTTGAGTGTGTGCCGGGGATTATAGCGACAAAACCCTATTGGCCACGGAAACACACGGAACCACATGAAAAGCTCAGTATATTAAAGTTGGGCAGCCCCGGTGCAGGTTGCCGGGCTTTATGCGATGAGCCATTTTCCGTGTTGTTCCGTATGTTTCCGTGGCCGATCTGATCTTCTGACACCGCCGCGGCACCGGCTCAGTCGGCCTCAAGGCGCTCCGGCGGCGGCTCCACGGAGAGGATTTCCGACTCGAAGATGATGGGTTTTCCCGCCAGCGGGTGGTTGAAGTCGATCTGCACCCGTTCGGCTTCGGCGGCGACCACCAGGGCCGCGACCTCTTCGCCCTCCGGTCCTGTAAAGCCGACCAGCGCACCCGGCTCGAGCTTCATGTCCGCCGGGAACCGGCTGCGCGGGAGCCAGCCGACCGCTTCCGGATCACGGTTCCCGAAGGCCTGTTCGGGATGCAGCGTCAGGGTCTGGCGCTGGCCGGGACGCATGCCGTAGAGCGCCACTTCCAGCCCCGGCGCCAGCGCGCCAGCGCCGATGACGATCTCCAGGGGCTCGTCGCCGAAGCTGCTTTCGGCCACTGTGCCGTCGGCGAGCCGGATGGCGAGGTGCAGGCGCACGCGGCTGCCCGGTTGTATCTGCGAGGGATGGATCATGCCGCACCGCCCGCGGGACGCCCTCGCAGCCCGGCCAGCACCACCAGCACCGCGCCGACGGTGATGGCCGAGTCGGCGATATTGAAGGCCGGCCAGTGCCAGCCGCGGTAATGCCAGTCGATGAAGTCGATCACGTGGCCGTACAGGGCGCGGTCGATCACGTTGCCGATCGCGCCGCCCAGAATCAGCGCCAGGCCGACCGCCGTCAGCCGCTCGTGCGCCTGCAGGCGACGCAGCCACAGAACGATGATCACCACCGCCACCGCGCCGATGCCGATGAACAGGAAGCGTTGCCAGCCGCCCGCGGCCGCCAGGAAGCTGAAGGCCGCGCCGGTGTTGTAGGCCAGAACCAGGTTGAACCAGGACAGCAGCTCGATCGGCCCGCGGTTTTCCAGCGCCGCCTCTGCCCAGAGCTTGGTGGCCTGGTCAAGAACGATCACCGCTGCGGTCAGCCACAGCCAGCGCAAGGCGGAACGCGTGCCGGCCGCCTCAGGCATAGCGGCGCCGCTCGCCATCGCCGGCGACGTTCTCGACGCAGCGCCCGCAGAGTTCGGGGTGCCCGGCATGCTGACCGACATCCTCGCGATGGTGCCAGCAGCGCACGCACTTCGCGTGACCGCTCGGTGCCACCGCGATCCAGAGCTCGTCGCCCGAGGCCAGCGTGACGTGTTCGGCGAGTTCCGGCGGGGTCGTGACCAGGTGCACGCGCGCATAGGAGGTCAGCAGCACGAAACGCAGTTCGTCCTCCAGGCGCAGCAACAGGTCGTGGATCTCGCGGCCGCAGTAGAGATCGACCTCGGCATCCAGCGACGAGCCGATGCCGCCGGCCACGCGCAGGCGCTCCAGCTCCTTGGCCACTGCCTCGCGCACCGCCATCACCTGCTTCCAGAAGTCCATGCCGAAGCGCTGCCCCTCCGGCTCTCCGGCGAGGAACATCTCCGGCAGCTCGAACCAGGTCTCCAGGAACACCGACTGCTGGCGCTCGCCGGGGATATAGCGCCAGATCTCGTCGGCGGTGAAGCTCAGAATGGGCGCCAGCCAGCGCACCAGCGCCTCGACGATGAGATACATGGCCGTCTGCGCCGAGCGCCGCGCGACGCTGTCGGTCTTGCAGGTGTACTGGCGATCCTTGATGACGTCCAGATAGAAGCTGCCCATATCCACGGCACAGAAGTTGTGCACGCGCTGATAGATGACATGGAACTCGTAGTTCTCGTAGGCGCGCTTGATGTCGTTCTGCAGCAGCCGCGCGCGCTCGACCGCCCAGCGGTCCAGAATCAGCATCTCCTCCGGCGCGAGCGCGTGCTCGACCGGATCGAAGCCGTTGAGATTGGCGAGCAGAAAGCGCGCCGTATTGCGCAGCCGGCGGTAGGCGTCGGCCGTGCGCTTGAGGATCTCGTCCGAGACGCTCATCTCGCCGCGGTAATCGGTCGCAGCCACCCACAGGCGCAGGATGTCGGCGCCGAGGCTGTTGACCACCTTCTGCGGCGCGACCACATTGCCCTTGGACTTGGACATCTTCTGACCCTTGGCGTCGACGGTGAAGCCATGGGTCAGCACGCTGCGGTAGGGGGCCGCGCCGGTCATCGCCACCGAGGCCATCAGTGAAGACTGGAACCAGCCGCGGTGCTGATCGGAGCCTTCCAGATAGAGATCGGCCGGGCGGCCCAGCTGCGGGCGCCGGTCGAGCACGGCGTGATGGGTCACACCGGAATCGAACCACACGTCCAGCGTGTCCGTGACCTTGTCGTAATCGGCCGCCTCGTCGCCCAGCAGATCGGCGGCGTCCAGCTCGAACCAGGCATCGATGCCCTTGCGCTCGACGGCCAGGGCGATCTCCTCGATCAGCCGCGGCGTATCGGGGTGCAGCCTGCCCGTCTGCCGGTGCACGAACAGCGCGATGGGCACGCCCCAGGTGCGTTGACGGGAGATGCACCAGTCCGGCCGCTTCTCGACCATGCCTTCGATGCGCGCCTTGCCCCAGCCCGGCAGCCACTGGACCTTCTGTATCTCCTGCAGCGCGTTGGCACGCAGGCCGTTGTGGTCCATGCCGATGAACCACTGCGGCGTGGCGCGGAAGATGATCGGCGTCTTGTGGCGCCAGCAGTGCGGATAGCTGTGGCGGATCTTCTCCTCGTGGACCAGCGCACCGCGCAGCTTGAGGGTCTCGATCACGTCGTCGTTGGCGGAGAACACATGCTTGCCGGCGAAGAGCTCGGTATCCGGCAGGAAGCAGCCGTCGCCGCCGACGGGATTGTCGACCTCGATGCCGTAACGCTGGCCGACGACGTAGTCGTCCTGGCCGTGGCCGGGCGCGGTGTGCACGGCGCCGGTGCCGGCGTCGGTCGTCACGTGGTCGCCCAGGATGATCGGCACTTCGCGCGCATAGAACGGATGCCGCAGCTTCAGGCCTTCGAGATCGGCGCCCTTGCAGTTGGCGATCACCCGGTAGTCGGAGATGCCGTAGCGCTCCAGCGCCGCGCGATACAGCGCATCCGCCAGCACCAGGCGCTCGACGCCCTGTGGGCCTTCGCATTGGACGACGACATAATCCAGTTCCGGATGCAGCGCCACGGCACGGTTCGCCGGCAACGTCCAGGGTGTCGTCGTCCAGATCACCACCGACAGCGGACCGGAGCCTTCGGCGGCCTGATCGACCTGGCAGCGCGACAGCAGCGCCTCGCCGTCGAGCACGGCGAAGCGCACGTCGATCGCCGGCGAGGTCTTGTCCTCGTACTCGACTTCCGCCTCGGCCAGGGCGGAGCCGCAGTCCGTGCACCAGTGGACGGGCTTGAAGCCCTTCGTCAGATGACCGTTGGCCGCGATCCTGCCGAGCGCCCGGATGATGTCGGCCTCGAACAGGAAGTCCATGGTGAGGTAGGGATGTTCCCAGTCGCCGCTGACACCGAGGCGGATGAAATCCGTCTTCTGTCGGGCGACCTGCTCGGCGGCGTAGGCGCGGCAGGCGGCACGGAAGGCGGCGTGATCGACCTTGCGGCCGGCCTTGCCGACCTTCTTCTCCACGTTCAGCTCGATGGGCAGTCCATGACAGTCCCAGCCCGGCACGTAGGGTGCATCGAAGCCGGACAGCGTCTTGCTCTTGACGATGATGTCCTTGAGGATCTTGTTGACCGCATGACCGATGTGGATCTCGCCGTTGGCGTAGGGCGGACCGTCGTGCAGCACGAAGCGCGGCCGCCCCTCCCCCGCCTCGCGCATGAGGTTGTACAGGCCGATCGCGTCCCAATGCTTGAGCATCTCGGGCTCGCGGCTCGCGAGATTGCCCTTCATGGGGAAATCCGTGCTCGGCAGGTTCAGCGTATCTTTGTATTCGGCCACATCGGTGTCCTGGTTTTTCGGTTTCGCTTACAGGGGAACCCGTACGGTCTCCTCAGTGAGCGCAATTCGGAACGCCTCGCCATCGTCTGAGGTCGATGGGTTTCAGTTCAGATACCTTCGTGCCCTTTGTGTCCTTCGTGGTTAAAGTTCCGTTCCCGAAAGAATGCCCGCGCCTGTTCGGCGTCCTGTTCGATCTGCGCCTTGAGTTCGGCGAACGATCCGAAGCGTTTCTCGGGCCGGAGCTTGTGCACGAAATCCACCGCCACCTGGCGGCCGTAGATGTCGCCGCTGAAGTCGAACAGATGCACCTCCAGCAGACTGCGGGTGCCGTCCACGGTCGGACGGGTACCGACATTGGCGACGCCGTACAGCGGTTCGGTGTCCAGCCCGTACATCTCCACCGCGAACACGCCCTGCACCGGCGTGCTGCGGCGATGCAGGAACAGGTTCGCGGTCGGGAAGCCGATGGTGCGGCCGCGCTTGTCGCCGTGCGCGACCCGGCCCAGCATCCGGTAGGGACGGCCGAGCATCTGCGCCGCGGCTTCCAGATCACCGGCGCCCAGCGCCTCGCGTATGCGGGTGCTGCTCACGCGCGCGCCGCCGACTTCGAAGCTATGCATGTTCGCCACCGGAAAGCCCGCGTGGCGGCCGGCCTGCACCAGCATGTCGAAATCGCCTTTGCGTCCCTTGCCGAAGCGGAAATCGTCGCCCACCACCAGATAGCGTACGCCCAGGCCGTCCACCAGCACGCACCGGATGAAATCATCGGCGGGCAGCTCCGCCAGCCGCCGGTCGAAGCGCAGGCACAGCACCCGGTCGACCGAGAAGCGGCGCAGGGCGACCAGCTTCTCCCGGAAGCGCGTCAGCCGCGGCGGCGCCTGTCCGGGCGCGAAATATTCCTGCGGCTGTGGCTCGAACAGGATCACCGTCGTCGGCAGGCACAGTTCGGCGGCCCGTTCCGCCAGCTGCCCCAGCACCGCCTGATGGCCGAGATGCACGCCGTCGAAATTGCCGATGGTGGCGGCACAGCCCCGCAGCGCCGGATCCAGATTGTGCAAACCGCGGATTAATCGCATGCCGCCCCACTGCCCGAGAACCGAACGCCCCCGTTTCGCCAGAGGCGTGATTATAAAGCACTGCCACGGCTTGTCATTCTTCCGGGCGAGAGGTGTCGGGACGGCGCCACAGCATGTGCAGGTTCTGGCCGAGCAGCTGCAGCACGCCGAGATAGACCACCCCGGCCAGCAGGATAAGGAGGCCCAGGCTCATCAGACGGTGCGTGCCGGCGCGGTCGAGCCATTGCTGCAGATCGCTCGCCCCGTACCAGAGCAGCGCGCCCATGAGCAGCCCCGCCACCAGTACCCGCAGCAGTACCGGCCGCCAGCCGGCCAGGGGCGCGTAGACACCCTCGGCGCGCAGCCGGCGGTACAGCAGATATGCGTTCAGCCAGGAGGAGGCGGCGGTCGCCAGCGCGAGGCCGGCATGCGGCCCGGGGACGCCGAAATACACCATGGGCAGCACGAAGGCGAAGTTCAGCCCCATGTTGGCGATCATGGCCGTGACGGCGATGCGCACCGGGGTGCGCGTGTCCTGCCGGGCGTAGAAGGCCGGCGCCAGCACCTTGACCAGGATGAACGCCGGCAGGCCCAGCGACAGGGCCATGAGACTCAGCGCCGCCATGCGCGCATCGTGGGCGCCGAACTGGTCGTACTGGAACAGCGCCACCATGATGGGGCCGGACAGCAGCAGCAGCCCCAGTGCCGCCGGGGTCCCCAGCAGCAGCACCCAGCGCAGCGCCTGGTCGAGGATGCGCCGGAACACCTGCGGCTCGGCCTGGGCATGGGTACGCGACAGGCTGGGCAGGATCACGGTCGAGAGTGCGATGCCGAACACCCCCAGCGGAAACTCCACCATGCGGTCGGAATAGTACAGCCAGCTCACGCTGCCCGTGACCAGGAACGAAGCGATGAGGGTGTCCAGGAGAAGATTGATCTGCGCGACCGATGACCCCAGGACCGCCGGCCCCATCAGCCGCAGGATGCGCCGCACGCCCTCGTGCCGCCAGCCCCAGCGTGGGCGGACCAGCAGATGCAGCTTCCGGAGCGCCGGCAGCATGGCCAGCAACTGCACCACGCCGCCCACCGCCACCGCCCAGGCCAGCGCCATGACCGGCGTCTCGAGGTGCGGCGCGACCCACCAGGCGGCCGCGATCAGCACGATGTTCAGCAGCACCGGTGCAAAGGCCGGGATGGCGAAGCGCCCGTAGGTATTGAGGATTCCGCTGGCGAAGGCGGCGAGTGAAATGAACAGGATGTAGGAGAAGGTCACCCGCAGCATCCGCACGGTGAGCTCGAATTTCTCGGGCTCGTCCAGGAAGCCGGGAGCGAAGATGCTGACCACCACCGGCGCCCCCAGGACGCCCAGGACGCTGACGATCACCAGGATGCCGACGAGCGTGCCGGCCACCCGCCCGACCAGCGCGCGCACCGCGTCATGATCACGCTGGGCGCGGTATTCGCCGATCACGGGAACGAAGGCCAGCGAGAAGGCACCTTCGGCGAACAGCCGGCGCAGGAAGTTGGGGATCTTGAACGCCACGAAGAAGGCGTCCATCGCGAACCCGGCCCCGAAGGCGCGCGCCAGGATCAGATCGCGCGCGAATCCCAGGATCCGCGACAGCAGCGTCATGGCGCTGACGACCGCCGTATCCCGGACCAAACCTCGCCCCATGGACAACCCCGCAGAATGACTATATCTAGCTGATTAAAATATATTTTTGGCGTGGCCCGCAGACCTCGCCGGAGCGCCTGCGAGGACACCCGCCCGCACCGCCCGGGCGTTGACAAGCGGCACAAAAGTCCGCATAGTACGCCTCCTTTCGGATCCACGCATTAAGGAGTCGTATCTTGGCCAACACTGCACAAGCGAAGAAGCGCGCCCGCCAGGCGGAGAAGCACCGCGCCCTGAACGCCAGCCAGCGCTCCAAGCTGCGCACTGAGATCAAGAAGACGGTCAAGGCCCTGGCCACCGGCGATGCCGACACCGCCCGTGCCACCTACACCGCCGCCGTGCCCGTGATCGACGCCATGGCGCGCAAGGGTCTCATCCACAAGAACAAGGCCGCCCGCCACAAGAGCCGCCTGAATGCGCGTCTCAAGGCGCTGGCCGCCAGCTGAAGGCGCCCAGCCTTCGGCCACTGAAAAACCGGCCACTGGCCGGTTTTTTGTTGCCCCTTCTCTAACCGCTGCCTGCCGTAGCCGTAGGGTGCGTCGGCGCAGCGACGCACCGTCACCGCACGAAAACCCGGTGCGTCAGGCTGCGCCTCGACGCACCCTACGGCAGCTCATTCAGCCCTCGGCGCCTTCGCGTTGAACGGCGGTCGCGGCCACCAAGGCCGCTTCCTCTCACACCAGCACCAGATTATCGCGGTGGATGAGTTCGGGCTCGTCGACGTAGCCGAGAATGGCCTCGATACGGTCGCTGGGCTGGCCGATGATGCGCTGCGCCTCCTCGGCGCTGTAGTTCACCAGGCCGCGGGCGACCTCGGCGCCATCGGGCGCCGCGCAGATCACCAGCTCGCCGCGCTTGAAGCCGCCATCCACCGCCGTCACGCCGACCGGCAGCAGGCTGCGGCCTGACTGGCGCAGCACCGCGACCGCGCCGGCATCGAGGGTGAGACGGCCGCGCGCCGCCATCTGCCCGGCCAGCCACTGCTTGCGCGCCGCGATCGGCCCCTGCACCGGCGTCAGCAGCGTGCCGACCTCGGCGCCCTCGCTGATCTTGCGCAGCACGTCCGGTTCGCGGCCGGACACGATCAGCGTGCTGGCGCCCGAACGCGCCGCGCGCCGGGCCGCGCGCACCTTGGTGATCATGCCGCCGCGCCCCAGTCCGCTGCCGCCGCCGCCCGCGACGCGCTCCAGCTCAGGATCGTCGGCCGCGACCTGGGTGAGCAGCCTGGCATCGGGGTTCAGGCGCGGATCGCAGTCGAACACGCCCTTCTGATCGGTGAGGATCACCAGCAGGTCGGCCTCCACCAGGTTGGCGACCAGCGCCGCGAGGGTATCGTTGTCGCCGAACTTGATCTCTTCGGTGGCGACGGTGTCGTTCTCGTTGACCACCGGCACGACGTTGAGCTTGAGCAGCGTGCGCAGCGTGCTGCGGGCGTTCAGATAGCGGCGCCGGTCGGCGAGGTCGTCGTGGGTGAGCAGGACCTGCGCGGTGTGCAGATTGTGCCTCTGGAAGCGCGACTCATAGGCCTGCACCAGCCCCATCTGCCCCACGGCGGCGGCGGCCTGCAGCTCGTAGAGCGCGTGCGGGCGCTTCTTCCAGCCCAGGCGGCACATGCCTTCGGCGACCGCGCCGGACGACACCAGCACGATTTCGCGCCCGGACTGCTTGAGTCCGACCATCTGCTCCACCCAGCCGGCGATGGCGTCGAAGTCCAGGCCGCGGCCGTCGTTGGTCAGCAGGGCGCTGCCGATCTTGATGACCCAGCGGCGGCTGTTGCCGAGTTTCACGCGTGCGTTCATGGGGCGCTACGTTAATCCAAGGGGGATGCGTCTGTCACCGGGTCCGACGGCGGCGTCGCATGCGCCTCGATGTGCTCCATGATGCGGTATACCAGCTGCTGCGTGCCCAGCGCGCTCAGCGCGCTGATCCTGAACACCGGCCCGGTCCAGCCCAGCCCGTCGACGACCATCTGGCAGCGCGCCTCGCGTTCCTCCTCGGGGAGCTGATCGATCTTGTTCAGCACCAGCCAGCGCTCCTTGGCCGCCAGTTCCGCGCTGTACTTCTCCAGCTCGGCGACGATCTTGCGGGCGTCGTCGACCGGGTCGCCGCTGCCGCCATAGGGCGAAACGTCGACCAGGTGCAGCAGCAGCCGCGTACGCGCCAGATGCTTCAGGAACTGGATGCCCAGGCCGGCGCCTTCGGCGGCGCCTTCGATGAGCCCCGGGATGTCGGCGACGACGAACGACCGGTGCGGCGCGAGGCGCACCACGCCCAGATTGGGATAGAGCGTCGTGAAGGGATAATCGGCCACCTTGGGCCGGGCCGCCGAGATGGTGCGGATCAGGGTCGACTTGCCGGCGTTGGGCATGCCCAGCAGACCGACGTCGGCCAGGAGCTTCAGTTCGAGGCGCAGTTCGCGCTGCTCGCCCGGCGTACCCGGCGTCGACTGGCGCGGCGCGCGGTTGGTGGAACTCTTGAAGCGGGTGTTGCCGATACCGTGCCAGCCGCCCTGCGCGACCAGCACCTTCTGACCGGCGGCGACGAGGTCCGCGATCAGTTCGCCGGTATCGTTGTCGTAGATCATGGTGCCGACCGGCACGCGGACGACCAGATCGTCGCCCTTCTTGCCGGTGCAGTCGTTGCCCTTGCCGTTCTCGCCGCGTTGCGCCTGATAGCGGCGCTCGTAGCGGAAGTCGACCAGTGTGTTGACGTTCTCGTCGGCGACCATGAACACGCTGCCGCCGTCGCCGCCGTCTCCCCCGTTCGGCCCGCCGAACGGAATGAACTTCTCGCGCCGGAAGCTCACGCAGCCGTTGCCGCCGTCGCCGGCCGCAACATGAATGGTCGCCTCGTCGATGAATTTCATAAGATCAGGGCCGAGGATTGAGGTACTAGGGACGAGGCAAAGAAAAGGGGTTATCCCTCAGCCCTAGTACCTCGATCCTAGAGCCTGTCAAACAAAAGGCCCCGTCCAGGACGGGGCCTCGTATTCACGAACCGCGCCGGAGCGTTACTCGGCGGCGACCACGTCCACGAACTTGCGGTTGTGCGCACCGCGGGTCACGAACTGCACCTTGCCGTCCGCCTTGGCGAACAGGGTGTGGTCCTTGCCGCAGCCGACGTTCAGGCCGGGGTGGAAATGCGTGCCGCGCTGGCGGACGATGATGTTGCCCGCAGTGACCTGCTCACCGCCATAGCGCTTGACGCCGAGTCGCTTGGATTCCGAATCGCGGCCGTTGCGCGTGCTGCCGCCTGCCTTTTTGTGTGCCATTGCTGCCTGCCTCTGTCTCGAATGCCTTAAGCGGTGACGCCCGTGATCTGCACTTCGGTGAAGTGCTGACGGTGGCCCTGACGCTTCATATAATGCTTGCGACGACGGAACTTGACGATCATCACCTTGTCGTGGCGACCGTGGGACTTCACGGTGGCGCTGACCTTGCCGCCGGCCACGTACGGGGTGCCGAGCTTGACGGCATCGCCATCGGCAACCATGAGCACGCGGTCGAACTCCACCGCATCGCCCTCGGCCGCCTCCAGCTTCTCGATCTTGAGGGTATCGCCGGGTGCGACCCGGTATTGCTTACCGCCGGTGACGATCACAGCATACATCGCGAAATCTCCGAAAACCTGCCCAGTGGACCGGGCGCCGCGCGCCACAGCCTTGAAAGGGCGCCAATTCTATAGGCGGGGCTGCCTCAGGTCAAACTGATTTGCTTGGTCTGCGCACGGACCTGGGGTTACACTAGGCGGCCCGTCGCCTGCGAGGCCGGGGCCTCTCCGGGACTCCGGCCAGGCGGTCAAGGTCAACCCAGCCGATGCGCGAACCACTGCGAAAAGACAGCCCACTCATGAGTTTGGACCAGGTCCGCGATCTGGTCGCGGCGGACATGCAGGCGGTCAACGAGCTCATCCAGGAGCGGCTGCGGTCCGACGTCCTGCTGATCAATCAGCTGAGCCTGTACATCATCAACAGCGGCGGCAAGCGCCTGCGCCCGCTGCTGGTGCTGCTGGCGGCGCACGCCGGCGGCTACGGCGGCCGGCACCATCATGAGCTGGCGGCGATCGTGGAGTTCATCCACACCGCCACGCTCCTGCACGACGACGTCGTCGACGCCTCGGATCTGCGCCGCGGCCGCGAGACCGCCAGCGCCATCTGGGGCAACGAGGCCAGCGTGCTGGTCGGCGATTTCCTGTATTCCCGCGCCTTCGAAATGATGGTCGAGGTCGGCAGCATGCGCATCATGGAGATCATGGCGCAGACCACCAACACCATCGCCGAGGGCGAGGTCATGCAGTTGCTCAACTGCCACGACCCGGACACCACCGAGGCGCATTACCTCGAGGTGATCCGCTGCAAGACCGCCAAGCTGTTCGAGGCCGCGGCCCGCATCGGCGCCGTACTGGGCGAACAGCCGCCCGCGATCGAAGAGGCCATGGCGGCCTACGGCATGCACCTGGGCACGGCCTTTCAGCTCATAGACGACGTGCTCGACTACAGCGCGGACGCGGCGGAAACCGGCAAGAACATCGGCGACGACCTCGCCGAGGGCAAGCCGACCCTGCCACTGATTTATGTCCTCAGAAAGGGCACGCCCGAACAGGTCGCGGTGGTACGCAAGGCCATCGAACAGGGCGGCCGCGACGACATCGACGCCGTTCAAAAGGCCATTGAATCGGTTGGGGCCATCGCGTACACTGCGCAATCCGCGCGATCGGCAGCCGATCGGGCCATGCAGGCGCTCCAGCCGCTGCCCGCGTCTCCCTACAGGGACGCCCTGTACGCCCTCGCGGAATTTTCAGTCAGCAGAACGTATTGATTTCGGGGTGTAGCTCAGCCTGGTAGAGCACTGCTTTCGGGAGGCAGGGGCCGTAGGTTCAAATCCTATCACCCCGACCA
>JAJJPM010000148.1:0-11691 GCA_032907525.1 Gammaproteobacteria bacterium
ATCCCGAATCCCGAATCCCGAATCCCGAATCCCGAATCCCGAATCCCGAATCCCGCCCCATGCCCGAACTGCCCGAAGTCGAGACCACCCGCCGCGGCATCGCCCCGCACGTCGTCGGCCGGCGCGTCACCGGCATCGTGCTGCGCGAGCGCCGGCTGCGCTGGCCGGTGCCGCAGGCGCTGGAGCGCGAGCTGCCCGGCCAGGTGATCCGCGCGGTGCGCCGTCGCGGCAAATACCTGCTGCTCGACACCGACCGCGGCACGGCCATCGTCCATCTGGGCATGTCCGGCAGCCTGCGCATCGTCGCCGCCGACAGTCCCGCCGGCAAACACGACCACGTCGACATCCGTCTCGACGACGGCCGCTGCCTGCGGCTCACCGATCCGCGCCGCTTCGGCGCGCTGTTGTGGACCACCGCGCCGGCGGAGGAGCACGAGCTGCTCGCGGACCTCGGGCCGGAGCCGCTGGACGAGGGCTTCGACGGCGACTATCTGTTCCGCCGGTCGCGCGGCCGCACGCTGGCGGTGAAGAACTTCATCATGGACAGCCACGTCGTGGTCGGCGTCGGCAACATCTACGCCAACGAGGCGCTGTTCCTGGCCGGCATCCATCCGAACCGTGCCGCCGGGCGCGTGTCGCGCGAGCGCTATGCGCGGCTGGCGGCCGCGATCAAGGCGGTGCTGGCGGCCTCCATCGGCATGGGCGGCACGACGCTGCGCGATTTCGTCGGCGGTGACGGCCGGCCCGGTTACTTCAGGCAGACGCTGCGCGTGTACGACCGCGACGGCGAGCCCTGCCCCGCCTGTGGCGAGCCGCTGCGCGGCGTGCGCATCGGCCAGCGCTCCAGCTTCTACTGCGCGCATTGCCAGCGATGAACGCGCGTCGCCTGCTGCTCGTCCGCATCGCCAAAGTGCTCACGCTGCTGGGGCTGGGCTTCGCGGCGTATCCCTTCGTCGCGGGGCTGCTGCCCGGCGACGGGTTGGAGGAGGACAGCCGGGCGCGCCGGGCGCATTGGGTGCGCGAGATCGATCTGTCGGGCCTCGCGCCGGGCGCGCTGCTCACCGTCGATGGCTGGCCGGGCGGCCCGGTGTCGGTCTATCGCCGCACGGATCACGAACTCGCCGGGCTGCGGCGTGTGGAGGACGATCTGCACGATCCGCGGTCGCAGGAGAGCCGTCAGCCGGATGCATTGCGCACCGCGACGCGCGCGCAGCTGGAAGAGTTCTTCGTCTTCGTGCCCGTCGACACCGACCGCGGCTGTCAGGTGCGGCCGCTGCCCGCGAACAGACAGCCGCGTCCCGGCATCGCCTGGTACGGCGGTTTCACCGAGCCCTGCACCGGCTCGCTCTACGACACCGCCGGCCGCGTCTACCGCAGCGCGCGCACCGCGCGCCAGCAGAACCTCGCCGTGCCGGACCACCGCGCCCTCACCGCGCAACGCATCGAACTCCTCGGCCCGCCGCCGGGGCATTGAGAATGCGCCACGAAATCCACGAAAACGTATGAACCCACGTAGGGTGCGTCGAGGCGCAGCCTGACGCACCGCGAGTGCAGAGGGGGACAGACTTAAGTCTGTCCCCCGCCCGACCGCCCGCGCAGCACCCGCCAGTACACGGCCGCATTGACGAGCAGCACCAATGCGCCGAGCAGCCACTGCAGTTCGCGCGTGAGGCCTGCGGGGTAGATCAGCGGGATGAGGTAGTGCTCGATGAAGCCGCCGCTGTAGCCGGCCTCGCCGGCGGCGGCGCGCAGGCGGTTCTCCAGCGGCGTCAGCGGGCAGATCCAGCCGACGAACTCGATGGCCGCGCCCCAGACGACGACCGGCAGATGCAGCCACATCAGCCGGCGCCAGCGCAGCACCAGCAGGCCGCCGAGCATGACGAACAGAATGAAGGCGAGGTGCAGCAGCACCACGAGGTCGGCGAGGACGGCGGCGGTCATCGCTTACGCGGCCGCGTTCACACGACGCGCGCATCGCCGCCGTCGACCGGGATCTGCGCGGCGGTGGTCTTGGCGAACAGCGGCCCGCACAGCTCGGCGGCGAGCTCGGCGACGTCGCGGGCGTGGATCTCGGTCTTGAGCAGATTGCGGCGTTTGTACTGCTCCACCGTCAGGCCGTAGTGCGCGGCGCGCGCCTCCAGCACCTCTTGCGTCCAGATGCCGGTGTCGAACACGGCATCCGGGTGCAGGGCGTTGAGGCGGATGCCGTCGGCCGCCCATTCGAGCGCGGCGACGCGCATCAGCTGCGTCAGCGCCGCCTTCGACGCCGAATAGGCGGCCGCGCCCGGCCCCGGCGCGGTGACGTTCTTCGAGCCGATCACCGCGACGCGGCCGGAGCGCGGCGCGAGCTTCAGCAAGGGGTGCGCGAGACGCAGCAGGGCGAGGTTGGCGTCGAGGTTCACGCGCAGCACGCGCTCCCATTCGCGCGTCTCCAGCTCGGCAATGGGACGGCCGCCGGGGAACACGCCGGCGTTCAGCACCAGCATGTCCAGCCCGCCGAACTGCTGCACGGCGCGCTCCAGCGCCGTCTCCAGCTCCGCCGGCTCGGCCACGTCGCACACCAGCCCGAGATAGGCCGGCCTGTCGCTCACCCGCGCGATGGCCGGGGCGATGTCCAGGCCGACCACGGCGGCGCCGCGCGCCAGGAAGGCGTCCACGCAGGCGCGGCCGATGCCGGAGGCGGCGCCGGTGATGAGCGCGACCTCGCCGGTGAACGGCGGCGCCGTGCCGGCCTTGCGCAGCTTGGCCTGTTCCAGATCCCAGTACTCCACATCGAAGTAATCGCGCGCCGGCAGCGCCTGATAGCGCTCCAGGCGCGTGGCGCGCGCGATGATGTCGATGGTGTGCCGGTAGATGTCGCGCACGATGCAGGCATCCTGCGCGCTGCGGCCGACGGTGGACAGGCCGAAGGCCGGGTCGAGGATGACGCGCGGCGCCGCGTCGAGCATGGTCTTGGGCTCGCGCGCCTGCGGCGCGTGTTCCTCGAAGTAGCGCCGGTAGGCGTCGGCGTAGGCGTCGAGGTCGCGCCCCAGCAGAGGGACGCGCTTGGTGCGGATGACGTGGTCCGGCGTGGCCGGGCCCTGCAGGGCGATGTCGGCGAGATCCGCGCGCTGGGCGAAGGCCAGCGCCTGGTCGTCGCGCGTGCTGTGCAGGATCACCGGCGCGCCGATCATGTCGGACAGCCGCCGGCGCAGACCGGCGAGCTCCAGGCGCAGCGGCCCGGTCTGCCGGACGGCCGGATCCCAGTCCAGCGTCCAGGCATTGCGCGCCTGCAGCTCGGCCTCGGCCAGCGACACCAGTTCGATCATGCGCTCGTAGGACTCGCGCGCGGTGTCGCCGAAGGAGAACACGCCGTGGTTCATCAGCACCATGCCGATGGTGCGTTCGTTGCGCTCGCGCGGGAACAGCTCGGCGCACAGCCGCGCCAGGTCGAAGCCGGGCATGATGTAGGGGATGACGACCACGCGGTCGCCGTAGAGCGCACGGATGCGCTGCTCGCCGCCGGGCGTGTTGCACAGCGTGACGACGGCGTCGGCGTGGGTATGGTCGACGTACGTGTAGGGCAGGATGGCGTGCAGGATGGCCTCCACCGACGGCGTCGGCGCGGCCGCGTCGGTCATGTGGGTGCGCAGCTCGTTGACCATCTGCGGATCGGACAGCAGCGGCAGTTCCGCCAGGCGCAGCAGATGCGCCATGCGCACCGGCGCGAAGCCGCCGGCCTCGATGAACTCCAGATCCCAGCCGCTGCCCTTCACGTAGAGGATGTCCTCCTCATCGCCGAGGAGGTTCGTCTCGCGGATCTTCACCGAGGTGTTGCCGCCGCCGTGGAGCACCAGCGTCTTGTCGCGCCCCAGCAGGCGCGAGCTGTAGACGCGCTGGCCGAGATCGCCGGGATAGTCGCGCGCCTCGTCGTCGTTCCAAAGGCTGTGCATCGTGTGTCCTCAGCTCAGTGCGTGGCGGCCGCACCCGCGCCGCGCGGATCGCTGGCGGCGCTCACGGCGCCGGCCCGCCGGTCCCAGAGAATGGCCTGCATGTTGCCATAGGTGTGATCGAGCGGCGCGAGCCGGTGGCCGCGCGCGACCAGCGCCCGCTGCAGGTCCGCGTCGAAGGCGCCCGGCTCGAACTGGATGGCGTCGGGCAGGTACTGGTGGTGGAAGCGCGGCCGCCGCACCCAGTCGGCCACCGGCCGGCCGGCGGCGAACTCCAGCGTGCCCAGCAGCACCATACTGATGATGCGCGAGCCGCCCGGCGTGCCGAGGATGGCGACCTGGCCGTCGCGCTCCAGGAAGGTCGGCGTCATCGAGGACAGCATGCGCTTGCCGGGCGCGATGGCGTTGGCCTCGGCGCCGACCAGGCCGTAGGCGTTCGGCGTGCCGGGCCTGGCCGAGAAGTCGTCCATCTCGTTGTTCAGCAGCACGCCCGTGCCCGGCGGCACGAAGGCGGCGCCGAAGGGATAGTTGATGCTGAGCGTCGCGGCGACGCGGTTGCCCTCGGCATCGAGGATGGAGAAGTGCGTGGTGTGCGGCCCGTCGACGGCGGGCTGCGCACCGGGCAGGCTGCTGCTGGGCGTGGCGCGGTCCAGACGCAGCGAGGCGCGCAGGCCGTCGGCGTAGAACGGATGGATCAGCCGCGCGACGGGCATGTCGACGAAATCCGGATCGCCGAGATATTCGGCGCGGTCGCGGTAGGCGCGGCGCAGGGCCTCGACGATGAGGTGCGTGCGGGCGGCCTCGTCCAGCGCGTCCAGCTCGTAGCCGGCGAGGATGTTCAGCGCCGTCAGCAGCACCACGCCGCCGGAGGAGGGCGGCGGCGCGGTGGTGATGCGCAGGTCGCGGTATTCGCCGCGCACGGGCTCGCGCTCGACGACGCGGTAGGTGGCCAGATCCTCCAGGGTCCAGATGCCGCCGGCGGCGCGCACGCCCGCGACCAGGCGCGCGGCGACTTCGCCCCTGTAGAAGCCGTCATGGCCGTCGCGCGCCAGCGCCTCCAGCGTCGCGGCCAGCTCCGGCTGCACGATGCGGTGGCCCGCGGGCGGCGGCTCGCCGTCCGCCAGGAACAGGCGCGCGGCCTCGTCGGATCGCTCCAGCGCGGTCAGCCGGAAGCCCGCGTAGCGGTGGTAGAGCGCATCGGCCGCGAAGCCTTCGCGTGCCAGGCGGATGGCCGGCGCCAGGCTCGCGGCCAGTGGCAGGCGGCCGTAGTGCCCGGCCAGATGCGCCAGCGCCGCCGGTTCGCCGGGGATGCCGGCGGCGAGCGGGCCGTCCATGGACAGGCCGGGGATCACCTCGCCGTCGGCGTCCAGATACAGGTCGCGGTGCGCGGCCAGCGGGGCGCGCTCGCGGCCGTCGATCATGGTCTCGAAGCCGTCGGCGGCGCGGTGCAGCAGCCAGAACCCGCCGCCGCCGACGCCGGAGCTGTAGGGCTCGACCACCGCCAGCGCGGCGCTGACGGCCACCGCCGCGTCGAAGGCGTTGCCGCCCGCCGCCAGCACCTCGAAGCCGGCCTCGGTGGCCAGCGGATGCGCACTGGCGATGGCGGCGCCCGGCGGCTGCGGCCCGGCCACCGCCGCGCCCGCGCCCCAGGCGATCAGCCAGCCCCACAGCAGAAGGGCCCCGATCAGGGGCCCTCCGGGGATGCGCGTCGGCCTCGCGGCCGGCATCAGGCCTCCTTGGCCGCCGCCATCAGGCGCTCGTACTTGGCCATGAGCTGCTCGCGCGTCTCGACGTGGTTCGGATCCTTGGGGATGCAGTCGACCGGGCAGACCTCCACGCACTGCGAGGTCTCGAAGTGCCCGACGCACTCGGTGCACAGGTCGGGATCGATGACGTAGATCTCGTCGCCCTGCGAGATGGCGCCGTTCGGGCACTCGGGCTCGCAGACATCGCAGTTGATGCATTCGTCGGTGATCATCAGGGCCATGGTTCTCTCCCCGCGGGCGGCAGCCGCATGAATATAAGCTGGCGGTAATACTACCGGAGGCCGGCGCGCAATGCAGCCATGACCGCCGGATGGACAAAATGCGAGACATCCCCGCCCAGCATCGCCACCTCCCGTACAAGACTCGAGGAAACAAAGGCATATTGCTCGGACGGGGTCAGGAAGACGGTCTCGATGGCGGGTGCGAGCTGGCGGTTCATGCTGGCGAGCTGGAACTCGTACTCGAAGTCCGATACCGCCCGCAGGCCGCGCAGGATGACGTCGGCGCCGCGCTGGCGGGCGAAGTCCACCAGCAGCGAGTCGAAGCTGCACACCTCGATCTTGTCCGTGCCCTCGAGCGCCGTGCGCGCCAGCTCCACGCGCCGCGCCAGCGGAAAGGCCGGCGCCTTGCCCGGGTTCGCGGCGATGGCGACGATGACGCGGTCGAACAGCCGTGCCGCCCGCTGCACCAGGTCGGTGTGTCCGTTGGTGATGGGATCGAAGGTGCCCGGATAGATCGCCGTCTTCATGCGCAGTGCCTCCCGCGCCAGCGCGCGCTGGCGCGGCTATGGTACCGCAGCCGGCACGGCAGGCCGATAGGCGGCGCCGCGGCAGGCGGACAATTGTCGGCGGGCGATCGCTGCGTCGTCGCGGGCGCTGTGCGATGCGGCCGTTCACTGCGCGGGCGCGCCTTTCTCCATGCCCGCGAACTCCGCCTGGCCGCCGACGGTCAGGTGGCTCACCACGCGCGCGACGCCGGCCGTGCTGCGCGCCAGTTCGACGGTGAGTGCGCGGATATCCTCCGACTCCACATCGCCGGTGAGCGTCACCACGCTGTCCTTGGTGTCGACGTTGATGCCGATGCCGCGGGCGTGCTCGTTGCGCATCAGCCGCGTCTTCACCAGGGCGGTGGTCGTCGCGTCGGTCACGGTGCGCGTGAAGCGGTCCAGCTCCGGGAGTCTGCGCTGCAGGGCGCTGGGGTCGAAGGGCTCGGGATCGATGGCCTGCGGCTGCCGGGTCGTGGCGTCGGGGGCGACCTCCAGGAGCACCTGGACATCCTCGACGCCGCCGGTGTTCTCCGCGATGAGCGCGGCGAGTTCCCGCTTGATGTCGCTGTCCACGGCGCCGAACAGGTAGGCGACGCGGCGCCGGACGTCGACCTCGATGGGCTGGTCGCTCAGCACGGCGTTCAGTGCGAAGGTGGTGCTGAGCTGGGATTCCAGCCAGGCGTCCGCCGCGGCCTCCTCGCCGCCCGGCGGGCAGTCCGCCGCCTGCCGGGGTGCGGCCGCGGCGGTCAGCGGGAATACGGTCAGCAGCAGAGCGGCGATCGCGGCCTGGATGATCAATCGGTGCGTGTGCATGTCCCACCTCCTGGGTCGTCGGATGGACAGGGACGGTCGGGATGCCCGCCGTATCCTTCGTCCACACGGATCGGCGTGGGAGGCGCGGGGCGTTGGCGGCGGCGGTCGCCAGACGAGAACATCCTGTCCGTGTTACCAAAAACTAGTCCAGGCGGGGGGTGTTTCAAGCGCAGGCGCACTGCGGGATAGGCGCCGCCTCCGGGCTGCGCCGGCCGGCACCGGGCGCGTCCCGTGCGCCGCGCCTCGACGCCCCGGCCCGCCTCTGGCTACACTAGCCGCCCCCAGAATCCCCCGGATACGGCCTCATGAAGAACGTCGAGAAGCACTTGGAATCGCTGGTGTTCGGCAGCCGCTGGCTGCTGGCGCCGTTCTATCTCGGACTGGTGCTGGCCATGGGCCTGCTGCTGGTCAAGTTCGGCAAGGAGTTCATGATACTGCTGCCGACGGTGCTGACCGGCACCGGCAGCGAGGTGATCATCGCGGTGCTGTCGCTGGTGGACGTGGTGATGGTGGCCAATCTGCTGCTGATCATCACCCTGGCGGGCTACGAGAACTTCGTCTCCAAGATCGAGACCGACGACCACGAGGACCGCCCGTCGTGGATGGGGCACGTCACCTTCGGCGACCTCAAGATCAAGCTGATCGGCTCCATCGTGGCGATCTCCGGTATCGAGCTGCTGAAGGCCTTCATGAACGTGCACACCCTCACCAACGAGCAGCTGGGCTGGAAGGTCGGCCTGCACCTGACCTTCGTAGTCTCCGGCGTGCTGTTCGCGGTGATGGACCGCCTCGGCCACGCCGGGCGCCAGCACGCCGCCAAGTGACCGCCCCGCGACCGGTACGCGGCCTCTTCCTCCCTTGCCGGCAGGCTGTCGCATGACACCCTGGATCCTCCTCGATACCGCCCGCATCCCCGGCCGTGCGCCGGGGGAGCTGCGCCTGTACCGGCGCGGCGGCGAGTTCTCCATCAAGGCCGGCCACTGCGAGCTCATGAACAGCCGTGTCCACGGCTCGGAGGATGCCCTGGCCGCGCTCGGCTGCGGTCGTGTGAGCGGCCGGGCGCGGCCGCGGGTGCTGATCGGTGGCCTGGGTATGGGCTACACGCTGGCCGCGGCGCTGGCACAGCTCGGCGAGGCGGCCGAAGTGGTGGTGGCCGAGCTGGTACCGGCGGTGGTGGCGTGGAACCGCGGTCCGCTGGCGGACCTGGCCGGCCGCCCGCTCGACGACCCGCGGGTGCAGGTGCGCGAACAGGACGTCGGCCTGGTCATGCGCGCCGAACGGGCCGGGTTCGACGCCATCCTGCTGGACGTCGACAACGGCCCCGAAGGCCTGACACGCCAGGCCAACGACTGGCTGTACGGCCTGGAGGGCCTGGACGCGGCCTATGCGGCGCTGCGGCCGGGCGGGGTGCTGGCGGTGTGGTCGGCCGGGCCGGAGCCCGCGTTCACGCAGCGCCTGCGCAAGATCGGCTTCGCGGTGGAGGAGGCGCGGGTGCGCGCGCACGCCGGGAAGCGCGGCGCGCGGCACCTCATCTGGCTGGCCGCGCGCGCCGCCTGAGCCGGCCGCAGCGGGCCGGTCATCCGGTCAGGGTGTTCGCCGACTGATCCGCCCAGTACGTCGCGGCGAGGTAGGTGTCGGTCATCTCGGCCGCGCCCAGCCGGTCGAAACGCGCCTCTCCGAAGCGGCCGTGCTCGTAGGCCACGGCGCAGGCGAGCGCCTCGCCGTAGGGACCTTCCTGCCTGAGCAGCGCGTTGCGGATGTCGTCGGTGAACGGCAGGGTGTCGAGAATGGTCTCCAGCGGCGCGTCGATCAGCGCCTCCAGCAGCGAGAACAGACCGACGGTGAAATAGGCATCGGGCTGCGGACGCCGGGCGCGCTGCGCGAGCAGTTCGCACATCCTGGCGCGCTGCATGGCCTGGTTCACCAGTGCGGCCGGCTTGTCATCGAGGCCCGCGACCACCAGCAGGCTCACCCAGGTGCGGATGGCGCGGGTGCCGAGATAGATGACCGCCTGGCGGATGGATTCGATCTTCTTCGGCAGGGCGAAGAACGCCGAATTGATGTAGCGCAGCAGCTTGTAGCTCAGGGCGACGTCCTGCGCGACGAGCCGCTCGATGTCGCCGGCGTCGGCCTGCGGGTCCTGCAGGCGGGCGAGCAGCCGCAGGACGGCGAGCCGGTTGGGTGGCGGCTGCCGTCCCTGCACGATATGCGGCCTGGACAGGAAATAGCCCTGGAAATAGTCGAAGCCGAGCTCCCGGCAGTAGTCGAAATCCTCGCGCGTCTCGATCTTTTCGGCGACGAGCTTGACGTCGTGACGGCGCAGCAGGGCGACCTGCGCCTGGAGTTCCTCACGCGGGACCGACATGAGATCGATCTTGACGATGTGCGCCAGCTCCAGCAGCACCCGCCGCTCCTCCTTGAAGACGAAATCGTCGAGGGCCATCCGGTATCCCCGGTCGGCGAGCTCCCGCAGGCAGGACAGGACCTCGGCATCGGGTTCGATATCCTCGAGGATCTCGAGCACCACACGGTCCTGCGGGAAGGGCAGCGGCGTCCGGGCGGTGACGAAGCTGCGCGTCAGATTGATGAAGGCGGGCTGATTGCCGACGATCCGGTCCAGGCCGATCTCGATGAAGGCGTTGACGATGACCTGGGAGGTCGCGCGGTCACCGTCGAAGGGGACGTCGGTGCGGGCGGCCTGATTCAGGCTGCCGCTGCGGAACAGGAGTTCGTAGGCGTAGACCTCGAGATCGCGGTCGAAGATGGGCTGTCGCCCGATGTAGACGTCCTGCATATGCTGTTCGCCCGCGGTCACGGCCCCGGAATGTTATATTATTGAAACATCTGATCTTCCTGGATCGTGTCGCGGTCCTCAGCGCTTATCGGCGCAGGCCCCGATTACCTGAGCGCCGGCGTCGGTCGTGCCCGGCGGGGCCCGGAAGTTGTGCTAGAGTGTGAGGCGCGGTACATCCCCGATGTCTCCAGTGAGCTGCATCCCCCAATGATCGATTCCCTGCTGTCCTTCGCCGGGCAAGGCCTGGTCCCGTTGCCCTGGTGGGGCTACGTCGCCGTCGTTCTGGCCCTGACCCATGTCACCATCGTGAGCGTGACGGTGTTCCTGCACCGGCACCAGGCCCACCGGGCGCTGGAACTGCATCCGGCGGTGAGTCATTTCTTCCGCTTCTGGCTGTGGCTGACGACCGGCATGGTCACCGCCGAGTGGGTGTCCATTCACCGCAAGCACCATGCGCGCTGCGAGACCGGGGAGGATCCGCACAGTCCGAAGATCCTCGGCATCGGTACGGTGCTGTGGCAGGGCGCGGAACTCTACCGCAAGGCCGCGGCCGACCGCGGGCTGGTGGAGAAGTACCGCCATGGCACGCCCGACGACTGGATCGAGCGCCGGCTGTACAGCGCGCGCCCCGGCCTGGGCATCGCCCTCATGGCGCTGGTCGACGTGGCGCTGTTCGGTGTGCTGGGGCTGAGCGTCTGGGCGGTGCAGATGGTATGGATCCCCTTCTTCGCCGCCGGCGTGATCAACGGCCTGGGCCACTGGTGGGGCTACCGCAACTTCGAGAGCCGCGACATGTCGACCAACATCGCGCCGCTCGGCATCCTCATCGGCGGCGAGGAGCTGCACAACAACCATCACGCCTTCCCGAGCTCGGCCAAGCTGTCGGTGCGCTGGTGGGAGTTCGACATCGGCTGGTTCTACATCCGCCTGCTGGAACTGCTGCGGCTGGCGCGCGTGAAGAAGGTCAACCGCCGCCCGATGATCGTCGCCGGCAAGCAGCGCGTGGATATGGACACGGTGCGCGCCGTGGTCCTGAATCCGCTGCACGTCATGGCGCACTATGCGCGCGCCGTGATCCTGCCGGTGCTGCGCGAGGAGTGGCGCTGCGGCGACGGTTCCTGCCGACGCCTGTTCCGCCAGACCCGCTGGCTGCTGGTGCGCGAGTCGAGCCTGATGGACACATCGGCGCTGCAGCGCCTGCAGCGCGTGCTGGACATGCATCAGCGCCTGAAGCTGGTGTATCAGTTCCGCGAGCAGCTGCAGGTGGTGTGGAGCCGGCGCGCCGAGAGCCAGGAACAGCTGCGCCAGGCCCTGAACGACTGGTGCCAGCGCGCCGAGGCCACCGGCGTCCGTGCGCTGGAGGACTTCGCCCGCCGCCTGCGCGGCTACAGCGTGCCGGCGGCGTGGGTGTGAAACCCGTACTTCTACCGCAAAGGACGCAAAGGCGCACAAAGGAAAACCTATATAGCCACGAAATCCACGAAACCCACGAAAGCTAATGGGTGTAAACATAAGTCCTTTTCGTGGGTTTCGTGGATTTCGTGGCCATCATGTTTTCGATGTTCTTTGCGCGGCTTTGCGTCCTTTGCGGTAGAAGTTGATTCATCCAACAAAAAACCCGGC
>JAJJPM010000149.1:0-40155 GCA_032907525.1 Gammaproteobacteria bacterium
GCGCCGATGTAGGTGCGGCGGTGGCCCTTGATCTCGGCCTCGTCGCGCATGCCGCCCACGCTGAAGCGGTAGAACCGGCGTCCCAGCGCATTCGCCACCGAGCGGCCGAAGGAGGTCTTGCCGACACCCGGCGGTCCGACCAGCAGCAGGATCGAGCCGGCAATCTCGCCTTTCAGGCTGCCGACGGCGAGAAATTCGATGATGCGGTCCTTGACATCGTCCAGTCCGTCGTGATCGGCATCCAGCACCGCACGCGCATGTCCGAGATCGAGTTTGTCCTCGGAATATTTTCCCCAGGGCAGCGCGGTCATCCAGTCGAGGTAATTGCGCGTCACCGCGTATTCCGGTGACCCCGATTCGAGGATCGACAGTTTCTGCAGTTCTTCGTCGATGCGCGCGCGGGCGGCTTCCGGAATGTGCAGCGCGGCGATCCGCTCCTCGAAACGCTCGACGTCGGCGGTGCGGTCATCCTTGGCGATGCCGAGTTCCTGCTGTATGGCCTTGAGCTGCTCGCGCAGGAAGAACTTGCGCTGCTGCTCGGACATCTTCTCCTCGACCTTCTCGCGGATCTGGGTCTGTAGCTTGGCGACTTCCAGCTCCTTACGGATCAGGACCAGCACCTTCTTCATGCGCTCCAGCACCGGGAAGGTCTCGAGCACGTCCTGCAGCGCAGGACCGGCCGATGTGGTCAGGCTGGCGGCGAAATCGGCCAGGGCCGAGGGCTCGTTGGGGTTGAAGCGGTTCAGGAAGAACTTCAGCTCCTCGCTGTACAGCGGATTGAGCGGGACGAGCTCCTTCAGGGTGTTGATGATGGCGATCGCGTAGGCCTTCAGTTCGTCGTCGTTCCCCAGGACATCGTCAGGATATTCCACGCGCACCACGAACGGCGGCGTGTCCGAGAGCCATTCGAGGATGCGGAAGCGCTTCAGGCCTTCGGCGATGAACTGGATCTTGCCTGCGGTTCTCATCGGATGGTGCATACGCACCGCGGTGCCGACCCGGGCGAAATTCCGCGGCCGGGCGTTCTCGGCATCCTGGACATCGACCAGGACCAGGCCGACCAGCCGGTGCGCCGTGTCGCCGATGGCCCGGACAGTCTCCATCCAGGGCTCATCGTTCATCAGGACCGGGACGCCCTGCGCGGGAAAGAATGGACGGTCCGTGACCGGCAGGAGATGCAGCGTCGAAGGCAATACGTCAGCAGGCAGGGCGAGTTCGGAACTGCGTGTCGTCTCGTCGGGCTCGTTGACCACTTCGGCGTCGATGGCTTGTTCTTCGTTCATGATCCGTCATCACGGGTTGGCCGCGGCGAAAATGCCCGCTTCGGAGGCAGTGGGGGCGGGGCGGGATGAATTCAAGGCCGGATCGCGTCCTGGCGTCAAATCAGGCCGGCGAACGGCTGCACCTCCACCAGCTCACCCGCTGCCACGCCGGCGCATTCCGCCGGCAGGATGATGAAGCAGTTGGAGCGGCTCATCGACGACAACACATGCGAGCCCTGCCTGCCGGTGGTGGTCACCGTCAGGTTTCCGTCCGTGTCCTGCTGCAGGATGCCGCGCTGATATTCCAGGCGGCCGGGCTGCTTCCTGAGCGCGACCGCGCAGGGGACACGCAGGGACAGCGCCGGTGCGGCCGTCATGCCCATCATCTTTTGCAGTGCCGGCTGTACGAACTGGTAGAAGGTCGCCATGACCGAGACCGGATTGCCGGGCAGACCGAAGAACACCGCCGCGCCGACCGTACCGAAGGCGAGCGGCTTGCCCGGCTTCATGGCGATCTTCCAGAAATCGACCCGACCCAGCTCATCCAGGGTCTGTTTGACGAAATCCGCCTCGCCCACCGACACGCCACCGGAAGTGATGACGACGTCCGTCATCTCGGCCGCATCGTGAAACGCGCGGCGGATGGCATCGCGGTCATCGCGGATGACGCCGAGATCGAGCAGGTCCACGCCCAGACGGGACAGCATGCCGTGCAGGGTATAGCGGTTGCTGTCGTAGATCTGTCCCGGCCCGAGCGGCTCGCCCAGGCTCTTCAGCTCGTCGCCGGTGGAGAAGAAGGCGACCCGCAGGCGGCGTCTGACGCGCACTTCCGCGATGCCCAGCGAGGCCAGCACGCCGAGCTCGGCGGGCAGCAGCCGCGTGCCGGGGGCGATCACGGTGTCGCCCGCGGCCATGTCCTCGCCCGCCTGGCGCACGTTCTCGCCGCGTGTGTGGCCGGTGCCGATCTCGATGGCGTCGTCGCCCACCGTGACGGCCTCCTGCATGAGTACCGTGTCGGCGCCGGCGGGCATGACGGCGCCGGTCATGATACGCACCGCCTGGCCGGGCGCGAGCTCGCCGTCCCAGGGCGCGCCCGCCATGGCGCGGCCGACGACGGTCAGGCGCACGCGGCCGGTCTGTGGCAGGTCGTCGCCGCGCACGGCATAGCCATCCATGGCGGAATTGGTGTAGGGCGGCACATCGATGGTCGAGATGACCGGCTCAGTGAGTACGCGGCCGAGGGCGGTGCGCACCGGCAGCTGCTCCTCGCCCCGGATCGGTGTCACCAGGGCGTCGATGCGCGCGCGCGCCTCGGCGACGGTCAGCAGGCCGGAGGGTGCGGCGCAGGGATCTTTGGAGGCATCGTTCATGTTCAGGTCCTGTGCGCGGCCAAGCCGCAATACTGCATGATGAAGTCCGCGATCGCCGCCGCGTCGTCGAGTGCGAAGTGGGGTAGCCCGGTGGTGATCGGCGTGTCGCTGGCCAGGGCGATGATGCAGTCGTCCTCCGGGAACAGCAAGGGCCGGCCCAGCGCGGCACGGTGCAGCTCGATCTTCGGAAAACGCTCATGGCGAAAGCCTTCCACCAGGATCAGATCCAGCCGCGAGCGGTCGAGTCGAGGCAGCAGATCCGCGAGCGCGGGATCGTCCGACGCCGGCGTCTCCACCATCAGTGCCCAGCGTTCGCGGGAGGCGATCAGCATCTGCTCGGCGCCGGCCTTGCGTAGGACATGGCTGTCCTTGCCCGGCTGGTCGATGTCGAAGCCGTGATGCGCGTGCTTGATCATGCCGATACGCAGGCCGCGCGCCCGCAGCAGCGGCAGCAGTGCGGCCAGCAGCGTCGTCTTGCCGGTGCCGCTCCAGGCCGCGAAGCCGATGACCGGAGGCATTTCGAGCGGCGTGCTCACATCGAAGCTGTCTCCTGGCGCCGGTAGCGCTGCAGATCCTCCGGCGTGTTGATATTGACGAACCACTCGGCATGGTCGGAGCAGTCGACCCGCGCGGCCGGCAGCGCGGCCAGCCAGTCCCGTGCCTTGCGCCGGCCCGCCGCGAGGAATGCATGCAGCTCGGCCGCGACGGCGGTGCTCAGCAGCGCGAAGGTCGCGTGCATATGCTGCGCGTCGTGCGGCACCGCGGCTTTGCATCCCGTCGTCGCACAGGCGTCGATCAGTCGCGCCAGCAGCTCACCGTGCACCTGCGGCACGTCGCAGGGGAGTACCCACAGCCAGGGTGTGGTGCAGGCATCCAGGCCGCGCGAGATGCCGGCCAGAGGTCCGGAGAACGCATCATCGTCGGCATCCGGCAGCACCGGCAGACCGTAGGTGCGATAGCGGTCGAGATTGCGGTTGGCGCTGATCATCACGCCGTCCACCAGCGGCGCGACACCGGCGAGCACACGCTCGATCAGTGAGACGCCGCCCCAGGCGAGCAATCCCTTGTCGCTGCCCCCCATACGCGTGCCCCTGCCACCGGCGAGAATCAGTGCCGTGATTGCGGTTTTGGGAATGGCCGGCATGGTCCCTGAGCGCTGGATGAAAACGGTGATTCTAACATAGCCCGGTGGCATGGCCGCGTTCGCGAACTCCGCGAGCGGGGCGGTGCTACACTGGCGTCCTCTGTCATCGAGGAGACGGGCTATGCGGATGCAAATCTGCTTGATTCTGTGGGTTCTGTTTCTGGGCATGGGCACCGCCGCGCAGGCTGCCGAGCCGCCGGAGCGTTTCAACCAGATCAGTTTTCAGGTGTGGGCGGCGGAGTCGGTCGCCAACGACCGCATGCAGGCCGTGCTGGCGGTCCAGGGCGAAGACGAGAATGCCGCGGCGCTGGCCGATCGCCTGAACGGGACCATGGCCTGGGCGCTGACCCGGGCACGCGCGCAGTCCGGCGTGGAGGTGCGCAGCGGCGGTTATTCCACCCAGCCGGTGTATCGCAAGGAGGCCCTGGTCGGCTGGCGCGCCTCGCAGGAACTGATTCTGCAGGGTGGCGATTTCGCCCAGCTCGGTGCACTCATCGGCACGCTGCAGGAGCGACTGCAGCTGCGATCGGTGGCCTTCAGTGTCGCGCCGCAGACCCGCGCCGAGGTCGAACGGCAGCTAATCGACCGTGCCTTGGAGGACTTCAAACAGCGCGCCGACCAGGTGCGCGCAAATCTGGGCGGCAAGAAATACCGCATCGTCGAGGCGAACATCCAGACCGAGGATCAGCCGGTCCATCCCATGCCCATCGTGCGCGCCCAGGCCATGAGCGAGTCCGTCGCCCCGCCGGCCTTCGAGGGCGGCGACAGCGAGATCCGCGTCGGCGTGCACGGGGTGATTCAGTTGGAGTGAGGAGTGAGGAGTGAGGAGTGAGGAGTGAGGAGTAAACCTGCTTTAGCCACGGAATCCACGGAAAGGCACGGGAATAACTCACTGAACCCGGGGACAGACTTAAGTCTGTCCCCTTATCGCCCTGGAGATTGCCGTATCGCTAAGTTTTCAGCACAAATATTTTCCGTGTTATTCCGTGTTATTCCGTGGATTCCGTGGCCAGGATCTTTTCTCCTCACTCCTCACTCCCTAAGGCCTCACCCCCTCCGGCAGGGCGATCGAGACGTGTTCGGCGAGATCCGGTTCGCCGCAGTGGGCGAGTATCTGCGCGCGGGCCCGGTCGCGCAGATCCACGAGCGCTGGCCAGTCCGTGCCGGTCGCGGTCAGCGGCGTTCCCACCCAGACGACGGCGATGCCGGGGCGCGGCCGCCATGAGCTGCCGCGCAGCATCTCGCGCGTGCCGCGCAGGGCGATGGGCACCAGCGCCGCGCCGCTTTCCATCGCGACCTTGAAGGCGCCGAGACGGAACGGACGCAGGCCCGGTGCAGCCGTGAAGGTCGCTTCCGGAAAGAACACCACCCCGTCCCCGCCGTGCACCCGGTCCAGCACACGCGCGGCATCGTCCACGCTCTGCCGCACGTCATCGCGGGCCACGAACTCGGTGCCGAGCTTCGCCAGCAGTGTGCCGAGCAGCGGCCGGCGCAGGGCGCGCTTGGCGACGAAGCGCAGCGGCATGTCGAGTGCCGCCGTCAGCACGATGGCGTCGAGGTAGCTGGCGTGGTTGGCGACCAGCACCAGCACCTGGTCCGTGGGCAGCGTGGTCTCGCCGCGCCGCGCGATGCGCATGCCGGCGAGCCGCAGGCCGATGCGCGCGCCGATGCGGGCGCTGCGCTGGGCGGCGCGGCGCGGCAGCAGCAGCACCAGCAGTGTGATCGGGACTGTGCAGACCAGGCAGCACAGCCAGGCGTAGAGGACATACAGGTCGCCTCGCGCGCGGTCCACTCCGCGGGTGAACAGCGTGTGCAGCGCGCGACCGGCCAACGCCAGACGCTGCCGCCAGTAGCGCTGCCGGTGCACGACGCCACCCGCAAAGGCGCCCTGCTCGTAGAGCTTGCGGCATTCGACCCGGCGTATCTTGCCGCTCGAGGTCTTGAGCACGCTGCGCGGCGGGGCGAGCACGATGTCGTCGGGCCGGGTGCCGGTGAGCTGCAGGGCCAGGGCGTCGATGCGCTCGCGCAGTGCCTGCAGGCGCGCCGCATCACGTTCGCGCGTCTCCGCCAGCACCACCAGGCGTTCGGCCGGGCCGTCGCCGCGTGCGGCGAAGACCGCGATGGCATTCTTGCGCATGCCGGGCAGATCGCCGACCGCCTGTTCGAGCTCGTAGGGATAGAGATTGCGGCCGGCGCGGATGATCAGATCCTTGGCGCGCCCGGTGATGAAGACTTCGCCGTCGGCGAGATAGGCATAATCGCCGGAATCGCGCCAGGCCCCGTGCAGCAGCGCGGCGGTGGCCTCGTCGTTGCGGAAGTAGCCGCGCGTCGCCGAGGGGCCGCGGAACTGCAGCCGGCCCTGGCGGCGCTCGCCGAGGTCGCGGTCCCGGTCGTCGACGATGCGGATGGCGTGATCGGGCAGGGCGCGACCGCCGCTGACGAAGCGCAGGGCGTCCGGTCCCTCGGGCGCGGGCTCGGCGCGGCCGGCAGCGGTGAAGCGCTCACGGTCGATGCTGTCGATGCGCGGTCCGCGCCCGAGCGGCGGGAACGCCAGTCCGACGGCGTTCTCCGCCAGCCCATACACGGGCGTCATGGCCTCGCGCCGGAAGCCGCAGGCGGCGAACCGCCGGCAGAAGGCGTCGAGCGTGTCGGGATGGACCGGCTCGGCGCCGTTGAAGGCCAGCCGCCAGCAGCTCAGGTCCAGGCCTTCGAGCTCCTCGTCGCGCAGGCGCGTGGCGCACAGGTCATAGGCGAAATTGGGCGCCGCCGACAGGGTGCCGCGATGCTCATGGATGGCACGCAGCCAGCGCACCGGCCGGGCGATGAAACTGAGCGGCGACATCAGCGCCAGGCGCATGCCGTAATGGAGGCTGCCGAGGCAGGCGCCGATCAGTCCCATGTCGTGGTAGAGCGGCAGCCAGCTGACGAAGACGTCGTCGCTGGTCGCGGCCGCGGCCCGGCCCATGGCGCGCACGTTGGCGAGCAGGTTGGCGTGGCTGAGCATCACGCCCTTGGGCTGGCCGGTGCTGCCGGAGGTGTACTGGATCAGGCCGAGCGCCTCCGGACCGACGGCCACGGGCGCGATGGCCTCGCCGGCGCGCAGCTCCGGCACGGCGCACAGATGCCTGAGCGTGGCGCACTGCGATTTCAGCAGCCGCGCGTAGTGGCGGGCCTCGTCGACGGTGATCAGGATCGGCGCCTGGGCGTTGTCCAGGATGCCGACCTGGCGCAGCAGGTGGTCCTCGAGCTGGGCGCGGCTGGTCGGCGGGTAGAGCGGGGCGGGTACGGCGCCGGCGAGCAGAATGCCGTAGAAGGCGAAGAAGAACTCCAGGCCGCTGGGCAGCATCAGGGCCACGCGATCGCCCGGCTGGATGCCGCGCGCGATCAGCCCGCCGGCGACCTGCGCGGCGCCATGGTAGAGTTCGCCGAACGTCAGGGTCTCCGCCGCGGCGTCGCCGGGGTGGAAGGTCAGGTAGACCCGATCGGGCACGCGTTGGGCATGCCACTGGAGCACCTCGGTCAGCGTCCGGGCGTCCTGCGGGATCTCGACCTCGGCGGTGCCGGCCGCGGCCGGTGCGGCGGCCATCGCGACGGGGGCGGCGATGCCGAGCAGGCGGAGGAGCTCCGCGGCGGTCTGCGCGCCCAGCGCGGCATCTTCGGCCGCCGTGAGGCCCAGCTCGCGTTCGATGCGCAGCAGCAGCTCGACGCGCGCCAGACTGTCCAGGCCGAGATCGCGTTCCAGGTGGCTGTCGAGGGTCACCGCCGGCATCGTCCGGCCCGGATGCAGTTCCTGCACCAGCTGTGTCAGGATCGCCAGCAGGGCGTCGGCGTGCACGGGCGGATCGGCTGTTTCCATCGGAGCGGGGAGGCTGGTAACGTGCCGCCTACTGTAACACCGACGGGATGTGAAGCGAGTCTTTCGCCGTGAACGAGCCCAACCGCGCAGCCGTCACCGAAACGGATCAGGCCGAGATCGAGCGCTTCCTCGACGCCCTGTGGATGGAAAGCGGTCTGAGCGCGCATACGCTCGCGGCCTACCGCAACGATCTGCGCGGACTCGCCGCCTGGCTCGGGCGGCAGGGCATCGCGCTCGCCGGCGCGCGCCGTGAACACCTGCTGGGCTATCTCGCCAGCCGGGCCGCCGCCGGCACCAAGGCGCGCAGCGCCGCGCGGCTGCTGTCCAGCCTGCGCCGCTTCTACCGCCATCTGGTGCGCGAGAACCGCATCCGGGAGGACCCCAGCGCGCGCATCGACGCGCCCCGGCTCGGCCGGCCGCTGCCGAAGTCGCTGAGCGAGGAGCAGGTGGACGCGCTGCTGCAGGCGCCGGATACCGCCGAACCTCTGGGTCTGCGCGACCGCGCCATGCTGGAGGTGCTGTACGCCTGCGGGCTGCGGGTGTCCGAGCTGGTGGGTCTGCGCATCGATCAGCTGAACCTGCGCCAGGGCGTGCTGCGGGTGTTCGGCAAGGGCAGCAAGGAGCGGCTGGTGCCGCTGGGCGAGGAGGCCCAGCGCTGGCTGACGCGCTTCCTCTCCGAGGCGCGGCCCGCGCTGCTGAATGGTGTGACCAGCGATGCGGTGTTTCCGGGACGCGGCGGCGAGCCCCTGACCCGGCAGGCCTTCTGGTACCGCATCAAGGCCCATGCGCGCGCCGCGGACATCCGCACGCCCCTGTCGCCGCACACGCTGCGCCATGCCTTCGCCACCCATCTGGTCAACCACGGTGCCGATCTGCGCGTGGTGCAGCTGCTGCTCGGCCACAGCGACCTGTCCACCACGCAGATCTATACCCATGTCGCCCGCGAGCGGCTGCGCGAACTGCATGCGAGGCATCACCCTCGTGGGTGACCGCGGTGCCGGACCGGCGAACCCGAAAACCGCAGCCGCCGCGGAACCACAGGAACTACCCGGATGGGATCATGCGCTGCGCACGACAGCCTCCTCAGCCTTCAGGCGCCGGACCGGTGCTTCACGACGCCGTTTCATTTCAGCGTCTTCCGTGTGCTTTCGTGACTGAAACGCAGGTTGTTCGGTCTGGATTCCGGCCTATGGCCGCGATCCGGGGGTTCTGTCACGGATCCTTGATTGCGGGGTGACGGGCAATCCGGGAGAATGGCGCACTTCCATGTACAGGATCCCCGCGGGGACAACGGGTTTTTTCCATGTCGTTTCTGATTCGTGCCGCTCTGGTCTGGATCGCGCTGCTGAGCGTGGCACAGGCCGCCGAAGATCACGCCGCCATCCGCAAGGCGCTCGCTGCCGTCATCCCGGAAGCCGCGCCGGACGAGATCCGTCCTGCGGCGCTGCCCGGTCTGTTCGAAGTCACCTATGGGCCTGAGGTGCTCTACGTCAGCGAGGACGGCCGCTTCCTGGTTCAGGGCCACCTCATCGATCTCGCCGCGCGCACCGATCTCACCGAGCAGCGGCAGGGGCAGCTGCGCAGCGCGGCGCTGGCCGGCCTCGGCGAGGACAAGATGGTGATCTTCCCCGCGGCGAAGCCGCGCCACACGATCACGGTGTTCACCGACATCGACTGCGGCTATTGCCGCAAGCTGCACAACGAGATCAAGGAGATCAACGAACTCGGCATCACCGTGCGGTATCTGTTCTTCCCGCGCTCCGGCCCGAACACCGAGTCGTATTACAAGGCGCAGTCGGTCTGGTGCGCCGAAGACCGCCGTCAGGCGCTGACCGATGCCAAGGCGGGCCAGGCGCTGCCGCGGGCGACCTGTGCCAGTCCCGTCGACGAGCACATGAAGCTGGTGCGGCAGTTCCGGCTGCAGGGTACGCCCGCCATCGTGTTCGAGGACGGTCACGTCGTCCCCGGTTACGTGCCGGCCAAGAAGCTGGCGGCGATGCTGGACGAAAACGCCCGGTGACCTGAGTCCGCGATCCCGGCCGGGGACCGCGCGCCCGCATCAGTGCAACACAGTGAACATCTGCGACCGGTAGCGGTTCACCAGCGGTCCCTGATTCCCGAGCAGCTCGAACATCGCCAGCAGGCCCTTGCGGCCGGCGTCGTCGCCGTAGCGGCGGTCGCGGCGCAGGATCTCCAGATACTGCTCCAGGGCGCCCTCGGCATCGCCGGCCAGGGCCAGGCGCGCCGCCAGCAGATCGCGCGCTTCCAGATCGCCGGCATCCTGCGCGATGCGCTGCTCCAGGGCCGCGCGGTCCGGCGCACCGGCGATGCGCCGTGCGAATTCCACGAGGGCCGCATAACGCCGGATCTCCGCACTCTCCCGGATATCGCGCGGCATGGCCGTCAGAGCCTGCTCGGCTTCGTCGACCAGACCGGCCTCCATCGCGGTGCGCAGATAATCCAGTTGTGCGCGGGGGTTGTCCGGATCCTTCGCCGCCGCGTCGCGCAGGATCGCCAGCGCACCTTCCACGTCACCCGCCGCCGCCCGCTGCGCCGCCTGTTCGCGCAGGCTGTCGGATTCGCGCGCGACGTACTTGTCCAGCAGGGTGCGCAGCGTGGATTCGGTCTGCGCGCCCAGGATCTCCTCCACCACCTGGCCGTCGCGAAACAGCTTCATGGTCGGGATGCTGCGGATGCTGTGCAGTTCGGCGAGCCGGCGTTGTTCGTCGGTGTTGATCTTGGCCACCAGGAACTTGCCCTGATAGGCGTCGGCGAGCTTCAGCAGCACCGGCAGCTGCATCTTGCAGGGCCCGCACCAGTCCGCCCAGAAGTCCACCAGCACGGGCACGTGCCGTGAGTTCTCCACCACCAGCTGCTGGTAGGTCTCCTGCGTGACGTCGTAGACATAGGGCGATGCGGCCATGCGGACTCCTGCTGTCGGAACGGATGTGAAACGCTGCCCGGAATCTGAGGGAATGGCGCGCGGATTTCAAGTCGCATCGCGTAGAAAGATTTTGCCACGGAACACACGGAAAGCACGGCCAAACACATTCATAGCCACGAAACCCACGAAACCCACGAAAAGTATTTTGAGTGAGTCCGCCCATTCAATTTCCGTGGATTTCGTGGGTTTCGTGGCCATCGACCCCTGTCCGTGCTTTCCGTGTCGAATCCTGGCGGCGCCAGGAGGCTGCGTTACACGTCCAGATCGACCAGCCTGCGGCAGTGGGTGAAGAGGATGCTGGCGCGCACGCGCCGGTCGGGCCAGAGGCGGCGGACGCCTTCGGCGTAGAGGTGCAGCTGATCGTGATAGGGCCGGGCGGTCGCCTCGGCCTGATCCGCGGCGATGACGTGGGTCTTGTAGTCGATGACATGCGCCTCGTCCGGACGGAGCAGCAGGCGGTCGACGATGCCGTCGATCAGGGCGCCGTCGTCCGCGCGATAGTGCAGCGGTACCTCGGCATAGGCGCGCTCATAGCCTGCGGTATCGAAGAGCGGGGCGAGCGCCGGCTCCTGCGTGACCGCCTCGGCCTCCTGCAGCCAGGATGTCAGTTCCGGATCCGCCGCATCGCGCTGCAGCTCGCGCGCGATGTCGGCGAGCAGCCGGGCGCGGCCGCGCCGCGGGGTCGCGCTCAGCCATTCGAGCAGGCGGTGGATGGCGATGCCGCGGGTCCGGCCATCCGGATCGCCGCTGCCGGCAGGGCCGCGAAGATCGACGGAGGCTTCCGTGCGGCTGGGCGCGATGCGCACGAGGGCCGGGGCGATCCGCAGGCGTTCGCGCAGGCGCGGGTCGACCGCGACCGTGGCCGGCGGCGGTATGGCAGGCACGGCAGTCGCGGCGGGCGGCGTGCCGGTCTCGTGGACGAAGGGGATATCGGGGGCGACGGGCTGCGGACACCATTGCGCACGCAACAGGCCGTACCAGCCCTGATCGGCGTTGTCCGCGGTCACCGCCGCGGAGACGAACAGCAGCTGGCGCGCGCGGGTCAGTGCGACATACAGCAGATTGGCGTCCTCGCGCAGTTCGGCCTCCTGCTGCCGGGCCAGCAGATCCGCGGTGACGCGGTCGCGCCCGGTCTTGCGGCCCACCAGTACGAAAGTCTCGGGGCGATCGCGTTCGGCAGGCCAGTCGACGAGCGCGCCCCAGGCGCTGCGGTCGCGGTCGGCGCGGCCGCAGTCGGCGAGGAACACCACCGGCGCTTCCAGCCCCTTGGCGCCGTGCACGGTGAGAAATCGGACGCGATCGCCGGTGCCGCTCTCGGGCGGGGCGTCGTCGGGCGCGTCGTCGGCACGTGCCCGGAGTTCGGCGAGGCGCGCCACGAAATGCGGCAGGCTGGGGTAGCGGCCGCTGTCCACTTCCAGGGCGAGTTCGATGAAGCGGATCAGATTGGCACGCACGCGCGGTTTCAGCGCCGGGCTGGCCGCGGCCTCGAAGCGCGCCAGCACGTCGCCTTCGTGATAGATGCGGTCCAGCAGATCGTGCACCGGCAGCCGGCCGACCCGGGCCGACCAGTCCGGCAGCAGGCGCGCCGCGCGCGCCAGCGGTGACTCGTCGTCCGCCCGGCAGTCCGCGGCGATCCTGAGCAGCCGTTCCATCCAGCCGTTGCCACTGGTCTGCGCCAGCCGGATCAGGTCCTCGTCGCCGGCGGCGAACAGGGGCGAGCGCAGCACCTGGGCGAGCGCCAGGTCGTTGTGCGGCGCGATCAGGGTGTTCAGCAGCGCTTCCAGGTCGCGCACCTCGAGGTTGTCGAGCAGGGTGCCGCGGGCGGCGCCGAGGAAGGGGATACCGGCGTCGCGCAGCGCCTTCTCATAGGCGCCGGCGTGGGTGCGGCCGCGCAGCAGGATGAGGATGTCGCCGTAGCGCAGCGGGCGGGCCGCAGCCGCCGGCCCGATCAGCGTGCCGCCGTCGACGAGGCCGCGGATGCGCGCGGCGATGATCCGGCCTTCCTCCTCGTGGCGATCGTCGGCCGGCTGCGGGCGCGGCTGCAGGAGCGGGTTGCGCAGTGCGGCCGCGGTCGTGCCGTCAGCCTCCGCGGATGCAGGTGCCGCGAGCGGCGGCAGCAGTTCCACGCGGCCCCACAGTTCGGCCCAGTGGGTGCTGTGCGCCGGGAAGTCCGGCAGACGTGCGGCGAGCGGACCGTCGGCGAACGCCCGGTTGACGCAGTCGATGATGGCGGGTGCCGAGCGCCGCGAGGATTCCAGGCTGAAGCGCTGTGCGCCGAGGCGCGCCTCCAGCCAGTCGCTGGCAGTGGTGAGGAGCCGTGCATCGGCGCGCCGGAAGCGGTAGATGGACTGCTTGGCGTCGCCGACCAGGAACACGCTGCGCGCGCGCTCGCCGGCACCGGCGGCGAGCTCCTCCAGCAGCGGCAGCAGCAGACGCCATTGGGTCGGGTTGGTGTCCTGGAATTCGTCGATCAGGATGTGATCGATGCGCGCATCCAGTTTGTACTGCACCCAGTGCGCCTGGCCGGACGCGTTCAGCAGGCGATAGGCGTGCCATTCCAGATCGGCGAAATCCAGCACACGCTGTTCGCGCTTGATGCGCTGGTAATGGTCGAGCAGCCGTTGCCCGGCGCGAAACCAGGCCTCGTTCAGCGTCAGACTGGCCCGGCGCGCGAGCCGGTCGCGGGTCTCGAGCAGCGCATCGCACAACAGGCCGTGCAGTTCCAGCAGTCGGTCGCAGCCGGCCGGGCCGAGGGCGTTCTCCAGCGCCTTGCTGCTGTTCCGCTTGCGCGGTTCGCCGCTCTTGGTCAGCAGGGCGTCGGTGACCAGGGCGAGGCACGCCTCGCGCGAGTCTTCCGCCATGGCCTCGCGCAACGCCAGCGCCTGCAGGATGGCTCCGCTGTGCTCGCGGTTGGTCTTGGTGTCGTGGCGGCCCAGCAGGGCGGCGAATTCGGCGAGCAGGGCCGGCCATCGGCCGCCGAAGAAGGCGTCGACCGGGTCGTCGTCGGTGTCGATCCCGAACAGGCGCCGCGCGATGGCGGCGGCATACGCGGCCGGTTCCCGCGCGGTCAGGGTGAAGGCCCACCAGTCGATGCGGTGGCCCAGAAAGTCGTTCAGCGCCTGGCGGGTGTTGGACAGCGTGCCGCAACTGTCGAAGAGCTGCTCCAGGGCACCGGCGATCCCGCTGTCCGGCGCCTGCGTGGCCTCGGCGTAGAGGGCGTCCCACGCCTCGTCCACGAGCTCGGCATCGCTGTCCAGGAGTTCGAAGCCGGGCGGCACCTCCGCCTCGACCGGGAAGCGCTGCAGGATCTCCTGGCAGAAGGCCGGGCGGCACCTCCGCCTCGACCGGGAAGCGCTGCAGGATCTCCTGGCAGAAGGCGTGGAACGTGGTCGCGCGCACCGGACGCGGGTCGAACAGCAGCGCTTCGTACAGGCGCCGGGCACGCTCGCGCAGGATCGGCGACGGTGTCTCGCCCATCTCCCGCAGGCTGCGGTCCAGAGCGGTGTCGTCGTCCGTGGCGAGTCCGGCCAGGCGGTCGTTGAGGCGCTCGATCATCTCGGCCGCCGCCTTGCGCGTGAAGGTCACCGCCAGGATGCCCGAGGGCGCGGCCCCCGCCAGCAGCAGCCGAACGATGCGCGTCACCAGCAGCCAGGTCTTCCCGGTGCCGGCGGAGGCGTGGACGCTGGCGTGCCGGTCGGGGGCGGTGGCGAGCAGGGGGTCGGACATGGCGGGCAGGATATAGGCGGGTGCGGCGGGCGGCAAACCGGCGGCCGGCTCATCGGGGGGGCGGGGCGGCCGCCGGAGGCGCGGCTTGATGGTCCGCATTCAGCGCCATCTGTACGAAAAGGCTGAAAGTCCCGTAGGTCAGCGGGAGGGCTCGGCAGCCCGAACCGGGGGATGGCCGCCGACCGGGGTTTCAACCACATGAATCTACTGCGATATCGCAGCGCAGGCGCGTCGCGCCCCTGCCCGCGGGGCTTTCAGGCGCCGTCCTTTTGACGTCGTAGGTGCCTTGTAAATGCACGAATTGATGGGAGAATTTGTCGTGCAACTGGCTAGGACGGAAGCAGGGACTGCACCAGGGAGGGTCGAACTCACAGGGATGTAGAAGCGGGCAGGAGCAGCCTGCGAGGGACCCAAAGGCGGCCTTAGGGCCGCCTTTCTATTTTCAGCGTCTGCGGGGCGTCCGATCACCAGGCCTCGCGCCGGCAGACGCCGTCCATCGGGCAGCGCCGGCAGGTCTGCGGATCGCCCCAGGCGGGCAGCGGCTGGCCCGACGCGATCGCCGCCTGGGTCTCCTCCAGGCGCGCAGCGACGGCAGCGCGCAAAGACTCCAGTTCATCGCCGTCCAGTACCCCTGCGGTGCGCACCGGCGCCTCGTCCAGGCGCAGATATTCCACCCGGGCGACCGGGCCCTCCGCCAGCAGCGCGTAGAACGGCAGCTGCACGGCTTCGCCGCTGTCGATGTCGCGCTGCGACGGCAGGTTGCGTCCCGTCTTGTAGTCCACGATGGCCAGCTGTCCGCCGGCGGTGTCGATACGGTCGAGCCGACCCTTGAGCGTGCCTACCCCGGCACAGGGCAGTTCGCGGCGCGCCTCCACTTCGTGAACCCGCCACGCGGCCGCACGTTCGATCTGCCAGTCGATGTAGTCGGGGATCAGGCGCCACCACAGCTTCAGCCAGCCGCGGTGCTGGAAGTTGTCCTCGAGGTCGCGCGCGAACACCTGCTCGGTGATCCTCTGCAGATGCGCGATCGCGGCGGCGCGCGTCTCCTTGCCCAGCGGCTGCGTGAACGGGCCGGGCAGACCCTTGACGCTGCCGTGGAAGGCCTGCAGGCAGCGATGCACGCGTTCGCCGTAGTCGGACTTCTGCAGCAGCTCGCGCACCGTTTCCGACGGGGCGAGCTGCAGCCCGTCGGCGGCGAAATAGAGATAGGGGCAGTCGATCAGGTGCTGATGGCTGCTTGCGCTGACCGTCTCGGGCAGCAGGTCGCGCGGCAGGCTGGGTCGAGGTTGCGCGGGCGGGGCCGGCAGCGGCGCGGGCCGCGGTGCCCGGACATGGACGTCCGCGTCGAGCAGCGTCCTGAGCTCGCCGTCCTGCAGCGATCGGCCGAAGGCGAGCGTGTGCAGGCGTTCGAGGATCTCGATCCAAGGAGCGGGCAGCAGCGGTTCGCCCTGTTCCTCGCGGTGCCATGTCAGCAGAACGCGCGGCGCCGCTTCCAGCAGCCGGCGGAACTGATACAGCCGCCGGTCCAGGCGCTCCTCCCAGGTGGGCAGGCCGAGCTCGCGACGCACACCGGCGTTGAAGAACGGCGTGGGCCGGTCGCCGCCCGGCAGATGCGCGCGGTCGCAGGCGCAGATCACGATGGCATCGAAGCTGGCCAGCAGGCTCTGATCGAGATCGAACAGCTGCACGGGTCCCTCCGCGAGTCCCGGGCGGAAGGTGTTCTCCTCCAGGGCCCGCCCCAGCCAGATGCGGAACTCCGCCCAGTCGAGATCGAGCGGGGTGTGCCGTGCGGCCGCATTCAATTCTTCCCACAGGGTCAGCAGGCGCTGGCCCGCCGCGTCGTCTTCCAGCAGCGACCATGCGCCGAGCCGCTGCAGGCTGTCGCGCAGCGCCGCCAGATAATGTCCGGCCGGATGGGCGCCGGCCCTCGCTTCGAGCAGAGGCCTGGCGGCCTCGCCGATGCGGTCGAGCAGGGCGTGCAGCGCCGCCACCGAATCCGGCGACCACCAGTGCAGGCGCAGCCGGCGGTACTCCAGATGACGGCGGTAGCGCTCGAGGCCGCGCGCGATGTTCTCGTGCTGGATGATGTCGTGTTCGAGCCGGTAGACGCTGGCGAGGTGTTCGGCGCGCTGCGCCTCGCCGCACAGGAACGGTGATTTGAGCACGTCCAGCAGCGGCTGGTGGGCGAAGTCCTCTTCGCAGCACTGCAGCCAGCGCTCCACGCAGGCGGCGGCGCTGGTGGTCGACAGCGCCCAGCCGCCGCTGTCGGCGAGCGGCACGCCGGCGCGCTCCAGCAGGGCGCGCACGCGCCGGGCGAGACGCCGGTCCTCGGTGACGATGCCGATGCGGCTCTTGCCTTCCAGCAGCCAGCGCCGAACCTGGACGTCGACGGCGCGCGCCTCGTGCTCGGCGGAATCCGCGGCGAGCATGGTCAGTCGGCCGGCCAGAGGGCTTTCCGGAAACTCGGCGCGCAGGTGCGCGGCGCGCTGCCGCAGATCGCTGCCGGCGCACGGATACACGGCGTCCAGACAGCGTGCGGCCGGTGCCGCCTCACCGTGGAACTGCCGGTCGTCCGTCGTTGCGAGCCATGCCGACAGTGTCGCGTCGGCGCGGGCGCGGCGCGCCGGCGGGTTGCCATGCAGGAGCACCGTGGCGCGGCCCGCGGCCAGCCGCGCACTCACCCAGCTCTGCTCGGCCGGGATCAACGGCTGATGACCGAGGATGAAACAGTGCGGTTCGTCGGGTGCGATGGCGTGCCGGTCGTGGAGGGCATCGAGATAATGGGCCCAGGGGTCGGGCCGGCCGAGTGCCTCGGTCTGCTCGTGCCAGGCCCGCCACAGGCGGTGCACGATCTCGGCCTCGCGGGTGAGCGCGGCCGGCGGCTCGCCGTGGATGCCGTAGCCCGCGGCCAGCCGCGCGGCCAGGTTCTCGACGGTCGCCGGCAGATCGGCATGGCAGCGGCTGAGTTCGTCGAAGAGTTCGAGCAGACTGTCGGCGACGCGCCAGGGATCGTCGTCGCCGAACAGGCCGCGGTGCTGGCGCAGAGCATCGACCAGCAGCAGCCGGCGCGCCGGTTCGCTGAGCGGTGTGCGGTCGTCGGCACGATCCGCGCCGCCGGCCTCGATCCAGGCGCGCAGTGTGGTGATGCGCAGGCCGAGCAGCGCACCATGTCCGAGCGCCTGGGCCCGCGCGCTCAGCCGCGCGCGCAGCAGCGGCGCGGTCAGGGCGTCCGGCAGCAGGACGACGTGGCCGGACAGGTCGGGCAGGCCGTCCCGCGCATGTCGCAGGATGACCTCAGCCGCGTATTCGAGCAGGTCTTCGTGGTAGGGGATCAGGTGCAGCGTCATGTCGGCACCGCGTGCCTGGGAGCCCGTCGGACTTGGGCGATCGTAGCGATGCGCTCTCCCTCCGGCGCCGTGGGCCGGTTCCGAGTCCGACAGGCGCCCAGGCGCCCCTCAGCGCTCCAGATAGTCGAGCTTGCCGGGCTTGCCGTTCCATTCGTCGGCGTCGGGGGGCGCGTCCTTCTTCTGGGTGATGACCGGCCACTCCTGCGCCAGTTCCTTGTTGAGCTCCAGAAAATGCTCCTGGCCTTCCGGCACGTCATCTTCGGGAAAGATGGCCTCCGCCGGGCACTCGGGTTCGCACAGCGTGCAGTCGATGCACTCTTCCGGGTCGATCGCCAGAAAGTTGGGACCTTCGTGGAAACAGTCTACCGGGCAGACCTCCACGCAGTCGGTGTACTTGCACTTGATGCAGTTTTCGGTAACGACAAATGTCATGGCATGCTCCCGCTATCGGAATACGGTGACCGGCGGCGCCCTGGCAGGCGGCGGGCCGCGGGTGGAGGCGGTAATGATAGGGATTGGCGGCGCGTTTGGCGAGCGCCGCGGGCCGGTGAATGCGTTTCAGGAACTTGCCCGGTTGAGGTTCGATCCGGCTTCGTCCAGGCCATCGAATGTGGCCACCACGATCCGGTTGCGACCGCCTTTCTTGGCACGGTAGAGGGCATCGTCGGCGGCCGCGAGCAGTATATCGGCATCCGCGCCGCCGCGCGGGCTGAGCGCCGCGATGCCGATGCTGAGCGAGATCCGGTCGGCGATCTTGGAGGCTGCGTGCCGCACGTCAAGGCGCGCCACGCCCTGGCACATCTGCTCGGCCACGTGCAGCGCGCCGTCGGCGTCCGTCTCCGGCAGGATCACGGCGAATTCCTCGCCGCCGTAGCGCGCGACCACGTCAGACGGACGGTGCGCGATCCGATCGAGCGTCGCGGCGACCGCCTTCAGGCAGTCGTCGCCCGCCTGATGCCCATAGGTGTCGTTGAACGCCTTGAAGAAATCGATATCGATCATCACCAGCGCGAGCTGCGTGCAGTGGCGCAGCGCGCGCTGCCATTCGAGGTCGAGCATCTTGTCGAACTGGCGGCGGTTGGCGATGCCGGTCAGGCCGTCCAGCGACGACAGGCGCTGCAGCTCGCGGTTGCTCTCCTCCAGCTGCGCATTGCTGTTCTCCAGCTGTTTCTGCAGATCGCGCAGCGCCTGATAGGCGGCATCGCGCTCCAGCTGGGCCAGGTAGCTGCGCGAATGGGCGCGGATGCGCGCCACGAGTTCCACCTTGTCCGGCAGCTTGACCAGGTAGTCATTGGCGCCGTTGCTGAAGGCTTCGCTCTTGATGGTCGGATCGTCCTTGGTGGACAACACCACCACCGGTATGTCGCGGGTGGCCGCATTGGCGCGGTAGAAGCGCACCAGCATCATGCCGTCGATCTCCGGCATGACCAGATCCTGCAGGATGATGGTGGCCTTGATGCGCGCGGCTGTTGGGATGGCCTCGCGCGGGTCGCTGCAGAAATGGAATTCGACATCGCCTTCGTCGGCGAGCATGCGCCGGATGCCTTCGGCGACCATGGCCTGGTCGTCGACCAGGAGCACGACCGCACGGTGGTCGGCGGCCATGGTGTCGGTTCCTGTGCTGGCGGGGTCGAAGGTCATCTGCGATGGGGGGTCCGTACTTATTGTGTGTTTAGCGTCCGCTGCAGGGATTTCAGGAGGGCCGGGGCGATATCGCCCAGGGCCAGAATCTCGGCCGCCGCCCCCAGGTCCGCGGCGGCCTTCGGCATGCCGTAGATGGCGCTGCTCTCCCGATCCTGCGCGACAGTATGGCAGCCCGCCTCGCGCAGGGCCAAGAGCCCGGTGCCGCCGTCACGCCCCATGCCGGTCAGCAGCACGCCGATGGCCGGGGCGCGCCAGTGCCTGGCCAGGCTGTGGAAAAATACGTTCACCGACGGGCGGTAGGCGTAATCGGCGGGTTCGGGCGTGTAGTCGAGGGTGCCGCCGGGCGTGAGGATCAGGTGCTCCTCCCGCCCGGCCACCAGGACCTCGCCCGGTCGCGGCCGATCGCCGGCTTCGGCCAGCCGGACCGGCAACGGGGTCTGTTCGCCCAGCCAGTGCGCGAAGCTGGCGGCGAACTGCGCATCGACGTGCTGCACGACGACGACGGCGGCGCCGAGTGCGGGAGGGAGCCGGCCGAGGATGGTCTGCAGCGCGGCCGGGCCTCCGGTCGACGCGCCGATGGCGATCAGGGGCGGGCGGTGCGATGTCCCGGCCGCCGCCGGAATCCGGCGCGGCGGCGCCGGAGGGGGCGGTTGGACGCCGGGTGCCGGGCGCCGGGGCCCCTGGATGAGCTTGGCGACGGTGTCGATCTTGTGCAGCAGGGCGGCCTGACCCTCACCGTCGCCATTCATCTCGAGGATCGGCGTGTTGATGGCATCGAGCGCGCCCGCGCCCATGGCCTCGAAGACCTGGGCGGCGTTGCCGCTGACGCTGGCCGTGACGACCACGATGGCGCAGGGGGTGCGGCTCATGATTTCCCGGGTCGCGGCGACGCCGTCCATGTTCGGCATGATCAGATCCATGAGCAGGATGTCGGGCCGGTCCTCGCCGCAGCGGCGCACGGCCTCGGCGCCGTCCTCGGCGATCCAGGCGACCTGGTGGCGCTGGCTGGCGGCGACCACCCGCCGCAGGCTCTCGGCGGCCATGGCGGAATCGTTGACGATGGCGATGCGCATTCCCGTTTCCGTTTCGCGTCGGTTCAGGCCTTGCCGATCAGATCGGCGACGGCCTCGAGCAGCGTCTCGTCGTGGAAGCTGCCCTTGGTCAGGTAGTAGTCGGCGCCGGCCTCCAGACCGCGCCGGCGATCCTCTTCGCGGTCCTTGTAGGACACGATCATCACCGGCAACGATTTCAGCGTCGGGTCCTTCTTGATCAGACTGACGAATTCGAAGCCGTTCATGCGCGGCATGTCGATGTCGCTGATCACCAGGTCGTAGCTGCCGGCGCGCACGGCGTTCCAGCCGTCCATGCCGTCCACGGCGACCTCGACCTCGTAGCCGCGGCTGACGAGCATGCTGCGCTCCACCTCGCGCACGGTGATGGAATCGTCCACGACCAGGATGCGCTTGCCTGCGGGCCGGCCGTGCGCCGCGGCTTCACCCTCGCGCCGGATGCGGTCGAGGCGTCCGCCGGCGATCAGGATGTCCACCGAGCGCAGCAGATCCTCGACGTCCACGATCAGGCAGGGATCGCCGTTCTCGAGAATGGATGCGGCGCCGATGTCCTTGACCTTGCCGAGCCGCGGATCCAGCGCATGCACCACCAGACTGCGCTCGCCGAGGAACCGGTCCACCACCAGGCCGTAGCGGTCGAGCCGCTCGCCGAGCACGACGATGGCCACGTCCTCACCGTCGGGCGGCTCGCCCTCCAGGCCGAGTACCTGATTGGCGGCGACCAGGCCGACGTGCTGGCTGCCGAGCGTGAAATACTGGCGTCCTTCCATGGTCTCGATGGCCTGGCGCGGCAGACGCAGCGTGCGATGGATCTGCGCCAGCGGGAATGCGTAGGGCTCGCCGGCGATCTCGACCAGCAGCGCCCGGATCATCGACAGCGTCAGCGGCAGCTGCAGATGGAAGCGCATGCCCTGGCCGGGCCGCGCCGTCGCATGCACGATGCCGTGCATCTCCTGCACCACGCTGTGTACCACGTCCAGGCCGACCCCGCGGCCGGAGAGTTCGGTGACCTGGTCGCGCGTCGAGAAGCCCGGCAGGAACAGGAAATCCATGAGCTCCGCCTCGCTGAGGTCGGCGGCCATGTCGGCGGATACCAGTTTCCTGTCGACGATGCGCCCGCGGAGCGTGTCCACGTCCATCCCGCGGCCGTCATCCGCGACGATGATGGACAGCATGCCGGCACTGTGCAGCGCCTCCAGGCGGATGGTCGCCTCCTCGGGCTTGCCGGCCGCGGCGCGCTCCGCCGGCATCTCGATGCCGTGGTCGACGGCGTTGCGCAGCAGATGATTCAACGGCGCCTCGATGCGCTCCAGGATGTCGCGGTCGACCTGCGTTGCGAGACCGACGATGTCGAGCCGCACCCGCTTGCCCAGGCTGCGGGCCAGATCCCGCACCATGCGCTGGAAACCCTGCACGCCGTCGGCGAACGGCCGCATGCGGCTGGCGATCACCTCCCGGTTGAGGCGGCTGGCGAGGTTGTGGCTGCGGCGGTCGTATTCGTCCAGTTCGTTCAGCCGTTCCGCCAGCTGCTGGCGGCAGGCGCCGGCGCGGCGCAGGACATCACCGAGCAGGCCGCGAGCGTAGTCGTCGATGTGGGCATCCTCGAGGGCGTCACGCAGACGGTCGAGCATGCTGATCAGTTCCGTATGGCGATGCTTGAACTGCACCAGCGCATCGGCGAAAGGCCGCAGCCAGCGCGATTCGACGCGCACCTCGCCGGCGAGCCCCATGAGGCGGTTCAGGCTTTCCGCCGAGACGCGGATAGCGTTGTCCGCCACGACCCTGGGCGGCTCGGCCAGGGCCGCGGCCGGCCGGTCGCCGGCGGGCGTCGCGGGCGGTGGGGGGGTGTCCGCGGTCGGCGCGGCGGCGGGGGGCGCGGCCAGGATGCCATGCAGCGCGCCCAGCAGCCGCGCCAGTTCATCCGCATTCAGCTGCGCCCAGTCGGGCCGGTCGGCCTCGTCGGCGATGCGCTTGAGCATGTCCGTGCCGCGCAACAGGTCGTCGATGGTTTCGGCGGACAGCATCAGGCGACGCTGCTGCGCGGCCACGAACACATCCTCCATGACGTGCGCCACCCGGACCGCAGGCTCGACGTTGACCATGCGCGCGGCGCCTTTGATGGAATGCGCGGCGCGCATGAGCGCCTCCAGGGCCTGGCCGTCGTCCGGCTGCTTTTCCAGCGACAGCAGGTGCTCGCTCAGCCGTGCCGCCTGGGTGGCGACCTCGGCACGGAACAGCTCGAGCATGGAGAATCCGTCCAGGCCGCTCATGTCAGACTCGCGCCCAGGGCCTTGAAGAGGAGATCGGCATCCAGGCAGGCGACGTGTTCGTCGCGCCAGCGGAGCACGCCTTTCGTGTAGCTCGCCCTGGATTTGCCCAGTGTCGCCGGAACCGGCTGCAGCTCGCCGGGATGGTGACGATGCAGGCCGTGCACCTCGGTGACGGGGAACACGTAACGGTTGTCCCGGTCGCCGATCAGCAGCATGCGGTCGGAAATGCCCACGCTGCCGACGCGCCGCGGCTGACCGCCTTTTTCCAGTCCGAGCAGCGCGCCGAGCGACATGCACAGATGCAGTTCGCCGCGCATGTTGACCAGACCCTTCACCAGCGCGCGCATGTGCGGCACCCGGCGTATCGGCCTGGCGGAGGTGATCTCGCTGACGATGCGGCTGGGGACGGCCAGCCACTCGTCGCCCAGGCGGAAGATGACGATGGATTCCGTATCGGGTTGACGTTGACGCTCGGGCTCGGCGAGAACGCGGGTCCATTCGTCGCGGTAGCCGGGCGGGATCTCGCGCTGCAGGATCTGCCGGCCGGCTGCGGAATAGCGTTCACAATTGCGGCAGTGGATGACACGGGCCAGCTCCGGGCAGGTCTCGCCGCCGCGGCGCCACACGCCGATGCGGTTCCAGCAGTCGTCGATGGCCGGGGCGCCGTCGCTAGCGATAGCCGGGTCGTTCATGCGCCACCGGCGTCGCGCGCCGCCTCCTGCATGCGTTCGAAGCTGCGCCGGGCACGCTGGCGCATCAGTTCGGCGTTGCCGTGGTCACCTTTGCCTTCCAGGAGCGCGGCCAGATGGGTCAGCGCCTCGTAGTGGCCCGGATCCAGATAGATCGCCTTGCGCAGGCAGGCTTCGGCCTCATCCGGTTCGCCCACCGCCTCGCGCAGCAGGCCGAGCAGATGGAAGGCCCGGGCATCGGGGCCTTGTTCGCGCAGGTGGCGTTCGCAGAGTGCGGCCGCCTCGGCGAGATGGCCTTCATTGGCGAGCTGCGTGGCCGCGGCCAGCGCCGGATCACGCCCTGGCATCGCCGGCGTCTCCGGGCGCGACTCGGGCGCCGAACTCGGGCGACCGGCAGACCGGGGCGCGGAACGGACGGCCCGTCGCGCGACGGAGCGGTTTCGCGCCGGCACGGCGAAGGGAGCCGGTTGCGCGGTCGTTGCAGCGGACCTGCGGCCGCCGTGCACGAACGCGAAGCTGCGCGGCTGGTCGAGCGTGACGAAGTCGCGGCCCGCCATCACGCCGGACTCGGCGTGCCCGAGAAACAGCAGGCCCGGGCGGGAGAGCAGGCGTTCGATGACGCGCAGGGCGCGCGCCTGCGTCTCGCGGTCGAAATAGATGAGCAGATTGCGGCAGAACAGCGCATCGTAGGGCGCCTCGCCGGCCAGAAATCCCGGCGCGAGCAGGTTGCCGTGCAGAAAGCGCACGCACTCGGTGATATGCGGCCGTACCCGGTAGTGGCTGCCGTCCCGCACGAAGTGCCGTTTGCGGAAACTGATGTTGTCGCCGCGGAAGGAATGCTCTCCGTAACAGGCGGTGCGGGCGCGCTCAAGATTCGCTTCGCTGATGTCGACGGCATCGACCCGGAAGCGCTCCGGCGGCAGGCCGGCATCGAGCAGGGCCATGACGATGGTGTAGGGCTCTTCGCCGGTGGAGCAGGGGACGCTCAGTATGCGCACCGGCGTTGCGGCCTGGGACGTCAGCCAGTGCCGTCGCGCGTGCTGGGCCAGGGCGTCGAAAGGCGCGCGGTCGCGGAAGAACCAGGTCTCGGGAACGACCACGAGTTCGATGAGCGCCGCGAGTTCCGTGCGGCTGCCCTGCAGCCGCGGCAGATAGTCTTCGACGGTCGCGACACCGCGTTCGTGCATGCGCTGCTGCACGGCGCGGGCGATGGCCGGACTGCCGATGGACGTCGGGCTGAGACCCATGCTGTCACGCAGCAGCGCTTCGATGGCGGTGAACGACATCAGGCGCACTCCGCGAACAGCAGCCGCTGCACGTCGTCCGGCAGCAGCCGGTCGATGTCGATGCGCTGGATCAGCGCGGCATCCTGCCGCGCCAGGCCGCCGAGATAAGGGGCTTCCGGCGCGCATACGCCGGCGTCCTCGAAGCCCGCGGGGTCCAGTTTCACCGTCTCGGTGACCTGCTCGGCCAGCAATCCCAGGATGCGGCTGCCGCCATCGGCCGTCGTGTGGTCGACGAGGACGATGCGCGTGGTGTACAGCCCCCGACAGGGCGATGCGCCCGTGAGGCGGCACAGATCGATCACCGGCACCAGCGTGCCGCGGTAGTCGAACGTCCCGGCCACCCAGGGCGGCGTGTGCGCCAGGGGCCGGCAGCGCACCATCGGAACGACCTCGACGATGCGCCGCACATCCAGGGCGTAACGCTCGCTTCCCAGCCGCAGCAGAAGGAACAGCATCATGCGCCCTGCTTGTTCACCTTGAAATGGGAGACGCCTTCCTGCAGGCGCCGCGCGGCATCGTTGAGCTGTACGATGGCGCCGTTGGACTGGCGCAGCGATTCCGCCGTCTGCTGCGACGAGTCGGCCAGCTGCACCATCGCCTCGCTGATCTGCTGTGCGCCCTTGGCCTGCGACTGCATGCCCTCGTGCACCTCCTCGAAGCGCGGGATGAGATTCTCGACCTGCTCGATGATGTGCGCGAGCTGCGCGCCGACGCGGCGCACGTCGTCCACGCCCTGGCGCACTTCGGTGGAGAACTTCTCCATGCCCATCACGCCGGCCGAGACCGCCGACTGCATCTCCTTCACCATCTGCTCGATATCCCAGGTCGCGACCGCGGTCTGGTCGGCGAGGCGGCGGATCTCGGTGGCGACCACCGCGAAGCCGACGCCATATTCGCCGGCCTTCTCCGCTTCGATGGCGGCATTCAGCGACAGCAGGTTGGTCTGGTCGGACACCTTGTTGATGGTGGTGACGACGGTGTTGATGTTGCCGGCCTTCTCCGACAGGACGGCGAGCTTCGAGCCGATCGCGGCGGTGGCCTCCATCATGTTGCGCATGGTCTCCTCCATGCGCACCAGGGCCGAGCGGCCGGTGTTGGCGCTCTCGGCGGTCTTGAAGGCCACGTCGGTGACCTCGTGCATGGTGTTGACGAGCTCTTTCGAGGTCGCGGAGATCTCCGTGACGGTGGCGCGGATCTCATTGGTGGTCGCCGCCTGTTCGCTGACGGTGGCTTCCTGCTGCTTGGCGGTGGCGGCGATCTCGGTGGCCGAGGAGGTCACCTGGATACCGGACTGCTGGATGCGCGCCACCAGATTGTTGAGGCTGTCGAGCATGCCCTGGATGCCGGCCGCGAGGCCGGAGATCACGTCGTGGTCGCGGTACACCATCAGCTGGCCCGTGAGGTCGCCCTTCGCCGCGAGCTGCACCACGTCCTGGATGAGCTCCACCTTGCCGGTCACGTCCTCGGCGTGCTGGCGTTCGCGCTCCACCAGGTCGTGGATCTTCTGGCGCATGCGGTCGAAGGTCCTGGCCAGCGTGTTGAACTCCTTCAGCGCGCGCGCGCGCACGGAGCCCTGCAGCTCGCCCTCGGCGGCGCGCTGCATGTCCTGCATGAGATGCTCGACGGGACGGAACAGGAAGCTGCGGAACAGCCAGATGGCGAGCACCAGGCTGCCGCCGGTCAGGATCAGGTAGGCGACCGCCGTGGCGCTGCGCACCTGTGCCATATCGGCGTAGAGCTGCTCCACCGGCTCTATGACCTCGAGTTCGAGCAGCGGGCCGCCGCCGCTGCTCGCGACCGCGTGGCGCACGGACAGTTCGGCGTCGCCGGCCGCGTGCCAGCTCTCGGAACGGTACAGGATGGTGCCGTCGGCGGCGCCGATGCTGAACGGAAGCTTCAGCGTGTCCTGGATGGAGCGCAGGCTGGTCACCGGCGCGGCGACGATCTCCAGATAACCGAGCGGGGCGCCTTCGCCGATCGGCACGCGCAGCGAATAGTAAGGCGTCCCGCGCAGCGACCAGAGCGCGTCGCGCGGGCGGGCGGCGTCGACCTCGTTCGCCGGCACCTGGTCCAGGCCGGGCGGCGGTGCCGTCGGGAGCCCGTCGATGCCGGCTCCACTCTCGGCGACCAGGCGGAGATTCGGGTCATAGCTGCGCAGCTTCAGCAGCTCGAAGCCGGCGGCGCCGGCGGTGCCGCGCTCGAAGCCCTCGTCGAGAACGGCGCTGAGGGCCGCCCGCCGGGCCGGGTCGCCGCCGCCGTCGACGAGGGCGGCGAGCGCCGCGCGCAGCCGGGGCCGTTTCTGCAGCATCTGTCCCAGGACCGCGGCGCGCGCGTGCAGGGTGCCCAGCGATTCGCGGGCGGCGACCTCGAGTACGCGCGACAGTGTCTGAGACTGGGCATTCAGCGCCGCCTGCTGGTAGCGACTGCTGGAAAACAGCGTGAGGGCGATCGACGACAGCCCGAGCAGGAGCAGGATGCCGACGGTAAGCGCCTTCAGGGAAATCTTTTCTATGTGCATGGTGAGTCCCGATCCAATGGTGGCGGTCGCGCTGCCGGTTCGGCGCCAAGGCGTTGATCCGGGGCGGAATCCCGCCCGATCGAAGCAAGTTCGGTGCCATGCTCAGGGCGGGGATGAAGGTGAGACGCTTTGTCGTTGTTTCGGAAGGGCTTCGGCGGGGCGCGCCCGGTGAAACGGCTGTCAGGATGTTGGCGGGCCGTGCGCCGGAGCGACGGGAGGCGGGGGCGTTGCTAGCGCGAGTCGAGGAGATCCTTGAGCTTGAACAGGATGTCCAGCGCCTGGCGCGGACTCAGGTCGGTCGGCTCGATGCCTTCCAGCGCGTCCAGGATCGGATGGTCGGTCGGCGGGGTGAACAGGGCGAGCTGGCCGCCGTCCGGCTCGGCCGCGGAGGCGCTGCGCTGGTTCTCCAGCTCGTGCAGGCGGTGGCGGGCCTGGTCGAGGACGTCCCTGGGGATGCCCGCGAGCGCGGCGACGTGCAGGCCGTAGCTGCGGTCGGCCGGCCCGTCCTTCACTGCGTGCAGGAACACGATGCGGTCGCCGTGCTCCATGGCGTCCAGGTGCACGTTGGCGATGGACGGATACAGCGCGGGCAGCTCGGTAAGCTCGAAATAATGGGTCGCGAACAGCGTGAACGCGCGGATGCGTGCGGCCAGGTCGGCGGCCACCGCCCAGGCGAGCGACAGGCCGTCGTAGGTGCTGGTGCCGCGGCCGATCTCGTCCATCAGCACCAGGCTGCGGTCGGTGGCGTTGTGCAGGATGTTGGCGGTTTCGGTCATTTCCACCATGAAGGTCGAGCGGCCGGTGGCGAGGTCGTCCGAGGCGCCGATGCGGGTGAAGATGCGGTCGACGGGCCCGATGAGCGTGCGCGTTGCCGGCACGAAGCTGCCGATGTGCGCGAGCAGCACGATCAGCGCGGTCTGGCGCATGTAGGTGGACTTGCCGCCCATGTTCGGGCCGGTGATGACGAGCATGCGCCGCGCGTCGTCGAAGCGCAGGTCGTTGGGCACGAAGGGCGCATCCAGCACCTGTTCCACCACCGGGTGGCGGCCGCCTTCGATCAGCAGGCCGGGCTCGTCGCTCAGCTCCGGGCGCCGCCAGTCGAGCGCATCGGCGCGCTCGGCGAAGCAGGCCAGTACGTCGAGTTCGGCGATGGCCTCGGCGGCCGTCTGCAGCGGCGCGAGCCATTCCAGCAATCGATCAAGCAGGGCGTCGTACAGCGCCTTCTCGCGTGCCAGGGCGCGCTCCCGCGCGGACAGCACCCGGTCCTCGAAATGCTTCAGCTCCGGCGTGATGTAGCGTTCGGCGCCCTTGAGCGTCTGGCGGCGCTGGTAGTCGTCGGGCACGCGTGCCGCCTGCGCCTTGCCGACCTCGATATAGAAGCCGTGCACGCGGTTGTAGCCGACCTTGAGCGTCGCGATGCCGGAGCGTTCCCGTTCACGCGCCTCCAGATCGACCAGGAACCGGTCGGCGTTCTCGCTCAGGGCGCGCAGCTCGTCGAGCTCGGTATCGTAGCCCGTGGCGATCATCCCGCCGTCGCGCGCCAGCACCGGCGGCTGCTCCACCAGGGCGCGCTGCAGCAGCGAATGAGGCTGCGGATGTTCGCCGATGCGTTCGGCGAGCTCCCGCAGCAGCGGATCGTCGCAGGCGGCCAGCACGCGCTGCAGCTCGGGCAGGCGCGCGAGGCTGTCGCGCAGGCCGGACAGATCGCGCGGCCGCGCGGATTTCAGCGCCACGCGGGTCATCACGCGCTCCAGGTCGCACAGGCCCCGGAGCAGCTCGTGGACGGCCGCGTGGACGCGGTCGTTCTGCAGGGCCTCCACGCACTGATGCCGCAGGCGCAGCCGCGCGCGGCCGCGCAGCGGGCGGTTCAGCCAGCGCCGCAGCAGGCGGCCGCCCATCGCCGTGGCGGTGGTGTCGAGCACGCCGGCCAGGCTGTGCTCGACGCGGCCCGACTGCGACTGGTCGAGCTCGAGGTTGCGGCGGCTGGCGGCGTCGAGAATGATGCTGTCCTCGCGCAGCTCCACGCTCAGTCCGCGCAGGTGCGGGAGCGCCGCGCGCTGCGTGTCCTTGACGTACTGCAGCAGTGCGGCGGCGGCGCCGACCGCGAGCGGCAGGTGCTGGCAGCCGAAGCCGGCGAGATCGCGCGTGCCGAACTGCGCGCACAGCTGACGCTGTCCGCTGTCGGGCTCGTAATGCCAGGGCGGGCGACGCTTGGCGCCGAGGCGCTCGGTGACGGTGGCGGGGAAGTTCGTATCTTCGTCGAGCAGGAGCTCGCTGGGACGCAACCGTTCGAGTTCGCTCAGCAGCGCCTCCGTGCCGTCGAGCTCCTGCACGCTGAAGCGGCCGCTGCTGAGATCGAGCGCGGCCAGGCCGAAGCGCTCCTTCGCGCCGGTGCAGGCGGCGATCAGGTTGTCGCGGCGCTCGTCGAGGAGCGCGTCCTCGGTGACCGTGCCCGGGGTGACGATGCGCACCACCTGGCGCTCGACCGGTCCCTTGGTCGTCGCCGGATCGCCGATCTGTTCGCAGATGGCCACCGATTCGCCGAGCCGCACCAGCCGGGCCAGATACTGATCGACCGCGTGCACCGGCACCCCGGCCATGGGAATGGGCTCGCCGGCCGACTGGCCGCGCGCGGTGAGGGTGATGTCGAGCAGCTGCGCGGCACGGCGGGCGTCGCCGTAGAACAGCTCGTAGAAATCGCCCATGCGGTAGAACAGCAGGATGTCCGGATGCCCGGCCTTGATGCGCAGATACTGCTGCATCATGGGCGTGTGCTGGGCGGATTCTTTCGCGGGCGTGGACATCGGGCGGGAGTTTACCCAAAGCCTCCCGGAGATCCTACTGGGCGATGCCTGCAGGTTCCACCGAACCCAGCACGTGGCCGTCGACCTCGTCGCCGTACAGGCAGTTCTCGTCGTGGTGCGTCTTCCTGGTGGCGGCGAGGTCGCCTTCGAAACGCGGGTCCTGCGGGCGTTCGCGGCTGTTGACGAACATGGCCACGTCCCAGGCCTCCTGGTCGCTCAGGCTGTTCGGCTTGCCGAGCGGCATGTTGGCCTTGATGAAGGCGGCCGCGGTGTTGATGCGGTGCATGCCCGCGCCCCAGTTGTAGGAATCGTCGCCGGCCAGCGGCGGGAACACGTAGTCATCGCCGACTTTGGTGCCGCGCGCGTCGTCGCCGTGACAGATGGCGCAGTTCTGCGCGTAGACCTTGGCGCCGCGCTCGATGCTCGGTGCCTGCGCGGGCGGGTCCGGCTCGGGATAGCCGCGCCCCGGCAGCGACACGCCCACCGGCGCCTTCGTGGCCAGCCAGAAGGCGTAGGTCTTCAGGGCGTCCAGTTCGGGGCTGCCGGCCGGCGGCGCCTTGCCGTTCATGCTGTACATGAAGCAACCCTGCAGGCGGTTGTCGAAGGAATCGACGCGGCCGGTCTTCCGACGGTAGGCGGGATAGACGCCATAGGCCGCCCACAGCGGCGCCGAGTCGGCGAGGCGGCCGGCATCGAGGTGACAGTTGACGCACTTGAGGCCATTGCCGACATAGGTGCCGCGCAGCCGGTCGGTGTTCACGAACAGATCCTTGCCCGTGCGCACGAGTCTGCCGAATTCGTCGTCGGGCAGGCTGCTCTCGTCGGGGGGCTGGAAGGGGGCGCCGTCCTGCGCGAATGCCGATGCCGCGACGGCCGCCATGAGAGCGAGCAGCAGGGGAAGGCGGCGGATCTCGTGCATGGTGTGACTCCTCGTGCGGTACGGATCGTTGCCGGTGCGGATCCGGGAGATGGGCTAGCGTGCGGGTTCCAGACTCGCGAAGTACGCCGAGACTGCCGCGATGTCCTCCTCGGGCAGGCGCTCGGCGACGCCCTTCATCAGCTGCTGCGGGTCATTGCTGCGGGTGCCGTTCCGCCAGGCGTCGAGCTGTTTGGCGATGTAGCCTGCGTGCTGTCCGGCGAGTGCAGGAAAATGCGCGCCCACGCCGAGTCCTCTCGGACCATGACAGCTGACGCATGCCGGCACCGTCCTCTCCCAGAGGCCCGCCAGCGCCAGCCGCTCGCCGCGCGCGACCAGGGCGGGATCGGCCTTGGCCTCGTCGTCGGCGGGCGCCGTCTGCGCCGCGTAATAGGCTGCCACCGCAGCCGCTTCGCTGTCCGACAAGGCTTTGGCCACCGGTTGCATGATCGGATCGTTGCGTGTGCCGCGCTGAAAATCCAGCAGCTGCTTTTCCAGGTAGCGTGCATCCAGGCCGGCGAGGCGGGGGAAGCCCGCCGCCGCATTGCCGGCACCGTCCGCGCCATGGCAGGCCACGCAGGCGGTTGCGCCCGTGTCGTTGCCCCGCATCACCAGTTGCCTGCCGGCTTGCGGGTCGGCGGCCCTGCACATATCCGCCGATACGAGCATGACCGTGACAGCGAGTCCGATGGCTTCGCGCATGAGCGTTCGTCCTGTTTTCTGGTGTCGTATGACAACAGCCTAGCGCACGGAGCACCCCTCCGCTTCCGGAAATATCGGGCGTGCCGCCGGATGCCGCGCATACTTGCGCCGGCCGCGCGGCTCTGATACCAAGACCCGATACATATAAAAGGGGGATCGGCCGTGGCGCCACGTGACTATGAAGAGAAGCGGGATTTCATCCGCATGCAGCTGGACTGCCCGATCCAGTGCAACGATATGCGGACGGGCGAACGGTTCATCGGACGCGCCCGGGATCTCAGCGGTAAAGGCCTCTGTCTGGAACTGCCGCGCGAGCTGCCGCCGGGGACCTTGCTGGAAGTGCGCATCGAGCCTGCCAGGACGGTGGTGGCGCCGCTCCATGCGCTGGTCGAGGTCATGCGCTGCGAGCCCGATTCGAGCGACCGGCAGTTTCGCGTCGGGACCTCCATACGCGAATTCAAGTCCTGACCGGTCACCCGGGGAGCCACGTTCGGATACGCGGGAGGACGGATGCACGAGGCCTGTACCGATGAAGATCTCACGAAGCTCGCCCGGCGGCTGGGGGAACGCCTCCGGGAGACCGGCCGGATGGTCGCGACCGCCGAGTCCTGCACCGGCGGCTGGGTGGCGAAGGTCCTGACCGACATCGCGGGCAGCTCGCGGTGGTTCGAACGTGGTTTCGTCACCTATACGAATGAATCCAAACAGGAGTTGCTGGGCGTGTCCGCCGAGGTGCTCGCGGCCGAGGGCGCGGTCAGTGCGGCGACGGTCGCGGCGATGGCGCGCGGGGCGTTGGAGCGCAGCCGGGCGCAACTCAGCTGCGCGATCAGCGGCATCGCCGGGCCGGGCGGGGCGACGCCGGACAAGCCGGTCGGGCTGGTCTGGTTCGCCTGGGCGGGGCGTGACGGCGCTGTGCGTAGCGAGCGCCGGGTCTTCGCCGGCGACCGCGAGGCGGTGCGCCGGCAGGCGGTAGCGCATGCCCTGCAGGGATTGATCGATGCCGCCGGCTGAGTCCGCCGCGACCCGGCGTCTGTTCTTCGCTCTGTGGCCGGACGGGGCGGTGCGCGAAGCCCTGGCGGGACTGCTGGAGGGCGAACCGCCCCGCACCGGCCGGCGCGTGCCCGACGGCAATCTGCACATGACGCTGGCCTTCGTCGGCAATGTGACGGCGGAGCAGCGGTCCTGCATGGAGGCGGCGGCCGCCGCGGTCGAGGCCGCGCCCTTCGCCGTGATCCTCGACCGGCTCGGCTACTGGCCGCGGCCGCGCATCGTCTGGGCCGGGGCCAGCGTCACCCCGCCGGCGCTGATCGATCTGGTTGCACGCCTCAACAGGGGGCTGAGCGGCTGCGGCTACGATCCCGAGCGGCGCCCCTATCAGGCCCATGTCACGCTGACCCGGAAGGCGCATACAGGCCCCCGGCGCCGCGAGATCGAGCCGATCGTCTGGGCGGCGGAGGATTTCTGCCTGGTGGAGTCGGTGGCCGAGGACAACGGCAGCGTCTACCGGGTGCTCGCCCGCTGGCCGCTCCGCGCCCCTCGAGCCTGAGCCAACCAGCCGGTACGGTACGTCGAGGCGTGCGCACGCGGTCCGTGGCGCTCGCTGCCGCCGCGTCCCCCGTGCCCGGCTGCCGGGGTACACGGTTGCGCCGCTTCACGGGATACTGTATAAATCAACAGTACCCGCTGCGGCACCCTCCATGCCGCACCGATGGCGCTCTCAACTCTTTGCCTTCTCTGAGTTCAGGGGTCCAACCCATCGGTGCAGGGGGGGGCCGCGGTGGTCCCCGGGACCGGGCCCGTGGGATAATCCCGGTCCGACCCGACCCATTCATCCCGCGGCCACGGACCGGCCGCGAACAGACCCATCCAGCAGGGGGAGAGAGACAATGGACGACAACAAGCGCAAAGCCTTGGGTGCGGCACTCAGCCAGATCGAAAAACAGTTCGGCAAGGGCGCCGTGATGCGCATGGGCGATGTCGGCCCGGTGCGCGACATCGACGTGATCTCCACCGGCTCGCTGAGCCTGGACCTGGCGCTGGGCATCGGCGGCCTGCCGCGCGGACGCATCATCGAGATCTACGGGCCGGAGTCCTCCGGCAAGACCACCCTGACCCTGCAGGTGATCGCCGAGGCGCAGAAGAAGGGCGGCACCGCCGCCTTCGTCGACGCCGAGCACGCCCTCGACCCGAACTACGCGCAGAAGCTCGGTGTCAACGTCGATGACCTGCTGGTCTCGCAGCCCGACACCGGCGAACAGGCCCTGGAGATCGCCGACATGCTGGTGCGCTCCGGCGCCGTCGACGTGGTGGTTGTCGATTCGGTCGCCGCGCTGACGCCGAAGGCCGAGATCGAGGGCGAGATGGGCGATTCCCATATGGGCCTGCACGCGCGCCTGATGTCCCAGGCGCTGCGCAAGCTCACCGCCAACATCAAGCGCTCCAACACGCTCGTCATCTTCATCAACCAGATCCGCATGAAGATCGGCGTCATGTTCGGCAACCCCGAGACCACCACCGGCGGCAACGCGCTCAAGTTCTACGCCTCGGTGCGCATGGATATCCGCCGCACCGGCGCCATCAAGAAGGGCGACGAGGTGATCGGCAACGAGACCCGCGTCAAGGTGGTGAAGAACAAGGTCGCGCCGCCGTTCAAGCAGGCCGAATTCGAGATCCTCTACGGCGAGGGCATCTCCCGCGCCGGCGAGATCATCGATCTGGGTGTGAAGGCCAATATCGTCGACAAGTCCGGCGCCTGGTACAGCTACAACGGCGACCGCATCGGTCAGGGCAAGGACAACGCGCGTCAGTTTCTGAAGGACAATCCGGCCATCATGCAGGAGATCGAGAGCCGCATCCGTGCCGAGCTGATGGTGCAGCCGGTGGTCGCAGGCGATGACGACGAGCGTGAAGAGGAACTGGAAGAGGCCTGAGGACGCCGCTGCAGCCGCCGATCCGCGCGAGCTGGAGCGGATCGCGGTCGGGCTGCTGGCACGCCGCGAGCACAGCCGTGCCGAACTGGCGCAGAAGCTGGCGACGCGCGGCTTCGAGCCGGCGGATATCGAATCGCTGCTCGACCGGTTGGCCGCGCAGCGCCTGCAATCGGACAGCCGTTTCGCCGAGGCCTATGTCTGCGCCCGGGCCGGGCGCGGCTACGGCCCGCAACGCATCCGCGCCGAGCTGCGTGAACGCGGCCTCACGGCCGAACTGATCGACCATGCCCTCGCGGCGCAGCCCGCCGCGGACACCCCCCGCATCGACGATATCTGGCGCAGGAAGTATGCCGGCCGCCTGCCGGCGGACTACCGCGAACGGGCGCGGCAGATGCGCTTCCTGCGGCAGCGCGGATTTTCCCTGGCGGACATCCATGCGCTGTTCGGGCGGCTGGGCGTGGGGGAGGAGTGAAAAGACCCTTCAACGCAAAGGCGCAGAAGGCGCGCAAAGGAAAATCTGAACCAACGAAAAACCCTGGATTCCCCTTCCTGCCCCTCCCCCATCGCGGGGGGCGAACGCCCCTTTAAACCTTCGTTATTGTTTTCCTTTGCGTGCCTTCTGCACCTTCTGCACCTTCTGCGCCTTCGTGTTGGAATCTTTTCCCGATGCCGCAACAAAACCCTGATTTTACCCGCCACCCCCATGACGGCGGCGCCCGCTTGGGTTAAGCTTGGCGGCCTTAACCCACGATGCCGATTGCACAATTCTGTCAACGACGCCGACCCCCATGATGACCAGCGCCGAAATCCGCCAGAGCTTTCTCGACTTCTTCCGCGGGAAGGGGCACGCCATCGTGCCGTCCAGCTCCCTGGTGCCGGGCAACGACCCCACCCTGCTGTTCACCAATGCGGGCATGGTGCAGTTCAAGGACGTGTTCCTGGGACTGGAGCAGCGGCCCTACGTCCGCGCCGCGAGCAGTCAGCGTTGCGTGCGCGCCGGCGGCAAGCACAACGATCTCGAGAACGTCGGCTACACCGCGCGGCATCATACCTTCTTCGAAATGCTGGGTAATTTCAGCTTTGGCGATTATTTCAAGCGCGAGGCGATCCAATTCGCTTGGGAATATCTGACCGGTACCCTGCAGTTGCCGGCGGAGAAGCTGTGGGTCACCGTATATAAAGATGATGAAGAGGCCGCGGATATCTGGCTCAAGGAGATCGGCGTCGATCCCGCGCGCTTCACCCGCATCGGCGACAAGCCGGGCGGCAGGCAATACGAGAGTGACAACTTCTGGTCCATGGGCGACACCGGCCCGTGCGGACCCTGCACCGAGATCTTCTACGATCACGGCCCGGACATCGCCGGCGGTCCGCCGGGTTCGCCCGAGGAGGACGGCGATCGCTACATCGAGATCTGGAATCTCGTGTTCATGCAGTACAACCGCGACGCCGCCGGGGTGATGACACCGCTGCCCAAGCCCTCGGTCGACACCGGCATGGGCCTGGAGCGCCTCGCGGCGGTGCTGCAGGGCGTGCACAGCAACTACGACATCGATCTGTTCGTGAGCCTGATCCGCGCCGCCGCCGATCTCGCGGGGCTGAAGGACACGGACCACAGTTCGTTGCGTGTGATCGCCGACCATATCCGTTCCTGCGCCTTCCTGATCACCGACGGCGTGCTGCCGAGCAACGAGGGCCGCGGCTACGTGCTGCGCCGCATCGTGCGCCGCGCCGTACGCCACGGCTACCGGCTGGGCATCAACGACACCTTTTTCTATAAGCTGGTCGGGCCGCTGTGCGCCGACATGGGCGCGGCCTACCCCGAGTTGACCGCCGCGCGTCCGCAGATCGAGCGTGCCCTCAGGCAGGAGGAGGAGCGCTTCGCCGAGACGCTCGATCAGGGCATGAAGATCCTGGAGGCGGACATCGCCGGGCTGACGGGCAGGGAAATCCCCGGGGAGACGGTGTTCAAGCTCTATGACACCTACGGCTTCCCGGTGGACCTGACGGCCGACATCGCCCGCGAGCGTGATCTGGTCCTGGACATGGCCGGCTTCGAACGCGAGATGGAGGCGCAGCGCGACCGCGCCCGCGCCGCCAGCCAGTTCGGCGTCGATTATGGGACCGCGCTCAAGGTCGAGGGCTGCACCGACTTCACGGGCTATGAAAAGCTCATCGACCAAGGTCGCGTGATTGCATTGTACCGCGATCACTTGAACCCCAAACCTGTACAGCAATTAAGCGCAGGCGAGGATGGTTTTGTAATCCTCGACCATACGCCGTTCTATGCCGAATCCGGCGGTCAGGTCGGCGACCGCGGCGTGCTGGAAACTGCCGGCGCCCGCTTCAGCGTGCAGGACACCCAGAAGCAGCAGGGCGTGCACATGCACATCGGCGTGCTCGAGTCGGGCAGCCTCGCGCTGGGCGACACCGTCGAGGCGCGGGTGGACGAAGACCTGCGCCGCGCGACCATGCTCAATCATTCCGCGACCCACCTGCTGCACGCCGCATTGCGCCGCGTGCTCGGCACCCATGTGCAGCAGAAGGGCTCGCTGGTCGATCCGGAGCGGCTGCGTTTCGACTTCGCCCACTTCGAGGCGGTCAAGCCGGACGAACTGGCGCGCATCGAGCGTCTGGTCAACGAGCAGATCCGTCTGAACCACCCGGTCGAGACCCGCATCATGGGCATGGACGACGCCGTCAAGGCGGGCGCCATGGCGCTGTTCGGCGAAAAGTACGGTGCCGAGGTGCGCGTGCTGTCGATGGGGGATTTCTCGGTCGAACTCTGCGGCGGCACCCATGTGGGCCGCGCCGGCGATATCGGGTTGTTCAAGATCGTCTCCGAAGGCGGCGTCGCCTCCGGCGTGCGGCGCATCGAGGCCGTGACCGGTCAGCGCGCCCTGGACTACGTCGCCCAGACGGAAAAGGCCCTCGGCAGCATCGCCGGCCTGGTCAAGGGCACGGCCCAGGACGTCGAACAGAAGGTCGGCCAGCTGGTCGAGCGCAGCCGCCGCCTGGAGAAGGAACTCGAACAGCTCAAGGCCCGGCTCGCCAGCCAGCAGGGTTCCGACCTGGCCAGCCGGGCGGTCGAGGTCGGCGGCATCAAGGTGCTGGCGGCCCGCCTCGACGGTATCGACCCCAAGGCCCTGCGCGATACCGTCGACCAGCTCAAGAGTAAGCTGGGTTCGGCGGCCATCCTGCTGGCGACGGTGGATGACGACAAGGTCAGCCTGATCGCCGGCGTGACCAAGGACCAGACCGGCCGGATCAAGGCCGGCGACCTGGTGAACTGCGTGGCCGAACGGGTGGGGGGGCGCGGCGGCGGCCGTCCGGACATGGCCCAGGCCGGCGGCAACCAGCCCGAGCATCTGGACGCCGCCCTGGCCGATGTCGTGGATTGGGTGAAATCCCGCCTCGGCACGACGGAAACCGCCTGACGGCAGTTTAAACTCATCCTGTTTTGTAGTTTAATCTGCGGCTCTTTGCGCGCCCTGTGCGGGGACCGGTCCGACCGGTCGACGCGGCGCGTGACTTGACACGAGGCGTCGCCGGAACATCATGGGTTTGATCGTACAGAAATACGGCGGTACCTCCGTCGGCAGCCCCGAGCGTATTGCCGCGGTTGCGGACCGGGTGATCGATTATCGTCGGCGCGGCCACGACGTGATCGTGGTGGTCTCCGCGATGAGTGGGGAGACCGACCGTCTGATCAAGCTCGCCAGGAGCGTGAGCGCCAAGCCCGACCCGCGGGAGCTCGACGTGCTGCTGGCCACCGGTGAGCAGGCGACGATCGCCCTGCTGTGCATGGTCCTTCACGACCGCGGTTGTCCGGCCCGCTCCTATACCGGCCAGCAGGTGCACATCCTCACCGACAGCGCGTTCAACAAGGCCCGCATCCAGGAGATCGAGGGCGCGCGCATCCGCAAGGACCTGGCGGACGGCAAGGTCGTCGTCGTCGCCGGCTTCCAGGGCGTGGACGAGCAGGGCAACATCACCACCCTCGGACGAGGAGGGTCGGATACGACGGCGGTCGCGCTGGCCGCGGCCCTGAAGGCGGACGAATGCCAGATTTATACGGATGTGGATGGTGTCTATACGACCGACCCGCGGGTCGTCCCGGAAGCACGCCGACTGGACCGGATCACCTTCGAGGAAATGCTCGAGATGGCGAGCCTCGGCTCCAAGGTCCTGCAGATCCGCTCGGTGGAATTCGCCGGCAAGTACAATGTACCGTTGCGTGTGTTGTCCTCCTTCCAGGAAGGCGAGGGCACGCTGATCACGTATGAGGACGAGAAGATGGAAAATCCACTGATCTCGGGCATCGCCTTCAACCGCGACGAGGCCAAGATCACGGTGCTGGGCGTCCCCGACCAGCCGGGCGTGGCGTATCGGGTGCTGGGTCCGGTGGCGGATGCAGACATCGAGGTGGATATGATCGTCCAGAACATTTCACCCGCCGGCGATACTACCGATTTCACCTTCACGGTGCACCGCAACGACTACGACAAGGCGATCGCGGTCATCCAGAAGGTCGCCCAGGAACTCGGCGCCCGCGAAGTGTCGGGCGACAACAAGATCGTCAAGATCTCCCTGGTCGGTGTCGGCATGCGCTCGCATGCCGGCATCGCCTCGACTATGTTTAGTGCTCTGGCCAGAGAGGGTATCAATATCCGGATGATCTCGACATCCGAGATCAAGATCTCGGTGGTCGTCGACGAGAAGTATCTCGAGCTCGGCGTGCGCGCCCTGCACGATGCCTTCCAGTTGGACAAGGCGCCCTGAGCGTCGCCTCCTCCAGGGTCGAGAGGCCCGCCCGGCCCCCCGTGGCACTGTGATTTCCACAATAAAAATAGCTGGTTAATGAAGGATCTATAGTTTCGGTCGTAGGGGCCGACAACTATGCGTATGCCGGCTCTGTCGGGTATTCTGCTGGCCATTGCGCCAGCAATGGATTACATATCGGAAGTGAATGGGTAAGGAGATTCACACATGTTGATTTTGACTCGCAGAGTGGGTGAGACGCTGATGATCGGCGACGAAGTGACTGTTACGGTCCTCGGCGTGAAGGGCAACCAGGTACGCATTGGTGTGAACGCTCCCAAGCATGTCGCTGTGCACCGCGAAGAGATCTACGAGCGCATCCAGCGTGAGCAGGAACAGGGCGACAGCGTCGCCGCCGACGGTCGCGACTGATTGACCGGCCCAATTCGCCGCGCTTTACCTCCCGCACCGCTTCAAGGTATCCTACCGCCCCCGCCGCGAAGCCCCCGAACCGGACTGCGAGCGTCGGGTCTGGAGAGATGGCCGAGAGGCTGAAGGCGCACCCCTGCTAAGGGTGTATAGGGGAAACTCTATCGAGGGTTCGAATCCCTCTCTCTCCGCCAAATAAAGAAGGCCCCCGTGCGGGGCCTTCTTTATTTGGCGAAGTGGGAGGCCTTGATGAGAACCCTGCGGTTCGACGGAGCGGCCGGAGGCCGCGGAGAACGCCGGAGCGCAGCGGAGGCGGCCCCGGAGGGGTGAGGGCGCAAAGCGCCCGAATAATCCCTCTCTCTCCGCCAAATAAAGAAGGCCCCCGTGCGGGGCCTTCTTTATTTGGCGAAGTGGGAGGCCTTGATGAGAACCCTGCGGTTCGACGGAGCGGCCGGAGGCCGCGGAGAACGCCGGAGCGCAGCGGAGG
>JAJJPM010000150.1:0-2685 GCA_032907525.1 Gammaproteobacteria bacterium
GTGACCAGCGGCGGGTAGCCGAGATCCTCCCGCACCCGCGGGATCTCGAGCAGCACCTCCTGCATACGGCCGAGGGCGCCCTGCTCGCGCAGTTGCGTGTAGAGGTTGGAGATCATGCCGCCGGGTACCTGATAGATCTGCACGCGCGTGTCCAGGCCCGTGAATTCACTTTCGAACTGATGGTATTTTTTGCGGACCTCACGGAAATAGAACCCGATCTCCTGAAGGAGGTTCAGGTCCAGTCCCGTGTCGTATTCCGTGCCCGCCAGGGCGGCGACCATGCTCTCCGTGGGCGGATGACTGGCACCGCCGGCGAACGACGAGATGGCGGTGTCGATGTGCACGCAGCCGTTCTCGATGGCCTTGAGCTGACACATCTCCGCAACGCCAGCGGTCGCGTGCATGTGCAAATGGATAGGAAGGGCCACCTCCGCACGCAACCGCCGGACCAGCTCGCCGGCGACCATCGGGGTGAGCAGCCCGGCCATGTCCTTGATGGCGATGCTATCGCAGCCCATTGCCGCCAGTTCCCGCGCCATGGCCGCGAACTGCTCGATGCCATGCACGGGGCTGACGGTATAACAGATCGTGCCCTGAGCGTGCCTGCCGGCCTGCTTGACGGCCTCGATGGCGGTCTGGAGATTGCGGGTATCGTTGAGCGCATCGAAGATGCGGAACACGTCGATGCCGTTGGCTGCGGCCCGCGCGACGAAGGCGCGAACAACATCATCCGAGTAATTCCGGTATCCGAGGAGGTTCTGCCCCCGGAGCAACATCTGCAGCCGGCTGTTCGGCAGCGCCTTGCGCAGGGCGCGCAGCCGGTCCCACGGGTCCTCCTTCAGAAAGCGCAGACAGGCATCGAAGGTGGCGCCGCCCCAGACCTCCAGCGACCAGTAACCGGCGCGATCCAGCCGCTCGCAGATAGGCAGCATGTCCGCGGTACGCATGCGCGTGGCGATGAGCGACTGATGACCGTCGCGCAGAACCAGCTCGGTGATGTTTACCTTATGAGCCATCTTCGTGGGTTTCGTGGATTCTGTGGCCATTGCAAGCTCAGTTCCCCAGATGTGCCGCTACCGCTGCGGCGATTACTGCCGCCAATTCGCGGGTGGGCCGGCTGGCGGGGTATTCCACCAGTTCTGGGTGCGCCTCGACGAAGCCGGTATCGAACCGCCCCGCACGGAACTCCTCGGTCTTGAGGATCTCCAGATAATACGGGATGGTGGTCTTGACGCCATACACGCCCATGTCTTCGAGCGCGCGCGCCGCGCGATTGAGCAACTGTTCCCAGTCCAGCGCCCACACCGTCAGTTTGGCACACATGGAATCGTAGTAGGGCGGAATGGGGTATCCCGTATAGATGGCCGCATCGGTGCGCACACCCGGGCCGCCCGGAGAAAAGTAGCGGGTGATGCGTCCGAAACTCGGCAGGAAATCGTTCTTGGGATCCTCGGCATTGATCCGGAATTCCATCGCGAACCCGCGCCGGGCGATCTCCGTCTGGCGATAGCGCAGCGGCAGGCCGGCGGCGATCCGGATCTGCTCCTGCACGATGTCCACGCCGGTGATCGCTTCGGTCACGGTATGCTCCACCTGCAGACGGGTGTTCATTTCCATGAAATAAAACCGCCCGTCGGTGTCCATGAGGAATTCCACCGTCCCGGCGTTCTCGTAGCCGACCGCGCGTGCGGCACGCACCGCATAGTCGCCGAGCAGAGCCCGCTGCTGATCGTTCAGCTGCGGCGACGGCGCGATCTCGATGAGTTTCTGATGGCGGCGCTGGATCGAGCAATCGCGTTCGAACAGATGCACCACATTGCCGTGGCTGTCGGCCAGCACCTGCATTTCGATATGGCGCGGCCGCTCGACGCATTTTTCCAGGAACACGTCGGCGCTGCCGAAGGCCTTGGTGGCCTCGGACAGTACCCGGTCGTAGCTGCGCCGCAGGGCCTGTTCGTCGGCGCAACGGCGAATGCCGCGACCGCCGCCGCCGGAGGTGGCTTTGAGCATGACTGGGTAGCCGATCTCGTTTGCCAGGGCCAGCGCCTCGTCCAGTCCCGAGAGGTTGCCGTCGCTTCCGGGCACGACCGGCACGCCGGCTCCCTGCATGCAGCGGCGCGCCTCGGTCTTGTCGCCCATCCGCCGTATGACCTCGGCATTGGGCCCGATGAAGCGGATGTTGCGACGGGCGCAGATCTCGGCCAGCAGCGGATTCTCGGACAGGAAACCGTAGCCCGGGTGGAGAGCGTCGCAGCCGGTCGCCACCGCCAGGTTCACGATGCGGTGGGCGTTCAGGTAGCCGGCCACGGAGTCGGGGCCGATGTTGTAGGCCTCGTCGGCCTTCTTCACGTGCAGGGCATGGCGGTCGGCGGCCGTGAAAATGGCCACCGAACGGATGCCCATCTCACGACAGGCCCGGACGATGCGCACCGCGATTTCGCCGCGGTTGGCGATGAGGATCTTCTTGATCACTGGCCGTCCCCCGGGAGAGCCGCCGCCACGACGGGGCAGGGCCCGTCAGAAAGTCCGTACCGGCAAGCAGTTAGAGACCGGAATGGGCCTGACTTCTACGGAATATCCGACCCCCTGTCAACCGCCGGCGGGCCTCGGCCGGGGCCGGCGGTTTCCCGCATTTTTTGTTTTGACACAAATGCTTGTCACGGTTATGATGCGCGGCTTATGCGA
>JAJJPM010000151.1:0-11250 GCA_032907525.1 Gammaproteobacteria bacterium
ACCCGCTCCTCCGTGGCCGGATGGGTGGACAGGAAATCCGGCACGCCGTCGCCGCCGGCCTCCTCCGTCATGCGCGCGAGGATATCGCCCAGGTGGGCGGGGTCGATGCCGTTGCGGCGCAGGAGTTCGACGGCGTAGTCGTCGGACTCGTTCTCGAAATCGCGCGAGAACTTGGTCTGCACCAGCATCGTCGGCAGGGCGGCGGCCAGCGAGCTGGCGGAGCCGACGTCGCCGGTGAGGACCACCAGCAGCAGGGCGGTAGCGGAGTTCTGCAGCAGGTGCCGCAGGGTGTGGCGGTGTTCGACGTGGCCGAGCTCGTGCGCGAACACGCCGAGGATCTCGCGGTCGTCCGCGGCCATCGCCACCAGCTCGTCGGTGAACACGATGATGCCGGACGGCAGGGCGAAGGCGTTCGGGCCGATGCCCTCGCCGCTGCGGAACAGCACGCGCACCGGCGGCGCGCCGCTGTGCGCGGCCAGTGCTTCGAACTGCGCGATCAGTTCGGCCTGACGTTCCGGCGGCAGCCCGCTCGGCTCGACGAACCAGCGGTCGAACAGCTCCAGCGTCTCCTCGCCCATGCGCGTCTCGAGCTCCACCGGCAGGCTGTGGGCGATGTGCCGCGCCATCAGCGGGATGCCGTACTGGATGACGAGGAACATCACCGCCACCGCCGCGACGACGGCGAGCCCGATGTACGGCAGGCTGCTTTCCAGTCTGTGCAGGAAGCGCTGGGTGCCGTCGCCCGGGAGCCGCGCGAGCGCCTCGTCGAGCCGCGGATGCGGCCCGATGTCGCACTGCGAGCCGTCGGGGAAGCGCAGCTGGGTCAGCGTGCCGGCCAGCCGCGGCTGCAGCTCGACCTCGTCCAGGGTATAGCGCAGCGTCGCCTCGGGCGCGTCGATCAGGATCAGATCGTCGACGAAGCGCAGCCGCACCGGCAGGCGGGCCGAGCTGCTGCCGTCGCAGCGGTAGGCCGGCAGCTCGATCACAGGCCGATGTCGATGCCGAAGACTTCGCCCATCTCCTCGCCGGTGGCGCTGACGCGCGCCTGCTGCGACTGGGTGAAGCCGTCCAGGCCGGCGGCGGCCGGCAGCAGGGTCAGCCTGGCGGCGCGGTAGCGCGCCATGCGGATCTTCGCCCAGGGAATGGCCAGCCCGAAGGAGCACACGATGGCGAGCATGTTGGAGAAATACAGCCAGGCGAGGTCGCGGGCGCGCAGGTCGCTGCGGAAGCGGTTGTCGCCGACGTCCATGGCGTTGAACACCAGGTTGCCGGTGCGCGCCTGGATGTAGGCGAAGGCGGCGAAATAGAAGACCGCGACGGCGCCCGACACGGCGAACTGCATGCCCATCATGCGCTGCGCCAGATCCGGGTCCATGCCGCCGTCGGCGTCGGCATAGGGCATGGCCTGGCCGGCCTCCATCGCCTCGCGCGCCTGGCCGGCGATCTCCTGCACCATCGGCACCATGGCCACGCTGATGACGATGACCATCAGCACGAACATCAGGCCGGCCACCGCATAGATCTTGTAGAAGTCCTTGGTGCGGGCGTGGAAGCGGAACGGCGACTCGCCGTAGCCGCTGTTGTTCACCAGGAAGCGGTTCATCGCGTACATGTAGTACGGATAGGCCAGACCGAGCGTCAGCGGAATCAGGATGGCGTTGACGACGAACACCCGGATCGCTTCGCCGTAGGCCTCGGCGAAGGAGAAGCGGATGTTGCGGTAGGCCGAGTTGCGCGCGCGGAAGGCCATGGCGCGCACGACGATCCACGGCAGCGCGATCATGAACAGGATGCCGAAGACGAGGCCCGTGGCCGGGAACATGCCGGTGACGATGTTGTAGACGATCAGGATCGCCAGCGCGATGGCCCAGCCCTTGAGGATGGCGAGCGGGTTGGCCAGATAGTCGAAGGGCGCGCCGGCCAGGAAGGTGTTGCCGTAGAAATAGCGCTGGGTCCGCACCTTGGCCCAGGGCGCGTAGATGCCCAGGGTGATGATGGTCAGCAGGATGTTGACGATCCAGATGCCGAAATACTGCCCGGCCGTGCCCTTGAACTCGAACGGCAGTTCCGCCGGAACCGCCGCCGCGGTGCCTTGCCCCGTTTCCATGATGCCCCCTTGGTGGTCTGTCTTGTTTGAACTTATGGCGCGGCCTCACGGGCGGCGACCGTCGGGCTTAGATCGGCCGGGGACGGCCGGGCTTGATGCCGGAGGAAGGGAAGGGTTTCCGGTGCGCGTCGTCGCGGGCGGCACGATTCATGTCACGCGCGAGGTGATAGCCCACCTGGCCGGCGGTCTTGCTGCGGACGAGTTCGAAGCCTGCGGGCAGCAGCGCCGCGAGCCGCTCGGCCGGCAGGGTGCGTTCCGCTTCCATATATAGGTAGGCGGCGGGCGCCAGCCAGCCGGCGTCGAGGCGCGCGAGGACGGCGGGCAGCAGGTCCTCGCCGAAGGGCGGATCGAGCAGGACGACGTCGAACGGCCGCGGCGTGCCGTGCAGGAACTGCAGCGCGTCGGCCTGGGCGATCTGCACGTGCCCGGCCTTCAGCCGTTCGACGTGCTCGCGCAGGGCCTTGGCGAGCCGCGCCTCACGCTCGACCAGCATCACCTCGGCGGCGCCGCGCGAGGCGGCCTCGAAGCCGAGCGCGCCGCTGCCGGCGAACAGATCCAGACAGCGGCTGCCCTCGATCACGGGCGCGAGCCAGTTGAACAAGGTTTCACGGACACGGTCGGGCGTCGGCCGCAGACCGGGGGCATCCGGAAACGGCAGCTTGCGGCCGCGCCACCGGCCGCCGATGATCCGGACCTGATTCATGAGCCTGGGTGCGGGCATGTCGTCGTTCAAAACTCTTCATGGCCACGAAATCCACGAAACCCACGAAAGGCTTCAAGGTGAAAAACCGGCCACGGAAAGCACGGATAAATGCCAACCCATTATGGCCATGAAACCCACGAACGAGGCCTGATATCCAACCCATTCCAGACATGCTCGTGGGTTTCGTGGGTTTCGTGGCGGGGTTTTCCCCTAATGAATTTTCGTGGGTTTCGTGGATTTCGTGGCCATCATAAGTGGGCGACGGACAAAGCGCCACCACGCCCGCGCGGCGGGATGCCGCGGGGGCGTGGTGCAACGTATGACGCGGCCTAGCTGTCGAGCCGCGCCGGCCGGCGGCGTACGCCGCGGGTGGCGAGCATGGCCAGCCCCGAACCGAGCAGGTAGATCGCGCCGGGCAGGGGCACGCTGCTGACGGGCACGAGGCCCGGTGTCGGCGTGGACAGGATGGCGAAGTCGGCCAGGTTGTCGTCGGTGTCGAACAGCACGTTCAGGCGCGCCAGGCTGCTGCCGGCCGGCGCGTCGGGCGCGGCGTTGCCCTCGCCGGCGAAGAACAGGCCAGTGAAATCACCGTAGCCGAGCGCGTCGATCACGGTGGTGCCATTGAGCAGGCGCACCGAGTCCGGGCCGTTCTGAAGATCGACGCCGGCGACGAGATCGGCGTTGGCGATGTTGGTCACGCCGCCGCTGCCGTCGGCGACGACGAACACACCGTCGGCCGGGATGGTACCGCTGAGCACGATGCTGCGGTAGACGCTGCCGTCGCCGCCGTTGACGCCTTCCAGCGACCAGCCGTCCAGCGAGGTGCCGGGCGCGCCGTAGAGCTCGATGAAGACGTTGCCGGCGTCGCCGGCCGCGCCGTCGTAGAGCACTTCCGAGATCAGTACCGCGCAGGCGGTGGAGGGCAGCGACAGCGAGAGGGTGGACAGACAAAGGGCGCAGAGCACCCCGCGAGAGGCATACCGTTCCATGGCATTTTCTCCGTGTTGTTGGCGTTGTCGGTGAATCGTCCGCGGCGCGGGCCAGTCCTTGACCCGTCGCCGCCGACCAAGCTTAGCCGCTCGCTGCGGCAATGCAAGCGGCGAGACGCGACAGCGGTGTAAGACATCGCCGCATGGCGCGCGGGCCACGCGGCGACACCGATGGGACGATCACCCGCCGCCGACCCGCACCGTGAGCATGCGCGCCGGCTGCAGGCGGCGCTTGAAGGCGTCGCGGATCTGTTCGAGCGTGAGGGCCTCGACCTTGCCGTTGAAGGTCTCGAGATAGTCCAGCGGCAGATCGTAGAAACCGATCACGGCGAGGTATTCGAGGATCTTGCGGTTGCTGTCGATGCGCAGCGCCTGACCGCCGGTGATGTTCTTCTTGGCCGCCTCGAGCTCTTCGGCGGTCGGACCCTCGGCGACGTACTGCGCCAGCGTGGCGCGCAGCACCTTCAGGGCCTCGTCCGCCTGATCGTTGCGCGTCTGCAGCCCCATCTGGAACGGGCCCTGCTGCGCCATCGGCAGGAAGTAGCTGTAGACGCTGTACGACAGGCCGCGCTTCTCGCGCACCTCGGTGCTCAGCCGCGACACCAGGCCGCCGCCGCCCAGCACGTAGTTGCCGACGTACAGCGCGAAATAGTCGGGATCGTCGCGCCGCATGCCGGGCTGGCCGACGAGGATGTGCGTCTGGCTGGAGGGGTGTTCGATATGCCGCTCGACGGCCTCGGAGAGTTCCGGCACCGGCGGCAGCTTCGGCGCGCGCTCGCCTTCCGGCAGCCCGCGCGTCAGCCGCGCGGCCAGCGCCTCGGCCTGCGCGCGGTCCAGATCGCCGACAATGGCGACGACGGCATTGCGCGCGACGTAGTAGCGTGCGTGGAAGTCGCGCAGCGCAGCGCGGTCGATGGCCTTCAGGCTTTCCGCCGTGCCCTCCGGCGGCGCGGCGTAGGGATGATCGCCGTACAGGCCCGCGTAGAACGCCTTCTCCGCGACCTCGCCCGGCTGCTGCTGGGCGTACTGCAGGCCGATCAGCAGGCGCTCGCGTTCGCGGTCGACGTCGGCGGCGTTGAAGTCCGGACGCGTCAGCACCTGTGCGAACACCTCCAGGGCGGGCTCGAGGTATTTGCGGTCGCTCAGGCTGCGCAGCGTCAGCACCGCCATGTCGCGCAGCGACTGGCCGCCCATGCGCGCGCCCACGCCTTCGAGCCTGGCGGCGATGTCGTCGGCACTCAGGCCGCCGGCACCCTTGTCGAGCAGGTGATGGGTGAACTGCGCGAGGCCGGGCCGGCCGCCGTCGCGCGCGCCGCCGGCGTCGAACACCACCTGCACGTCGACCATGGGCAGCTCCGGCGCCGGCACGAAATAGACACGCGCGCCGTTGTCGGTGCGCCAGTGCTCGATGGGCGCCATGGCCGCGGCCGGCGCCGTGAAGCAGACCAGCGCGCAGACCACTGCATAGAACCAGCCGCGCGGATCAATGACCATGGCCGCCTCCCATCGCCGCCGCGCCGGCGCGGGCCTTGCCGTCCATGGGCTGCGGATCGAGCACCGCGACGGTGAGGCGGTCGTCGATGAGATATTTCTTCGCGACCTCCTGCACCTGCCCGGCGGTGACCGCCTGGATGTGCGGCAGGTACTCGTTCATGCGCTCCCAGCCGAGGCCGAGGGTCTCGAGCTGGCCGATCTGCATGGCCTGGTAGAACACGGAATCCTCCTGATAGACGCGATCGGCGAGGACCTGCGCCTTGACGCGTTCGAGCTCCTGCGCGGCGACGGGCGCGTCGCGCAGCTTCGCGATCTGCGCGCGCAGCGCCTGCTCCAGGGCGGCGACGTCGTGGCCGTTGGCCGGCGAACCGTCGAGCATGAGCAGGCTCTCCTGCCGGTCGTAGAGGTTGTAGCCGGCACTGGCGCTGACGGCGATCTGACTGCCGCGCACCAGCTCGCGCGACAGCCGCGCGCTGTCGCCGCCGTCGAGGATGCCGGCCAGGACTTCCAGCGCGTAGGGCTCCCAGTCCCGTTCGGCGGTCGACAGCACCGGCACCTTGTAGCCCATGATCAGATAGGGCACCTCGGCGGGCGCCTTCACCGTGATGCGGCGCTCGCCGCGCTGTTCGATCTCTGGGCGCGGCTTGGGCGGCGCGACCGTGTCCGGTTCGAGCGGACCGAAATGACGCTCGGCCAATGCGCGGACCTCCCCGGGATCGACGTCGCCGGCGACCACGAGGGTGGCGTTGTTCGGCGCGTACCACTTGCGGTACCAGGCGCGCAGATCGTCGAGCTTCAGGTTCTGGAGGTCGCCCATCCAGCCGATGATGGGGATGCGGTAGGGGCTGTTCAGGAACGCCACTGCGTTGAACTGTTCGTAGGTGAGCGACTGCGCATTGTCCTCGGTGCGCAGGCGCCGCTCTTCCATGACCACCTTCACTTCCTTGGCGAACTCGGCCTCCTCCAGCCGCAGGTTGCGCATGCGGTCGGATTCCAGTTCGAAGGCGACCGGCAGGCGGCTCTTCTCCAGACTCTGGAAATAGGCGGTGTAATCGCGGCTGGTGAAGGCGTTCTCGCGTCCGCCGTTCTCGGCGATGATGCGCGAGAATTCGCCCGGCCCGTGCTTCTCCGTGCCTTTGAACATCATGTGCTCGAGCACGTGCGAAGCGCCGGTGATGCCGTCGCGCTCGTAGCTGGAGCCGACCTTGTACCACACCTGCGATACGACCACGGGCGCGCGGTGGTCCTCCTTGACTATGAGCTTCATGCCGTTGTCAAGCATGAACTCGTGGGTGCGGCTGTCCGGCTCGCCGGCCGGCTCGGCCGCGGGAACGGCGACCGGCAGCGTCATGACCAGGAACAGCAGCGTGAACCGTGTGATCCGTTGCAGTGTCGGGTTTTCCATAATCCCTCGTGTTACCTTGGGCGAGGCCGGGTGGTAGGATAAGCCGGTCCCTCGAATTCTCCTAATGACCGCAAAGATGATATTTGGTTTCGGACGCAAGAAATCCGGCGACGACGGCGGCGACAGGCCCGCCGAGCAACCCGCGCAGAATCAGGAGCAGCCCGCCGCGGCCGCGGAGCAGCCGCCCGCCCCGGGAGGCGGCCTGTTCGCGCGCCTCAAGGCCGGTCTTTCGAAAACCCGCAGCGGACTCACCGAGGGCATCGCCAACCTGGTGCTCGGGCGCAAGCAGATCGACGCGGCCCTCCTCGAGGATATCGAAACCCAGCTGCTGGTCGCGGACGTCGGCGTCGACGCGGCGCAGGGCATCATCGCGGACCTCACCCAGCGCGTGGCGCGCAAGCAGCTGACCGACGCCGACGCACTGATGGCTGCGCTGCGCGAGGACATGGCCGCCATCCTGCGGCCGTGCAGCCGGGCGCTCACGGTCGATGCGGCGAAGAAGCCGTTCGTGATCCTGATGGTCGGCGTCAACGGCGTCGGCAAGACCACGACCATCGGCAAGCTCGCGCGCCGCCTGCAGGACGCCGGCAAATCGGTGATGCTCGCGGCCGGCGACACCTTCCGCGCCGCCGCGGTCGAGCAGCTGACAGTCTGGGGCGAGCGCAACGGCATCCCGGTGATCGCGCAGCAGCAGGGCGCGGACTCGGCCTCGGTGATCTTCGATGCGCTGCAGTCGGCGCAGGCGCGCGGCGTCGACGTGCTCATCGCCGACACCGCCGGGCGGCTGCACACGCAGTCGAACCTCATGGAGGAGCTCAAGAAGATCAAGCGCGTGCTCGGCAAGCTCGACGCCAGCGCACCGCACGAGGTCATGCTGGTGGTCGATGCCGGCACCGGCCAGAACGCGCTGAACCAGGCCCTGCAGTTCAACGACGCGGTCGGGCTGACGGGCATCACGCTCACCAAGCTCGACGGCACCGCCAAGGGCGGCATCATCTTCGCCATCGCCAAGCGCCTCGGCGTACCGATCCGCTTCATCGGCGTCGGCGAGGGCATCGAGGACCTGCGCGAATTCGACGCCGACCAGTTCGTGGCGGCGCTGTTCGGGGAGTGAGGCGCTGCGCGAATTCGACGCCGACCAGTTCGTGGCGGCGCTGTTCGGGGAGTGAGGCGTGAAAGGCAAAACCGTTTTTGGCCACGGAAGAACACGGAAGAACACGGAAAATAGAGAGTGTAAGAGCCCAGATAACGACCGCACTGCTTGGTTGTTGGGCTGTTGCAATAGCATTTTTCCGCGTTCTTCCGTGTTCTTCCGTGGCCAAAAAAGGGATTTTACAGTTCACGCCTCACGCCTCGCACCTCACGCCTCACTCAGCCCATGATCCGCTTCGAGAACGTCAGCAAGCGCTATCCCGGCGGCTTCGAGGCCCTGAGCGGGCTGAACTTCCATCTGCCGCGCGGGCAGATGGCGTTTCTCACCGGGCATTCGGGCGCGGGCAAGAGCACGCTGCTCAAGCTGATCACGCTGATCGAGCGCGCCGATCAGGGACAGATCTTCATCGACGGCCAGAACCTCGCGCGGGTGCGGCGCCGCGGCACGCCCTTCCTGCGGCGCCGCATCGGCATGATCTTCCAGAACCACCGGCTGCTGTTCGACCGCACCGTGTTCGACAACGTCGCGCTGCCGCTGGTGATCTCGGGCTACGCCACGGACGAGATCGGCCGGCGCGTGCGCGCCGCGCTCGACAAGGTCGGCCTGCTCGGCAAGGAGCGCGCCTATCCGATCACGCTGTCGGGCGGCGAGCAGCAGCGCGTCGGCATCGCGCGCGCGGTGGTGAACAAGCCGATGCTGCTGCTCGCCGACGAGCCCACCGGCAACCTCGACCCGGATCTGTCGCGCGAGATCATGCAGCTGTTCGCGCAGTTCAATCAGGTCGGCGTGACGGTGCTGATCGCGAGCCACAACCTGGATCTGATCACGCATATGCACTACCCCATCCTGCGGCTGGACCACGGCCGCCTGATCGAGACCGGCGGGATCCCTTCGGCGTGAGACGCAACCGCAGACAGCGCGCGCCGGCGCCCGCGCCGGCCGGCCCCGGCGCGACCCGGCGCACCCGCCCGGGCGCGAAGCAGTGGCTGCGCACGCAGGCGCGGCTGCACGCCCAGGTGCTGGTCGCCAGCCTCGGGCGCCTGTATCGCGCGCCCTTCTCCAGCCTGATGACCGTCGCGGTGATCGCCATCGCGCTCGCCCTGCCGAGCGGCCTGCTGGTGCTGCTGGACAATCTGCAGCGCCTCAACGCCGGCTGGGACGGCACCACGAGCATTTCGCTGTTCCTGCGGCAGTCGGTGAGCGATGCACGCGCCGACCGTCTCGCGGAGGAGCTGCGGGACTGGCCCCGCATCGACACGGTCCGCACCCTGCACCGCGACCAGGCGCTGGCGGAGTTCCGCGAACTGTCGGGCTTCGGCGAGGCGCTGGATGCGCTGGACGAGAATCCGCTGCCGAGCGTGCTGATCGTGCAGCCCGCCGCGAATACCGCGCCCGACCAGCCCATCGAGGCGCTGGTCGAGGAACTGGGCCGCCTGCCCGAGGTGGAGCTGGCCCAGCTCGATCTGCAGTGGGTGAAGCGCTTCTCCGCGATGATGGACATCGGCCGGCGCGGCGTGCTGGTGGTCGGTGCGCTGCTGGGTCTGGCGGTGCTGCTGATCGTCGGCAACACCATCCGCCTCGACATCCAGAACCGGCGCGAGGAGATCGAGGTCTGCAAGCTCATCGGCGGCACCGATGCCTTCATCCGCCGGCCCTTCCTGTACGGCGGCTTCTGGTACGGCCTTCTGGGCGCCCTGCTCGCCTGGCTCCTGGTCGCCGTCGGACTGTGGCTGCTGGACGAACCGGTGCGCCGCCTCGCCGGGCTCTACGACAGCGGCTTTCTGCTCAGCGGTCCGTCCCTGGAAGGGGTCGGACTGCTGCTGGCGGCGGGCGTGGGCCTGGGACTGACCGGTTCCTGGCTGGCCGTCGGCCGCCATCTGCGGGCCATCGAACCCACTTGACGGCGGCCGCCGTCTAAGGCTGGCGGCTGCTGCGCCGATAGCAGGGGGCAGCCCGGGCAGGACGCCCAGGCACCAACCGGCCCTTGCAGACATGAATCAACGCCTGACCCGCATCCTCGTGGTCGATGGTTCGGAGCTCGCCCGGACCATCGTGACCCGTGTGGTGGAAGAGGAAATGCCCAACGCCCGCATCACCCATTGCGGAACGGGGCAGGAAGCGATCGCCCGCATGCAGGAAGATCGCTTCGACCTGATCTCCACCTCCCTGATGCTGCCCGACATGGACGGCCTGGACCTGAGCCGGCGGGTGCGCTCGGACCGCACCCATCAGTACACGCCGGTGGTGGTCGTCTCCGGCGACGCCGACCAGCGGCTGCTGCGGGAGGGCTTCGCGGCCGGGGTCACGGACTACTTCGACAAATCATTGGGTTACCGGGCGTTCGCCGAGTTCATCAAGAATGTCTCGCGCTGCAACTGCGGCCTGGTGGGGCGCATCCTCTACGTCGAGGACAGCCCGACCGCGGCCGCCCAGACCATCCGCCTGATGGAGAAGCACGGCCTGCAGGTCACCCACACCATCACGGCCGAGGAGGCGCTGGAGCTCCTGCAGCAGGCCGGCCGCGACGGCTGCAGCTGCGGCTTCGACATCGTGATCACCGATTTCTACCTGAAGGGCCGCATGACCGGCGGCGACCTTCTGCACGCCATCCGCGCCAAGCTGCGCATGTCCCAGCAGGAGATGCCGGTCCTGGTCATCACCTCGGCCGACGACGGCGAGAACCGCCAGGTGGAGGTCTTTCACGCCGGCGGCAACGACTTCGTCAGCAAACCCATCGTGCCGGAGATCCTGCTGGCGCGCATCCGCTCGCTGCTGCTCATCAAGCAGCAGTTCGCGGCGCTGAAGTGCCAGACCGAAGAGATGCACCGGCTGGCCATTACCGACAGCCTGACGGGCGTCCGGAACAAGCGCTTCCTGCTCGACCACGGCGAGCAGTTCCTGGCCGACCGGCGCAACCAGCCGGTCACGGCGATGCTGCTGGATATCGACCATTTCAAGAAATTGAACGACAATTACGGCCACATCACCGGAGATCGCATCCTCGAGGCCCTCGGCAACCTGCTTTCCGAGAAGCTCCGCGAGGACACCATCGCCGTGCGCTTCGGCGGCGAGGAATTCGCCGTGCTGCTGCCGCGCTGCGGCCTGCGGGAGGCCCAGGGCCGGGCCGAGTCGCTGCGCCAGGAGATCGAGGCCCTGCGGCCCGCCGGCCATGCCATCACCGTCAGCATCGGGCTGGCCTCCACGGCCAGCGACCCCGACCTCGGCCTGACCGAACTGCTCACCCTGGCCGACCGCGCGCTGTACGCCGCCAAAGCCCACGGCCGCAACCAAGTCTGTGGTGGACTCCAAAAATATCGTCCACTCATGCGGGGGCTCATGGGCAGGGAGTGAGGAGTGAGGAGTGAGGAGCAAAACCCTTTATGGCCACGGAATCCACGG
>JAJJPM010000152.1:0-11356 GCA_032907525.1 Gammaproteobacteria bacterium
ACACGGCGGTTTTCCCCGTTCATGGCCTTTCGTGTATTTCGTGGGTTTCGTGGCTCTCCGCTCAATCACCCCCCCAGCGCCGCGACAGCGCGTGAGGGATGTCGAGCTGATCGAGAATCCGGGCGACGACGAAATCCACCATGTCGTCGAGCGACTGCGGGCGGTGATAGAAGCCCGGGTTGGGCGGCAGCAGCACCGCGCCGAGACGCGCGAGCTTGAGCATATTCTCGAGATGGATCGCGGAAAAGGGGGTCTCGCGCGGCACCAGGACGAGCTTGCGGCCCTCCTTGAGGATCACGTCGGCGGCACGCAGGATGAGGTTGTCGCTCATGCCGGCGGCGATGCCCGCCAGGGTCCCCATGGTGCAGGGACAGACCACCAGTGCGCGCGGGACGCTGGACCCGCTCGCCAGCGGCGCCGTCCACTCCTTCTGACCGAACACGCGCAGCTGATCGGGGTGCGCCCCGTAGCGATCACCGAGAAACCGCTGGATCTCCGCGGGGCGCCCCGGCAGCTTCACATCGGTCTCCATGCCGACGACGATCTGCCCCGGTTCCGACACCATCAGCCAGACCGCCTCGCCCGCCTCGATCAGACACTGCAGCAGCCGGAGCGCATATTGCGCCCCGGAGGCCCCGGTGATGGCCAGTGCAATGGGTCGTCGCGCGGGCGTGGTCATGGTCGGCGTAGCCTACAGCGGTTGATATCGGCCTTCAAAAACTTTCACTCGCCCCCCTCACCCCAGCGCCGCCAGCAGCTTCGCGTGGATGCCGCCGAAGCCGCCGTTGCTCATGACGACAATGTGGTCGCCCGGCTTCGCCTCGGCGGCGATGGCGGCGACGAGGGCGTCGATGCTGTCGAGGACGGCAGTGGGCGGCGTCGCCGCCTGGGCGACGTCGGCGAGGTCCCAGCCCAGGCCCGGCGGCTCGTACAGCCAGACGCGGTCGGCCAGCGCCAGCGCCGGGGCGAGCGCGGCGCGGTGCACGCCCAGGCGCATGGTGTTGGAACGCGGTTCCAGCACCGCCAGGATGCGGGCGTCGCCCGCCCGGGCGCGCAGGCCCGCGAGCGTGGTCTCGATCGCGGTCGGATGGTGGGCGAAGTCGTCGTACACCGTCGCGCCGCGCGCCACGCCGCGCACCTCCATGCGGCGCTTCACGCCGCGGAATTCCCCGAGCGCGGCGATGGCCTGTGCGACCGGCACGCCGGCGTGGCGGGCGGCGGCGATGGCGGCCAGGGCGTTGTGCACGTTGTGGTCGCCGAGCTGGTCCCAGCGCACCTCGCCCTGCAGCGCGCCGCCCAGGATGACCTCGAAGCGGCTGCCGTCGGCGCTGAGCTTGCTGGCCTGCCAGAGCGCGTCGGTGGCGCCCGCCGAGACCTTTTCCACCGGCGTCCAGCAGCCCATGTCCAGCACCTCGGCGAGGCGGGCGTCGTCCGCATTGCTGACGATCAGCCCGCTGCCGGGCACCGTGCGCACCAGGTGATGGAACTGCTTCTGGATGGCCGCGACGTCAGGAAAGATGTCGGCGTGGTCGAACTCGAGGTTGTTGAGAATGGCGGTACGCGGCCGGTAGTGGACGAACTTGGAACGCTTGTCGAAGAAGGCGGTGTCGTATTCGTCCGCCTCGACGACGAAGAACGGCCCCTCGCCCAGGCGCGCGGACACGCCGAAATTACCCGGCACGCCGCCGATCAGAAAGCCCGGGCGCAGGCCCGCGTACTCCAGGATCCACGCCAGCATGCTGCTGGTCGTGGTCTTGCCGTGGGTGCCGGCGACCGCCAGCACCCAGCGACCGGCGAGCACCTCCTCGGCCAGCCATTGCGGGCCGGAGGTGTAGGCCAGCCCCTGGTCCAGCAGGTATTCCACCGCCGGGTTGCCGCGCGACAGGGCGTTGCCGACCACGACCCGGTCGGGCGCCGGCCGCAGATGTTCGGGGCGGTAACCCTCCTGCAGCGCGATGCCGGCCGCCTCGAGCTGCGTGCTCATGGGCGGATAGACGTTCATGTCCGAACCCGACACCGTATGCCCCGCCGCACGCGCCAGCAGCGCGATGCCGCCCATGAAGGTCCCGCAGATACCGAGGATGTGAATGTGCATGTCCGCCTCTGAAAATCGCTTATGGCCACGAAACCCACGAAATCCACGAACGCTATGAGCGGGAAACCCGCATCTCTGGAATGGGGTTTTCAGCCCCCGTCGGGGAACACCGAGCGCATGATCATGATCGATGCGAGGCTGTAGAGCACGCCGATGCCGATGCCGGTCGCGAGCCGCACCGCCAGGGCGTGCCGCAGGATGTGGCCGAGCACCACGAGACTCCAGATCAGCACGCCCAGCCAGGCCAGCGCCAGGCCCGAGGCCGTCCCGCCGGCGGCCTGTGCCTTGAGCATGCCGGCCACCAGCGGCAGGGCCAGCAGTCCGAGGAGCTGGCCGGTGCCCGCCAGCGCGGCCAGCGTCTGCGTGAAGCGTTCGGGCCTGGCGGCGATGCGCAGCACGACCTGGGCGAAGGCCGCCAGCAGCAGCGTATCCAGCAGGCTCACCGCCACGGCCTCGCGCAGGCCCAGACTGAGCCTCGACACCAGCACGTTGACCAGCGCGTAGCCTGCCAGGGTCAGCGCCAGGAACGGGCGCGAGGCCGGCAGGTCCTGGGGTCCGGCCCGCAGCAGGCAGATGTCCAGCAGTCTCCACAACACGTCGGGCCGCGCCTCGCCAGTCGTCGGATGATGTCGCACGTGGCCGCATGATAGCGGGTTTGCCCTTCACGGACACGCCGGCGCTTGCCCGCGGCGCGGCACTCCGCTAGCGTCGCGGCTGTGAGAACCCACCCCGCAGCGACACGCTTCCCCTGGCGCCACGGCAACCGCTTCCGGCTGCTCGTCGACGGCGGAGCGTTCTTTCCCGCCATGCTGGAGGCCATCGCCGCTGCGCACCGGCAGGTGCTGCTGGAGATGTACCTGGTGGCCTCGGGCGCGGTGATGGCGCGCTTCATCGACGCACTGACGGCGGCGGCAGGGCGCGGAGTCCGCGTCTGCCTGCTGTTCGACGACTTCGGTTCGCGCGGACTGCAGAGCGCCGACCGCGACGCGCTCACCCGGGCCGGCTGCGAACTCGCGTTCTACAACCCCATCGCCCTCGGCAGGCTGCGGCGCAGCCTGTTCCGTGACCACCGCAAGCTGCTGGTCGTCGATGACCGCTGCGCCTTCGTCGGCGGGGCGGGGCTGACCGACGACTTCGCCGAATCCAGCCGCGGCCCGCTGTACTGGCACGACCTGATGGTGGAAGTCCGCGGCCCGCTGGTCGGCGACTGGCAGCAGGCGTTCGCCCAGAACTGGGCGCGCTGGGCGCCCCGCCCCGTCGCGCCGCTGGCCGCCGCGGAGGCGGCCGGGCGCCAGGTCGGACGCATCAGCCTGGCCGGCGGCGACGGCCGCAACGAACTGAAGCGCTCTCTGCTGCAGCAGCTGAACCGCAGCCGCCGCCGCATCTGGCTGGCGACGGCCTATTTCGTGCCCTCCTGGAAGCTGCGCCGCCGCCTGGCGCGTGCCGCCCGCCGCGGCGTCGACGTGCGTCTGCTACTGCCAGGCCGGCACACCGACGTGCCGGCGGTGCGGCATGCCGGCCGACGCTTTTACGGGAGCCTGCTCCGGGCCGGCGTGCGCATCTATGAATACGCACCGCGCTTCCAGCACGGCAAGGTCACCCTGATCGACGACTGGACGTCCATCGGCTCGAGCAATCAGGACCGCTGGAACCTGCGCTGGAACCTGGAAGCGAATCAGGAGATCGACGACGTGGAGTTCGCCGAGGCGGCGGCCGCGCTGTTCCGCCGCGATTTCAGGGACAGCGAGGAGATCGACTACCGCTGGTGGCGCAACCGCCCCTGGCATACGCGCCTGGCGGAACGCTTCTGGGGGGCCGTCGACCGCTGGGTGGACCGACGCGCGGTGGGCAAGGGACGGGATGCCCAGGGGTAGTCCGGGGAGACGGATCCGTAGGGTGCGTCGGCGCAGCGACGCACCGTGGTGCTAGATCTGGTGCGTCAGGCTGCGCCTCGACGCACCCTACGGGGTAGATTCGGGGAACCGGAGAGAGGGGCGGACCGGGCGGCCACATCCGCCCGGTCCGCCGGCGACGGTCTCAGCGCCTGCGGGCCGCCGACTTCTTTTTCGCTGCGGCCTTCTTCGCGGCGGGCTTGCGCGCTGTGGACTTCCTGGTGGACTTCTTGGCGGCCTTACCGGCAGGCGCTTTCCTGACGGGCGCTTTCCTGGCCGGAGCCTTCTTCGTCACGGCCTTCCGGGCCGGCGCCTTCCTGGCCGTGGCCTTCTTCCCGACGGCGGCCTTCTTCTTCGCCACGGGCTTCTTGGTGACCGGCTTCTTCGCTACGGCCTTCTTCGCCGGAGCCTTCTTTGCCGTGGCCTTCTTCGCCGGGGCCTTCTTCGCCGGGGCCTTCTTTGCCGGAGCTTTCTTTGTCGCGGCCTTCTTTGTGGCGGTTTTCTTCGCCGGAGCCTTCTTGGCGGCTGCCGGACTGGCCGCGGCCTTCTTCGTCGGCTTCGGCGCGGCCTCGGCCTGCGCCTCGGCAGTCGCCGGCCGGGCTGTGGCAGCGGGCCGCTTCGCCGGAACCGCCTCCCCGGCCTTCGCCTGCAGGGTCGCCGCGCGCTGGGCGGCAATGGCCTTGGCGGCGGACTTGCGCGCCACCTTGGGCTGGCGCACCGGCTCGCGGCTGGCGAGACCGTCGACGATCTTGGTCACGGCCGTGAAGATGTCGCGGATGTCGCCGACGCCCTGCACGGTGCGCAGCTTGTCCTGACCGCGGTAGTACTCGATCAGCGGGGCGGTCTGACTCTCGTAGACGCGCAGGCGGTTGCCGATGGTCTCTTCGTTGTCATCGGCCCGGTGGTGCAGATTGCCGCCGCACATGTCGCAGATGCCGTCGACGCGCGGCGGGGAGAGGTAGACGTTGCAGGCCCAGCCGCAGGAGCCGCAGGTGCGGCGGCCGGTGAGGCGCTGCATCAGGGCATCGAAATCGACGTCGATGAGCAGGGTCATCTCCAGTGGCTTGCCGATCTCGGCGAGCAGCTGGTCGAGCGCCTGTGCCTGCGGGATGTTGCGGGGAAAACCGTCCAGGATGAAGCCGTTGTGGGTATCACGCTCGGCCAGGCGCTCACGGATCATGCCCAGCACGACCTCGTCTGAAACCAGCTGCCCGGCATCCATGGCGGCCTTGGCCATGCGGCCCAGGGGCGTGCCGGCAGCCACCGCCGCGCGCAGCAGATCGCCGGTGGAGATCTGCGGGATCCTGTAACGCTCCTCCAACAATTTGCCCTGGGTTCCCTTGCCGGACCCGGGTGCACCGAGTAATACGATTCTCATAAGGCTGATCAACTCCCCTGGTCGGTAAATGCCGTTTCCCCCGCAAACTTAAGATTTTTCCATGGGCGTATACAATTTTTTAGATGGCCCCGGCCGTTGCGTCCGTTTAAGCTACCCCGTGCCGCAGGTTTAAGTCAACGAAGCGCATGGAAAAAACCTGCTCCTGGGCTATGCTTCACGCCCGCGGGTCTGCGCGCCCCGACACCGGCACCGCGCAATCCGGACCGAGCGCCGCGACCTGCCCGACGAGTCCATGCCATCGACGACCATGCAGAACATCCCCGACTTCAACGAATCCGAACTCTGGACCGTCAAGACGACGCTGCGCGAGCGCTACGGACGTGACATCGACGTGGAACTGGCGGAGACCGAGGTGCGGCTGTACCGCCATACCACGGACATGGTCCCCTGCCCGACCCTGTACTGGACGGTCGACGGCTGCCATTTCCTGGTGGTGAAGACCGGCGCCGAGCGCTACCGCTGCCAGTTCTTCTACCGCGTACACCAGATGTACGGCACCGGCGTCGAGGAATACGACAACCTCGCCGAATGCGTGGTGACGCTGCTGCAGGTGCAGGCGGACTACCTGGCCAAGCAGCAGCAAAGCGTGTAAGAAGCCCTTTTCTCAATATGGCCACGGAACCACACGGAAACACACCGATATCGAACGGTCGGCCGCTTCTCCGTATTCCGTGTATTTCCGTGTGGTTCCGCGGCCATTGACCAACCCGGGGGACGGATTTGAAATCCATCCCCTTAACAGACGAAACAGCACGGGGGAGTACCTGAACATGGCCAGCAAGAAAGCGCCCAAGCGCAACGCCTTCTATGCCCAGTCGGGCGGCGTGACCGCGGTGATCAACGCCAGCGCCTGCGGCGTCATCGAGACCGCGCGCAAGCACAAGGACAAGATCGGCAAGGTCTACGCCGGCCGCAACGGCATCATCGGCGCGCTGACCGAGGATCTCATCGACACCAGCAAGGAATCCGCCGCCGCCATCAAGGCGCTGCGCCACACGCCGTCGGGCGCATTCGGTTCCTGCCGCTTCAAGCTCAAGAGCCTGGAGCAGAACCTCGCCGAGTACGAGCGCCTGATCGAAGTCTTCAAGGCGCACAACATCGGCTACTTCTTCTACAACGGCGGCGGCGACTCCGCCGACACCTGCTTCAAGGTCTCGCAGCTGTCCGAAAAGATGGGCTACCCGGTGCAGGCCATCCACGTGCCCAAGACCGTCGACAACGACCTGCCCATCACCGACAACTGCCCGGGCTTCGGTTCGGTCGCCAAGTACATCGCGGTGAGCACCCGCGAAGCGAGCTTCGACGTGGCCTCCATGGCCGCGACCTCGACCAAGGTGTTCATCCTCGAGGTGATGGGCCGCCACGCCGGCTGGATCGCGGCCGCGGGCGCGCTGGCCTCCACCCCCGACACCGAAATCCCGATCGTGGTGCTGTTCCCCGAGGTCACCTTCGACAAGGACAAGTTCCTGGCCAAGGTCGACGGCCTGGTGAAGAAGTTCGGCTACTGCACCGTGGTGGTCTCGGAAGGCGTGAAGGGCCCGGACGGCAAGTTCCTCGCCGATCAGGGCCTGCGCGATGCCTTCGGCCATGCCCAGCTCGGCGGTGTCGCGCCGGTGGTGGCCTCCATCATCAAGGAGGGCCTGGGCCTGAAATATCACTGGGGCGTGGCGGACTACCTGCAGCGCGCCGCGCGCCACATCGCCTCCAAGACCGACGTCGACATGGCCTACGCCATGGGCAAGGCCGCGGTCGAATTCGCCCTCAAGGGCCACAACTCGGTGATGCCGACCGTGGACCGCATCTCCGACAAGCCCTTCAAGTGGAAGGTCGGCATGGCCCCGCTGTCCAAGGTCGCCAACGTCGAGAAGATGATGCCCAAGGATTTCATCACCCGGGACGGCTTCGGCATCACCGAAAAATGCCGCACCTACATGGAGCCGCTGATCAAGGGCGAGGATTATCCGCCCTACAAGAACGGCCTGCCGCAGTACGTTCGCCTGAAGAACGTCGCGGTGCCGAAGAAACTCGGCAAGTTCGATCTGAAGAAGTGACAAAGAACGACAAAGGGGCCTGAGCGCCCCTTTGTTTTTCGTTCTGATTTCCGCCATGGCGGACACAACGGTGCGCAAAACAAAGATCTTAGCCACGAAATCCACGAAATGGGTTTGGTGTTCGTAATACTAAATTTTCGTGGGTTTCGCGGATTTCGTGGCCATCTAGGGATTTTATTTGACACCAATGAATATAGACCGCGCGCGTGAACTCCTGCAGGTGCAGATCGGGCTGGGCAGCGGCTACAACCGCAACTCGGCGCGGCTGATCCTGGCGGAGATCCAGCGCGAGCACGGGCAGGCGGCGGTCGACCGGCTGATCCGCGAGCTGGACCTGGAGCGTGTCTTCGGCTTCAAGCCAGGGACGGAGTTCAAGGCCCCTTGACCCGGGTCAAGGTCGACCGGCAACCCCCTACGAATAATGCGCACCCACTACTAATAGGAGGAATTTTCATGTCTGCTGGGCTAATTTTCGCGCTGCTCTGTGCGGCGGGCGCCATTGTCTACGGCGCACTGTCGGTGGGCTGGATCCTGTCCAAACCGGCCGGCAACGCGCGCATGCAGGAGATCGCCGCGGCGGTGCAGGAGGGCGCCTCGGCCTACCTCAACCGCCAGTACACCACCATCGGTGTCGCCGGCATCGTGCTGCTGGTGCTGATCGGCATCTTCATCGGCTGGCCGACCGCCATCGGCTTTGCCATCGGCGCGGTGTTCTCCGGCCTGGCAGGCTACATCGGCATGAACATTTCCGTACGCGCCAACGTACGCACCGCCGAAGCCGCCAGCAGCGGCCTGGACGCCGCCATGCAGGTGGCCTTCCGCGGCGGCGCCATCACCGGCCTGCTGGTGGTCGGTCTCGGATTGCTCGGCGTGGCGGGCTACTACGGCATCCTGCTGCAGATGGGCGTCGAGGATCCGCTGCACCCGCTGGTCGGCCTCGCCTTCGGCGGCTCGCTGATCTCCATCTTCGCGCGACTGGGCGGCGGCATCTTCACCAAGGGCGCCGACGTCGGCGCCGACCTGGTGGGCAAGGTCGAGGCCGGCATCCCGGAGGACGATCCCCGCAACCCGGCGGTGATCGCCGACAACGTGGGCGACAACGTCGGCGACTGCGCCGGCATGGCCGCCGACCTGTTCGAGACCTACGCGGTCACCGTGATCGCCACCATGCTGCTCGGCGGCCTGATGCTGAAGGACGCCGGCGACACCGCGGCGATCTATCCGCTGGTGCTGGGCGGCGCCTCCATCATCGCCTCCATCATCGGCACCTTCTTCGTCAAGGTGCGCGAGGGCGGCAAGATCATGAACGCCCTGTACCGCGGCGTGATCGTCTCCGGCGTGCTGGCCGCCATCGCCTTCTATCCCATCACCACCTGGCTGATGGGCGACGGCGTGGCCCTGGGCGACGGCTCGACGCTGTCGGCGATGAACCTGTACTGGAGCGCGCTCATCGGCCTGGCCCTGACCGCCGCCATGGTGTGGATCACCGAGTACTACACCGCCACCGAGTTCAAGCCGGTGCGCCACATCGCGCAGGCCTCGACCACCGGTCACGGCACCAACGTCATCGCCGGCCTGGGCGTATCCATGAAGGCCACCGCCGCGCCGGTGATCGCGGTGTGCGCCTCCATCTGGGGCGCCTATGAGCTGGCCGGCCTGTACGGCATCGCGGTGGCCGCGACCTCCATGCTGTCCATGACCGGCATCATCGTCGCCCTGGACGCCTACGGTCCGATCACCGATAACGCCGGCGGCATCGCCGAGATGGCGGGGCTGGACGAGAAGATCCGCAACATCACCGACCCGCTGGACGCGGTGGGCAACACCACCAAGGCGGTGACCAAGGGCTACGCCATCGGCTCCGCCGGTCTGGCCGCGCTGGTGCTGTTCGCCGACTACACCCACGGGCTGGAGGCGGCCGGCAAGACGCTGTCGTTCGATCTCTCGGACCACATGGTCATCATCGGTCTGTTCATCGGCGGCATGATCCCCTACCTGTTCGGCGCCATGGCCATGGAGGCCGTCGGCCGCGCCGCGGGCGGCATCGTCAACGAGGTGCGCCGCCAGTTCCGGGAAATGCCCGGCATCATGCAGGGTACCCAGAAGCCGGACTACTCCAAGGCCGTGGACATGCTCACCAAGTCCGCCATCAAGGAGATGATCGTGCCCTCGCTGCTGCCGGTGCTGGTCCCGGTGATCGTGGGCCTGGTGCTGGGTCCGGTGGCCCTGGGCGGCGTGCTGCTCGGCACCATCGTCACCGGCATCTTCGTGGCCATCTCGATGACCACCGGCGGCGGCGCCTGGGACAACGCCAAGAAGTACATCGAGGACGGCCACCACGGCGGCAAGGGTTCCGAGGCCCACAAGGCCGCAGTGACCGGCGACACCGTCGGCGACCCCTACAAGGACACCGCCGGCCCGGCCATCAACCCCTTGATCAAGATCATCAATATCGTGGCGCTCTTGATCGTGCCGCTGCTGTAAAAATGGCGGGTGTGGGACAGACTCAAGTCTGTCCCCCTGCGCTACAAAAAGAAAACCCCTGAACGCAAAGGCGCAGAAGGCGCACAAAGGAAATCTCGTTTACTGATAATAGATTATTCCTTCGCGCGCCCTGGGCGCCTTCGTGTTGAAAGTGTTTTTCGGGTAATTCAGAAAAATCTTATAAAGGGCCGGTGTATACTACCGGCCCTTTTTCTTTGCGCCGAGGCCGCCCCGTTATGAACCTGGACCGCGTCGATTCGGGCCGCGATGTGCCCAACGATATCAATGTGATCATCGAGATCCCCGCGCACAGCGACCCGGTGAAGTACGAAGTCGACAAGACATCCGGCGCCATGTACGTCGACCGTTTCATGAACACGGCCATGCACTACCCCTGCAACTACGGCTACGTGCCGCACACCCTGTCGGCGGATGGCGACCCGGTGGACGTGCTGGTGCTCACACCGGTGCCGCTGATCACGGGGTCGGTGGTGCGCTGCCGGCCGGTGGGCGTATTGAAGATGACCGACGAATCCGGCGACGATGCCAAGGTGCTGGCCGTACCGGTCGACAAGCTCTGCAACCTCTACCGCAAGGTCAAGGATTTCCGCGACCTGCCCGAGATGCTGCTGGAACAGATCGCACACTTCTTCGAGCACTACAAGGATCTCGACGAGGGCAAATGGGTGCGCGTGGAGGGCTGGGCCGGCGTCGAGGAAGCGAAGAAGGAAATCCTCGCCAGCGTGCAGATGTACAAGGACGCGCCGGAGAAACCTAATTTCTGATAACCGCAGGGCCGAGGTTCTAGGTACTAGGGCCGAGGCAATATCCTTTACCTAGCACCTAGAACCTCGGCCCTAGAACCTGCATTTATGAAAATCGCCATCGTCTCCGACAGCCACGACAACCGCGCCCTGCTCGAAGCCGCCGTGCGCGATGCCAAGGCGCGCGGTGCCGAGGCCGTGCTGCACTGCGGCGACGTGGTCGCGCCGAGCACGCTCAATGTGCTGCAGCCGCTCGGCCTGCCCGTACACGTCATCCACGGCAACAACGCCGGCGATCTTTATATGATGGCGCGCATCGCCTCGAAGCCGTCCAGCGTGGTGAAGTTCTACGGCCAGGATGCCGGCATCGAACTCGCCGGCAAACGCATTTTCCTGGTCCACTATCCGCATTATGCCCAGGCCATGGCGACGACCGGCGACTGGGACATCGTCTGCTGCGGCCACGACCATTGCGCGGCCGTGACGCGCGTGGCCAACATCAAGGGTGGCGAGAGTCTGGTGGTGAATCCGGGCACGGTCGGCGGGGTTGCGGCGCCGGCGACCTACATCCTGGGTGACCTGGAGGGAATGACGTTCGAGGTTCTGGGAGTGAGGAGTGAGGAGTGAGGAGCAAACCCATTATGGCCACGGAAGCACACGGAAACACACGG
>JAJJPM010000153.1:0-11148 GCA_032907525.1 Gammaproteobacteria bacterium
TCTGCCGGCGGCCGCCCCCGCCACCGGCGCCGCCCCGGCCGAAGCCGCGCCCGCAGCCGCCGCGAGCGCCGTGCGCGTGCGTGTCGTCACCGACGTGCTGGACCTCGACATCGACACCCGCGGCGGCGATCTGGTCCGCGCCGATCTGCTCGCCTATCCGCAGGAATCCGGCCGGCCGGACGTCCCGGTGCGGCTGCTCAACGACGCCGCTTCGGACTTCTTCATCATCCAGTCGGGGCTGCGCAGCACCACCGGCACCGAGCCGACGCATCACGTCGTGTTCAGCGCGCCGCAGACCGAGTACCGGCTGCAGCCCGGGCAGGATGCGCTGGAGATCCCGCTCACCTGGACCAGCCCCGAGGGCGTCACCGTCACCAAGCGCTACCGCGTCGAACGCGGCGCCTACGTGCTCACGCTCGAGCAGGAGGTCGCCAACCACTCGGGCGGCGAGTGGCGCGGTCGCCAGTACCGCCAGCTGCAGCGCGCGCAGCCGACCGCCGACGGCGGCAACCGCTTCATCTACACCTATCTGGGCGGCGTGATCTACAGCCCCGAGGAGAAGTACGAGAAGCTGGATTTCGACGACCTGGCCAAGTCGCCCCTGGCGCGCGACATCACCGACGGCTGGGCCGCGATGATCCAGCACTACTTCCTCGGCGCGCTGATCCCCACGGCCGGCGAGACCAACCACTACTACAGCCGCGGCCTGGAAGGCGGGCGCTACGTGCTGGGCATGGTCGGACCGACCGTCGCCGTCGCCGACGGTGCGACCCAGGTGTTCGGCACACGCATGTACGTCGGTCCGAAGCTGCAGGATCATCTCGCCGAGGTCGCACCCGGCCTGGAGCTGACCGTCGACTACGGCATGCTGACCGTCATCGCCAAGCCGATCTTCTGGCTGGTCGAGAAGATCCACGCCCTGGTCGGCAACTGGGGCTGGTCCATCATCATCCTGACCGTGCTCATCAAGCTGGCCTTCTACAAGCTGTCCGAGACCAGCTACCGGTCCATGGCGCAGATGCGCAAGCTCGCGCCGCGCCTGCAGGCGCTGAAGGAGCGCTACGGCGACGACCGCCAGAAGCTCAACCAGGCGATGATGGACATGTACCGCACCGAGAAGATCAATCCGCTCGGCGGCTGTCTGCCCATCGTCATCCAGATCCCCGTCTTCATCGCGCTCTACTGGGTGCTGCTGGAAAGCGTCGAGATGCGCCAGGCGCCGTTCATCCTGTGGCTGACCGACCTGTCGGCGAAGGACCCGTATTTCGTGCTGCCGGTGATCATGGGCGTCACCATGTTCATCCAGCAGAAGCTCAATCCCGCGCCCATGGACCCGGTGCAGGCGAAGGTGATGATGGCGCTGCCGTTCATCTTCACGGTGTTCTTCGCCTTCTTCCCGTCGGGTCTCGTGCTCTACTGGGTGACCAACAACGTGCTGTCGATCGCGCAGCAGTGGGTGATCACCAGGCGCGTGGAGCAGGGCGGGAAGTGAAGCGCCGCGGCCATGACCGACACCATCGCCGCCATTGCCACGCCGCCCGGGCGCGGCGGTGTCGGCATCGTGCGCGTCTCGGGGCCGCAGGCGCCGGCGATCGCCCGGGCGCTGCTCGGTCGCCTGCCGGTGCCGCGCGTCGCCGAACTGCACGCCTTCGCCGACGCGCACGGCGCGCACATCGATCACGGCCTGGCGCTGTACTTCCCCGCGCCGCATTCCTTCACCGGCGAGCACGTGCTGGAACTGCAGGGGCACGGCGGGCCGGTGGTGATGGACCTGCTGCTGGCGCGCGTGCTGGAACTCGGCGCGCGCCTGGCCCGCCCCGGCGAGTTCTCCCAGCGCGCCTTCCTCAACGACAAGCTCGATCTCGCCCAGGCCGAGGCCGTCGCCGACCTCATCGACGCCGGCACCGCGCAGGCGGCGCGCGCCGCCATGCGCTCGCTCGAGGGCGAATTCTCGCGGCGCGTGCACGCCCTGGTCGACGCCCTGATCCGGCTGCGCATGTACGTCGAGGCGGCCATCGATTTCCCGGAAGAGGAGGTCGACTTCCTCGGCGACGCCGCGATCCGCGATCAGCTGCGCGCGCTCGACCGGCAGTTCACCGACCTGCAGGCCGGCGCCCGCCAGGGCCGCCTGTTGCGCGAAGGCATGACCGTCGTCATCGCCGGCCGGCCCAACGCCGGCAAGTCCAGCCTGCTGAACGCCCTCGCCGGCCACGAGGCGGCCATCGTCACGCCCATCGCCGGCACCACGCGCGACGTGCTGCGCGAGCACATCCAGATCGACGGCATGCCCCTGCACGTGATCGACACCGCCGGCCTGCGCGACAGCGGCGACGCCGTCGAGCAGGAGGGCATGAAGCGCGCCTGGCGCGCCATCGAATCCGCCGACCGGCTGCTGCTGGTGATCGACGACCAGCAGGGCTTCGGGGCGGCCGACCAGCACATCCTCGACCGCCTGCCGCAGCGGCTGCCGCACACCCTGATCCACAACAAGATCGATCTGAGCGGCCATGCGCCGAGCGGCATCGCGGACGCCGCCGCCGACCGCCTCTACCTGTCCGCGCGGGAGGGCCGGGGCCTCGACGCCCTGCGCGCCCACCTCAAGCAGTGCATGGGTTACGCCGGCGAGACCGAGCACGGCTTCACCGCCCGCCGCCGCCACCTCGATGCCCTGGACCGGGCCTGGAAGCACGTCCGCTTCGGCCGTGCCCAGCTCGAGGAACGGGGCGCCGGCGAGCTGCTGGCCGAGGAGCTGCACCTCGCCCAGCAGGCGCTGAACGAGATCACCGGGGAGTTTTCCAGCGACGACCTGCTGGGGCGGATCTTTTCCAGTTTCTGCATCGGCAAGTGACCGGGCCGCGGGCGCGGGATCGCCGCGGCGTCGGCTTTCTGGCCAAGTTCGCCCGGGCTGGCGTATAGTTTCCGGTCCGATTTGCACCCATCGTCCCGCGGGTGGACACGCGCATGCAGTTTCAGGATCAGTTCGACGTCATCGTGGTCGGCGGCGGCCATGCCGGCACCGAGGCCGCCCTGGCCGCGGCACGCCTCGGCGCGCGCACCCTGCTGCTGACGCACAACGTCGAGACCCTCGGCCAGATGAGCTGCAACCCCGCCATCGGCGGCATCGGCAAGGGCCATCTGGTCAAGGAGATCGACGCGCTCGGCGGTCTCATGGCGCGGGCCACCGACCGTGCCGGCATCCAGTTCCGCATCCTCAATGCCAGCAAGGGGCCGGCGGTGCGCGCCACCCGCGCCCAGGCCGACCGCACCCTGTACAAGCGCGCAGTGCGCGCCGCGCTGGAGAACCAGCCGAACCTGCGCATCTTCCAGCAGCCGGTCAGCGATCTGGTGGTCGAGGGCGGGCGCGTCACCGGCGTGGTCACCCAGATGGGCCTGCGCTTCGCCGCGCCCAGCGTCGTGCTGACGGTCGGCACCTTTCTCGGTGGCCTCATCCATATAGGTCTGTCGCACTATGCCGGCGGGCGCGCCGGCGACGAACCCGCCAATGCCCTGGCCGCGCGCCTGCGGGAACTGCCGCTGCGCGTCGACCGCCTCAAGACCGGCACGCCGCCGCGCATCGACGGCCGCAGCCTGGACTACGGCGTCATGCAGGTGCAGCACGGCGACGATCCCGTGCCGGTGTTCTCCTATCTGGGCTCGGCCGCGGAACATCCGCGCCAGCTGCCCTGCCATATCACCCACACCAACGCGCGCACCCACGACATCATCCGCGGCGGGCTGGACCGCTCGCCCATGTACACCGGCGTGATCGAAGGCGTCGGTCCGCGCTACTGCCCGTCCATCGAGGACAAGGTGCACCGCTTCGCCGACAAGGACGCGCACCAGGTGTTCGTCGAGCCCGAAGGCCTGGACACCCACGAGATCTACCCCAACGGCATCTCCACCAGCCTGCCCTTCGACGTGCAGCTGGAACTGGTGCGCTCGATCCGCGGCTTCGAGAACGCGCACATCACGCGCCCCGGCTATGCGATCGAGTACGACTATTTCGATCCCCGCGATCTGCAGTATTCGCTGGAGACCAAGGTCATCGAGGGCCTGTTCTTCGCCGGCCAGATCAACGGCACCACCGGCTACGAGGAGGCCGCCGCGCAGGGCCTGATCGCCGGCCTGAACGCCGCGCGCAAGGCGCAGGGCCGCGCGCCCTGGTGGCCCGGACGCGACGAGGCCTATATCGGCGTGCTCATCGACGACCTCATCACCCGTGGCACCAGCGAGCCCTACCGCATGTTCACCAGCCGCGCCGAATACCGCCTGCTGCTGCGCGAGGACAACGCCGACCTGCGCCTGACGCCGGTCGGCCGCGAGCTGGGCCTGGTCGACGACGAACGCTGGCGCGCGTTCGAGGCGCATCGCGAGGCCATCGAACGCGAACGGCAGCGGCTGCAGGATCTGTGGGTACGGCCGCGCAGCGCCGCCGCCGATATGCTGAACGCGCATCTGGAGACGCCGCTCGTGCGCGAGCAGCGCGCGCTCGAACTGCTGCGCCGCCCGGAGATCAGCTATGCCGTGCTGACCGCGGCGCCCGGCATCGGGTCGGCGCCGGGGACGGATGGCGACATGGGCGCCGATCCGCGACGCGTGGCCGAGCAGGTCGAGGTGCAGGCCAAGTATTCGGGCTACATCGAGCGCCAGCAGGCCGAGATCGAGCGCCAGCGCCGCCACGAACAGCAGCCTCTGCCGCCGGACATGGACTATGATCGCGTCCAGGGCCTGTCCGCCGAGGTGCGCCAGAAGCTGCGCCAGCAGCGGCCGCAGACGCTGGGCCAGGCGGCGCGCATTCCCGGCGTCACGCCGGCGGCGGTCTCGCTGCTGCTGGTGCATATCAAGAAGGGCGGCCTCGCGCGCCTGAGTGCGTGAGCGTCGCCGTCGGGCGCGCCCAGCGCGCCATGTGGAGAAGCATGGAACTCGACAAATCCCTTGCCGCCGGTCTCGCGCAGACAGGCCTGAAACTGGACGCGCGCGCGCGCGGCCTGCTGCTCGACTACATCGCCCTGCTGGTGAAGTGGAACCGTGTCTACAATCTGACCTCGGTGCGCAAGCCGCAGGACATGCTCACGCGGCATATCCTCGACAGCCTGGTGGTGCTGCCCTTCATGAAGGGCCCGCGGGTGCTGGACGTGGGCACGGGCGCCGGCCTGCCCGGCATCGTGCTGGCCATCGCCCGTCCCGACTGGCAGCTGGTGCTGCTCGACTCCAGCGGCAAGAAACTGCGCTTCGTGCGCCAGGCGGCGGCCGACCTCGGCCTGGGCAATGTCGGGGTCGAGAACGTGCGCATCGAGGACTACCGGCCGCAGCGGCCGTTCGATTCCATCATCAGCCGCGCGTTCTCGTCGCTGGACGAGATGTACCGGCATTGCGCGCCGCTGTGCGCGCCCGACGGACGCATCCTCGCCATGAAGGGCATCTATCCGCTGGCCGAGGTCGAGGCGCTGTCCGATCCGACGCTGGTGACGGCCGCGCATCGGCTGACCGTGCCGGGCATGGACGCGCAGCGCCACCTCATCGAGATGCGGCCGCGCGCCGCGGGCTGAGCGCCGCACGACGGATTCACCACCACCAACACCCGACCCGGACTATGGCACGCATCATCGCAGTCACGAATCAGAAAGGCGGCGTCGGCAAGACGACCTCCTGCATCAATCTCGCCGCGGCGCTCGCCATGACGCGCCGGCGGGTGCTGCTCATCGATCTCGATCCGCAGGGCAACGCCACCATGGGCAGCGGCGTCGACAAGCACGAGGTCGAGTATTCCAGCTGCGACGTGCTGCTCGGCGAGATCGACATCGAGCAGGCGATCATCGCCAGCGAAGCGGCCGGCTACGATGTCCTGCCCGGCAACAGCGATCTCACCGCCGCCGAGGTGGAGCTGCTCAAGGCGCCGGACGGCGGCCAGCGGCTGCGCGCGGCGCTCGTCCACGTCCTCGACCGCTACGACTACATCCTGATCGACTGTCCGCCTTCGCTGAACATGCTCACCGTCAATGCGCTGAGCGCGGCCCACGGCGTGCTCATACCCATGCAGTGCGAGTACTACGCCCTGGAGGGCCTGTCGGCGCTGGTCGATACCGTCGGCCAGATCCAGCAGTCGGTGAATCCGGAGCTGGAGATCGAGGGGCTGCTGCGCACCATGTTCGACGCCCGCAACAATCTGGCCATGCAGGTCTCCGAGCAGCTCGTCGAACACTTCGGCGACAAGGTCTACCGCACCATCGTGCCGCGCAACGTGCGCCTCGCCGAGGCGCCCAGCCACGGCCTGCCCGTGCTCAAGTACGACAAGGCCTCGCGCGGCGCGGTCGCCTACCTCGCCCTGGCCGGCGAACTGGTGCGCCGCGAGCAGGAGCGCGCGCAGGCGGCGGTGGGGACGGTCACGGGTTGAACGTCAAAATCTAGAAACACGAAGGCGCGCCAAGGAAGACCAAAGGCCGTTAGCCACGAAACCCACGAAATCCACGAAAGGTGTATGTGGTGGTCGTAGGGCCGAAGGTTGAGCGCGATGCCCCACACCGCGGCCGCATGGGGCATTGCCACGGAAGGCCTCGACCATAAATGGCAGCACTCGTCCTCTTTCGTGGATTTCGTGGGTTTCGTGGCTAACGGCCTTTGGTTTTGAATGAACCATTGGCACCCGATGTACCCGGACGGTTATCCTTAGCAACCATGGCGACGAAGAAACGAGGATTGGGGCGCGGTCTCGACGCGCTGCTGGGCGGGGCCGCGAAGGCGCCCGCGGCGGCGACCGGGCCGGGCGCGGGCGTCCAGGCCGGTACGGCCGCGGCCGAGCCGGTCGACGGCACGCTGCGCACCCTGCCGGTGGACCTCATCCAGCGCGGCAAGTACCAGCCGCGCCATGACATGCACCAGGACACGCTCCAGGACCTGGCCGACTCCATCAAGGCCCAGGGCGTGGTGCAGCCCATCGTGGTGCGCCCGATCGGCCAGGGTCCCGGCAACCAGACCCGCTACGAGATCATCGCCGGCGAGCGCCGCTGGCGGGCCGCCCAGCTCGCCGGCCTGCAGGACATCCCGGCCGTGGTGCGCGATGTCGAGGACCGCGCCGCCATCGCCATGGCGCTGATCGAGAACATCCAGCGCGAGAACCTGAACCCGCTGGAGGAATCCCGCGCCCTGCAGCGCCTCATCCAGGAGTTCGAGCTGACCCACCAGCAGGCCGCCGAGGCGGTGGGGCGCTCCCGCGCCGCCGTCAGCAATCTGCTGCGGCTGCTGGAGCTGGCCGACGAGGTCAAGGCCCTGGTCGAGGCCGGCAAGCTGGAGATGGGTCATGCCCGGGCGCTGCTGGCGCTCGGCGGCAACGATCAGATCCATACCGCCCGCCAGGTGGTGGCGCGCGGCCTGTCGGTGCGCGAGACCGAGAAGCTGGTCAAGCGCCTGGTGACCGGCGCCGCCAGACCGCCGGCGCCCCCCCGGCGCATAGACCCCGACATCCGCCGCCTGGAAGAGGAGCTCGCCGAACGCCTGGGCGCGAAGGTCGCGCTGGATCAGGGCCGCGGCGGCAAGGGCAGGCTCGTCATCAGCTACAACAGCCTCGACGAACTGGACGGCATTCTCGAGAAGATCCGGTCGGGGGGTGAGGAGTGAGGAGTGAGGAGTGAGGAGCAACCCCTTTCGAGCCACGGAAGCACACGGAAATACACGGAAAGAATTCATTGCAAAGACCCTGGCGGGACACGTATGGGGGCATGCAACCGGTGGCAAGAGACGGGGCCCCGCGGATACTGGCGATAAGGGGACAGACTTTTAAGTCTGTCCCCTCCTCACTCCGCCCTCCTCACTGGCCTCGGGGTTATAATCTTTCTTTATCTCCCTATCATTGACCCCCCGACCCCGAAGTCCCTATAATGCGCGCCGGCACGCACGGGCCGGTCACTGCAACAGCACATGACGACCGCATCCTTCCGCCGCGCGTCACCGGGCAGCCGGCTCGAACACAGGGGTGTTCGCCGCCCCCGCGCTGAGACCGCCGCGGCATGCGTACGATTCTGAGTATCCAGGCCTTCCTGACCGCGGCGGCGGCGGCGGCCGGATACTTCTACGGCGGGACGCCCGCGGCACTGGCCGCCCTGTTCGGGGCCGCCACGGCACTGTCCAACACGTTGCTGCTGGCCTGGCGCCTGCAGCGGGGCAAGCGACAGATACACGCCGATGCGCATCGGCATCTGCGGTCGTTTTATTTTTCCAGCATCGAGCGGTTGTTCGTGGTGGGCGGCCTGCTCGCTGTCGGTATCGGTGCGCTGCAGCTCACGCCGTTGCCGCTCATGGCGGCCTTCGTAGCCGGGCAGATGGCCTGGATGTTTTCTTGGATCGATCACGGACGCAAAACGTAATGGCTGGCGACACCCTTACCTCCGGCGAGTACATCAAACATCACCTGCAGAACTGGACCTACGGTCTGCACCCCGAGCACGGCTGGTCCTTCGCGCACACCCCCGAAGACGCCAAGGCCATGGGCTTCTGGGCGATCCACGTCGACAGCATGCTGTGGTCGATCGTGCTGGGCTTCGTGCTGTTCTACTTCTTCCGCAAGGTCGCCAAGCGTGCCACGGCAGCCGTTCCCGCCGGCGGCCAGAACTTCGCCGAGTGGATCGTCGAGTTCATCGACACCAGCGTGCGCGGATCGTTCAGCGCCAGAAACGATATGGTCGCACCGCTCGCGCTGACCATCTTCTGCTGGGTGTTCCTGATGAACTTCATGGACCTGATCCCGGTCGACCTGCTGCCATGGGCGGCGCAGCGCATCGGCGAGCTGTTCGGCGCCGATCCGCACCACGTCTATTTCAAGGTGGTGCCGAGCACCGACCCCAACGTCACCTTCGGCATGGCGCTGTTCGTGTTCCTGCTGATGCTCTATTACTCCATCAAGATCAAAGGTGCCGGCGGCTTCTTCGGCGAACTGGCCTTCCAGCCCTTCGGCAAGCTCGGCGCGCCGGCCAACCTCGTCCTCGAAGGCGTTTCGCTGATCTCCAAGCCCGTCTCCCTGGCGCTGCGACTCTTCGGCAACATGTACGCCGGCGAAACCATCTTTATCCTGATCGCGCTGATGTACAGCGCCGGCTGGGCATTGGGCATCTTCGGCGGCTTCCTGCAGCTCGGCTGGGCGATCTTCCACATCCTGATCATCACGCTGCAGGCGTTCATCTTCATGACGCTGACCATCGTCTACCTGGACATGGCGCACCAGGAACACCACTGATTCCGATTTTCGTATACAACCTCGATTCCTCAACTCTTCAACAATTTAGCTAGGAGACAATCATGGAAATGGCAAATGCTCTGCTGTACATCGCTGGCGCTCTGATGATGGGCCTGGGCGCGCTCGGCGCCGCGGTCGGCATCGGTATTCTCGGCGGCCGTTTCCTGGAGGGCGCCGCGCGCCAGCCCGAGCTGATCCCCATGCTGCGCACCCAGTTCTTCATCGTCATGGGTCTGGTCGACGCCGTGCCGATGATCGCGGTCGGTATCGCCCTGTACGTGCTGTTCGCCGTCGTCGGGGGCTGAAGTCCGGTCAATCGGCATTCACCCGTCTTCCTACGACTTGAGGTAACGGCATGAATATCAATCTCACACTCATCGCGCAAATGATCGTGTTTGCCGTGTTCGTGTGGTTCTGCATGAAGTTCGTGTGGCCGCCGATCATGCACGCGCTGGAGGCCCGCCGGAAGCAGATCGCCGACGGTCTGGCCGCCGCCGAGCGTGGCAGGCACGAGCAGGAGCTGGCGCAGAAGCGCGCGTCCGAGGTGCTGCATCAGGCCAAGCAGCAGGCCCAGGAGATCATCGCCAAGGCCGAGAAGCGCGCCGCGGAGATCGTCGACGAGGCCAAGGCCGATGCGAAGACCGAAGGCGAGCGCATCCTGACTGCGGCCCGTGCCGAGATCGGTCAGGAGGTCAACCGCGCGAAGGAGGGCCTGCGCGCCCAGGTGGTGTCCATCGCCATCGCCGGCGCCAGCAAGGTCCTGGAGCGCGAAGTCGACGCCAACACCCACAACGACCTGCTGAACAAGCTGGCCGCACAGATCTAGGCGCACGCTCATGGCGGAATTCACCACGATCGCACGACCTTACGCCCAGGCGGTGTTCAAGCTGGCGCGCGAGCGGCAGGCCCTGGCGGCCTGGTCGGACATGCTCGAGCTGGCGGCCCACGTCGCGGCGGACCCCGACATGCGCAAGCTGCTCGACAATCCGCGCGTCACGCCGGATCAGCTGGCCGCGCTGTTCATCGACGTCCTGACCGACATGGGGGGCGGGCGCCTGGACGACGACGGCCGCAACCTGATCCGGCTGCTGGCGGAGCGCCGCCGGCTGGTGGTCCTGCCGGAGATCTTCGGCCTGTTCCAGCAGTTCAAGCACGACGCGGAAGGCGCCATCAAGGCGCAGCTGATCACCGCGTTCCCGGCCACGGACGCCCAGAAGCAGGCCATCGCGGACGCGCTGAAGAAGCGCTTCGGCCGCGACGTGCAGCTCGAATTCATCACCGACCCGACCCTCATGGGCGGCGCGGTGGTGCGTGCCGGCGACCTGGTCATAGACGGTTCGGTCCGGGGCAAGCTGACCCGCCTGGGTACGGCCCTGAGTCACTGATAAGGAATGGTTATGCAACTCAATCCCACTGAAATCAGCGAGCTGATCAAAAGCCGCATCGAGAAGTTCCAGACCGTCGCCGAGGCCCGTACCGAAGGTACCGTGGTCAGCCTGACCGACGGCATCGCCCGCATCCACGGCCTGGCCGACGCGATGGCCGGCGAGATGATCGAGTTCCCCGGCGACGTCTACGGCATGGCGCTGAACCTGGAGCGCGATTCCGTCGGCGCGGTGATTCTCGGCGAGTACAAGCACATCTCCGAGGGCGACTCGGTGAAGTGCACGGGCAAGATCCTGGAGGTGCCGGTCGGCGAGGGCCTGCTCGGCCGCGTCGTCGACGCGCTCGGCAACCCGATCGACGGCAAGGGTCCGATCAACGCCGCCAGGACCTCGCCCATCGAGAAGATCGCCCCCGGCGTCATCGCGCGCAAGTCGGTCGACCAGCCGGTGCAGACCGGCCTCAAGGCCATCGACGCGATGGTGCCGATCGGCCGCGGCCAGCGCGAGCTGATCATCGGCGACCGCCAGACCGGCAAG
>JAJJPM010000154.1:0-2621 GCA_032907525.1 Gammaproteobacteria bacterium
GCCGTGAAGCCGACTTGCGGCAGCCGGAGGCGGAAGGGCGTGGCCCGGCCGGCAGCCCTGCGCCACGGTCAGCTCTTCACTCCACACACGAACACTTCCGGCACGTTACGGGACCCGACGCGGATAACGGTGTCTACGGGGCCGCATCACTGCGCAGGTACGCGCCATCGCGCCCCTATATAGGTATTGGCCGCACGCTCCTGCTATTGTGTCGTCGTGGGATCGACCCAACATCCGCATTTGCCACGGAACCACATGGAACGACACGGACGGGCCATACGTTTCACACGAAAGCACTCTCCATCCGTCGGGTGCCGAGCCGGGGGTTCACGACGCTGTTTCAATTCAGTGCCTTCCGTGTGCTTCCGTGGATGAAATGGGTCTTTCAGAGTCAACGGAGAGCGTCTGAATGGACAGCGTAATCACGTCCGATTCCGCCGCCGGGCGGACCGAGCCGGGCAGCGAGGCCTGGCTGGCGGCGCTGGCGGGCAAGCGGCCGGCTGCCGAGCGCGAAGTGCTGGCGCGCGCGCTGGCCACGGCACGGCGCGCCCATGGCGGACAGCTGCGTCTGTCGGGCGAGCCCTACCTCTCTCATGTGCTGGCGGTGGCCGAGATCCTCGATGCGCTGAATCTCGATTACGAGACGCTGGCCGCCGCCATGCTGCACGACACTGTCGAGGACTCGGCGGTCACCCTGGACGAGCTCGAACGGGAGTTCGGAGAGCGCATCGCGCACCTGGTCGACGGCGTCACCAAGATGGGCCGCATCGGCCGCCTGCAGGATACCCAGGCCGGCGGCGCGCGCCGCGACCATCACGACGCCGAGAGCGTGCGCAAGCTGCTGCTGGCCATGGCCGAGGACGTGCGGGTGGTGCTGATCAAGCTCGCCGACCGCCTGCACAACATGCGCACCCTCAGACATCTCCCGCCCGAGCGCCAGCGGCGCATCGCCCAGGAGACGCTGGAGATCTACGCGCCGCTCGCCAACCGCCTCGGCATCTGGCAGATCAAGTGGGAGCTCGAGGACCTGTCGCTGCGCCACCTCGACCCGGAGGCCTACCGCGAGATCGCCGCGCAGCTGGACGAGCGCCGCGTCGACCGCGAGCGCTTCATCGACCGCGTGGTGCGCCAGCTGACACGCGAACTGCAGGCCGCCGGCATCCAGGCCGAGGTGAGCGGGCGACCCAAGCACATCTACAGCATCTGGAAGAAGATGCAGCGCAAGAACCTGCCCTTCGATCAGATCTTCGACGTGCGTGCCGTGCGCGTCATCGTCGAACGCGACGCCGACTGCTACGCCGCGCTGGGCATCGTGCACAGCCTCTGGCACCACATCCCCAGGGAGTTCGACGACTACATCGCCAACCCCAAGGAGAACGACTACCGCTCGCTGCACACCGCGGTGGTGGGTCCCAACGGCCGCACGCTGGAGGTGCAGATCCGCAGCCGGGCCATGCACGAACACGCCGAGCTGGGCGTCGCGGCGCACTGGCGCTACAAGGAGGGCGGGCGCTTCGATTCCAGCGTGGAGCAGCGCGTCGCCTGGCTGCGGCAGCTGCTCGAATGGAAGGACGAGGAATCCACGGCGGCCGAGTTCGTCGACCGCTTCAAGTCCGAGAACGCTCCCGAGCGCGTCTACGCCCTGACGCCGCAGGGGCGCGTCATCGACCTTCCGCAGGGCGCGACGCCGCTGGACTTCGCCTATCACATCCACACCGATCTCGGGCACCGCTGCCGCGGCGCCAAGGTCAACGGCCGCATCGTGCCGCTGACCCATGAGCTGCGCAACGGCGAACAGGTGGAGATCCTCACCGCCCGCCAGGGCACGCCCAGCCGCGACTGGCTCAACACCCATCTGGGCTTTCTCAAGACCTCGCGGGCGCGCGCCAAGGTGCGCCACTGGTTCCGGCAGCAGGACCACGAGAACAACGTCAGCGCCGGCCGCGCCACGCTGGACCGGGAGCTGAACCGCCTGGGCATCGTCAATCTGAACTGGGAGCAGCTGGCGGAGCGCCTGCGTCAGCCGAGCGTGCAGGCCATGCTGGCGGCGATCGGCAACGGCGATCTCAACGCGGCACAGGTGGCCGGCGCGGTGAACGACTTGATGGGGCCGGCCGCGCCGGAGACGGTGATCGCGCGCACACCGCGTGCCGGCGCCACCGAGCCGGGCCTGCGCATCGAGGGCGTGGGCAATCTGCTCACCCAGATGGCCAGGTGCTGCCGGCCGGTGCCGCAGGACCCGATCGTCGGCTACATCACCCGCGGCCGGGGCGTGACCATCCATCGCCGCGACTGTCCCAATCTGCTGCGCCTGGCGGCCAAGGAACGCGAACGGCTGCTGGAGGTGGACTGGGGCGGTGCGGCCGGCGGCAACGTCTATCCGGTGGATATCGAGATCCTCGCCTACGACCGCGCCGGCCTGCTGCGCGACATCACCTCGGTGCTGGCCAACGAAAAGATCAACGTGATCGGCGTGAACACCCACACCGACAAGAAGGACTATGCGGCGCACATGCACCTGACCCTGGAGATCCGCGACATCGGCGAACTGAGCCGGGTGCTGAGCCGCATCGGTCAGCTGCCGAACGTGGTCGAGGTCCGCCGCAGGACCACTCAGTAGC
>JAJJPM010000155.1:0-11055 GCA_032907525.1 Gammaproteobacteria bacterium
TTTGCCCGGGGCGACTTGATGAAGGTCAAGCGGCGCCGGGGCGTGATACCCGCGGTACTGCGGGGGAATCCCGCCTCCGCGCCGATGCCGTCATCGAACTCCTCGTCCGCCCGTAGAGACTGTTATCCGTATCGAACTCCGTCATGCGCCGGATGTGCCCGTATGCGGGATGACGGAATCGGCCGTGGCGCAAGGGCTGCCGGCCGGGCCACGCCGTGAAGCCGACTTGCGACAGCCGGAGGCGGAGCGATGAACGGGAGCGCCGGAGCAAGTCCGCCAACGAGTCCGCGCAATGGGTGCAGCGCACCGCGCCGGGTGTCGTGGGCCGGGGATTTCTGGGATCATGTGACGATATCCACCGGCAAGGGCAGAGCGGCATGCTCGAGATCGACGTCGTCGTCGTCCGGAATTTTCTGATCGCGCTGCTGATCGGCGCGCTGGTGGGCATCGAACGGGAGAAGTACAAGGCGGCGGAACATCCGCAGAGCTTCGGCGGTCTGCGCACCTTCATTCTGTTCGCCGAGGTCGGCGCGGTCGGCGCCTGGCTGTCGCAGCACCTCGACACGCCCTGGCTGTTCATCATCTCGGTGCTGGCGGTGGCGATCGTGATCGTCAGCGCCTATGTGCTGGAGAACCGTATCCGGCCGGACGCGCTCGGGCTGACCACCGAGATCGCGGCGATCACCGTCTGCCTGCTCGGCGGCGCGGTGATGTACGGCTACGCCGAGCTGGCGGTGGCCCTGGGCATCATCACCACCGCGGTGCTGACCTTCAAGCAGCCGCTGCACGGGGTGGTGGGCAAGATCGGCACCGACGATCTGTACGCCGGACTCAAGCTGCTGATCGCCACCTTCATCGTCCTGCCGCTGCTGCCGAAGGCGCCGGTCGACCCGTTGCAGGCCCTCAACCCCTACACGCTGTGGCTGCTGGTGATCCTGATCTCCGGGCTGTCGCTGGTCGGCTATGTCGCGGTGCGCTGGCTCGGCCCGTCGCGCGGCACCGCCGTCACCGGCATCACCGGCGGACTGGTGTCGTCGACCGCCATCAGCCTGACCTTCGCGCGCCAGAGCCGGCTCGATCCGGATCCGCTGGCCAGCGACACCCTCGCGGCCGGCATCCTGCTGGCGTGGGTGGTGATGTTCGCGCGCGTGGTGATCACCGTGGCCATCGTCTATGCGCCGCTGGTGCGGGACGTCGCGGTGCCGTTCGCCGTCATGGGTGCCGTCGCCGCCGTCCTGGCGGGTGCCTTCTACCGGCTCGGCGCGAGCCGGCGCCGGCCCGTGGGGCAGAGCGAGGAGGTACAGGTGAAGAACCCGTTCAGCCTGATGGCGGCCTCGAAGTTCGGACTGCTGTTCGCGCTGGTGCTGGTCATCGTCAAGCTCACCGAACGCTACGCGTCGGTCGAGGGCCTGTATCTGGTCGCGGCTCTCGCCGGTCTCACCGACGTCGATGCGATCACTCTGTCGATGGCCGAATACGCGCGCCAGGGCGGCACCCTGGCCGTGGCGGCGACCGCCATCGCCATCGCCGCGCTCAGCAACACGCTGGTCAAATGGGGCATGGTGGCGGTGCTCGGCAGCCGGCCGCTGCGGCTGCGGCTGGCGGGGGCGACGGCGGCGATCCTGGTCAGCCCGGCGCGGCGCGCTGCTCCAGCAGCGTCGCCTGGGCGCTGCGCGGCTTCTGGTTGCTGGCGGGTTTCGCGCGGCGGTACTCGCCGTCCTTGTTGAGTATCCACGCCTGGGTATTGTCGGCCAGATACAGTTCCAGCCCTTCCTTCAGGATGCGGTTGCGCAGGCTCTGGTCCTCGATGGGGAAGCACACCTCGACGCGCTGGAAGAAGTTGCGTCCCATCCAGTCGGCGCTGGAGAGATAGAGGTCGTAGTCGCCCTCGTTGTGGAAGTAGAACACCCGCGTGTGCTCCAGGAAGCGGTCGACGATGGAGCGCACCTGGATGTTGTCCGACACGCCGGGCACGCCCGGACGCAGGCAGCAGATGCCGCGCACGATGAGATCGATCTTCACGCCCGCCTGCGAGGCCTGATAGAGCGCGCGGATGATCTGCGGTTCGAGCAGCGCGTTCATCTTGGCGATGATGCGCGCGGGCTTGCCGGCGCGGGCGTTGTCCGCCTCGCGCTCGATCAGCCGCAGCAGTTCCTTGTGCAGGTTGAAGGGCGCCGGCACGATCTTCTTGAGCTTCTTGCCGCGGCCGAGGCTGGTCAGCAGCTGGAACACGCGGTGCACGTCCTCGCCGATGGCCTTGTCGCAGGTGAACAGCCCGTAGTCGGTGTACAGACGCGCCGTGCGCGCGTGGTAATTGCCTGTGCCGAGGTGCACATAGTGGCGCAGCCGCCGTCCCTCGCGGCGCGTGACCAGCACCATCTTGGCGTGGGTCTTGTGCCCGACCACGCCGTACACCACGTGCGCGCCGGCTTCCTGCAGGCGGGTGGCGAGCTTGATGTTGTCCTCCTCGTCGAAGCGCGCGCGCAGTTCGACCACCACCGTGACCTCCTTGCCGGCCCGCGCCGCATCGACCAGGGCGTTGACGACCGCGGAATCGGCACCGGTGCGGTAGAGCGTCTGCTTGATGGCGAGGACGTCGGGGTCGGCGGCGGCCTGGCGCAGGAAATCGACCACGGGAACGAAGGATTCAAACGGATGGTGCAGCAGCAGGTCGCGCGCCTGGATGGTCTCGAAGAGATTCACGTCGGGCCCCAGCCGCGCGGGACGCGAGGGCGTGAAGGGCGGGTATTTCAGATCCGCCCGGTCGACCAGGTCGTAGATCGCGAGCAGGCGGTTGAGATTGACGGGGCCGTTGACCTGATAGAGGTCCTCGGTACCGAGCTTGAACTGGCGCAGCAGGTAGTCGGTCATGGCCTCGCTGCAGTTGTCCGCCACCTCCAGGCGCACGGCATCCCCATAACGGCGCGACAGCAGCTCGCCCTCGACGGCCCGCAGCAGGTCCTCGATCTCCTCCTCGTCCACGAACAGGTCGCTGTTGCGGGTGACCCGGAACTGGTAGCAGCCGGTCACCTTCATGCCGGGGAACAGGTCGCCGACGTGGGCATGGATGATCGACGACAGGAAGACGAACTCGTGCGGTCCGCGGCTGTAGCTGTGCGGCACCTGGATCAGCCGCGGCAGCGAACGCGGCGCCTGCACCACGGCCACGCGGCTGGAACGGCCGAAGGCGTCCTTGCCCTCCAGCGAGACGATGAAGTTCAGGCTCTTGTTCAGGATGCGCGGAAACGGGTGTGCCGGATCCAGCCCCAGCGGGCTCAGCACCGGCAGCAGCTCATGGGTGAAGAAGCGGTGCACCCACTGGGCCTGCTTGGGCGTCCACTCGGTGCGGCGCATGAAGCGGATGCGCTCGGCGGCCAGCGCGGGGAACAGTTCGTCGTTGAGGATGCGGTACTGCTCGGCCACCAGCCGGTGGGCCTCGGCGCTGATCTGGGCCAGCGCCTCCTGCGGGCTGAGGTTGTCCGGGCCGGCCGGGAGCACGGTGCCGGAGGCGAGCTTCTCCTTCAGACCGGCGACGCGGATCTCGAAGAACTCGTCCAGATTGGTGCTGGAGATGCACAGGAACTTGAGGCGTTCCAGCAGCGGCGCGCTGGTGTCCCGGGCCTGTTCCAGGACCCGCTTGTTGAACGCCAACAGGCTGATTTCACGATTGATGTAGAGACCGGGCTGACTGAGGTCGATGCTGTCCATGGTCGGGCCGCTGCAGCGTAGGGCCCGGGCATTATGCCCCAATTGTGAAAACTGTAACCCGGGCCGGCCGGACTGTAACAATACTGTCATATAGCGCGCCTATGCTATGCGCCGATATGAGCAGCCCCTCGCCCGCCGCGGAATCCCCCCTGTCACGCATCGGCGCCGCCACCCAGGCGCGCCGGCGCCGCTGGCGCATGGCCAAGGACTGGGTGGCGCGCCACGGTGTCATGATCGGCGGCTTCGGTGTCATCGTGGCCATTCTGCTGATCTTCTTCTATCTGCTGTATGTCGTCTTTCCGCTGCTCGAGCCGGCTTCGGCGGAGGCGGTGGCCGACTATCCGCTGGACGAGGGCGCGGCCGAGACCCTGCACCTGGCCATGGAGGAGCAGGCGGAGATCGCCGTGCGCTACGACAGCGCCGGGCGGGTGCGCTTCTTCGCCACCCACGACGGCAGGGCGATCGCCGAACACACCCTGCCGGTGCCCGCGGGCGTGACCGTCACCAGCCACGCCCAGGGCCTGCCCAGCCGGGGCGACGTGTCGCTGGGCCTGTCCGACGGCTCGGTCCTGGTGACCCGGCATACCTATAAGGTGAGCTTCCCGGGGGATCGGCGCCTGATCACGCCGCAGCTGGAGTTCCCGCTCGGCGACCAGCCGTTGCCGATCGACGCCGCGGGCCAGGCCCTGGAACGCATCGCCGTGCAGTCCAGCGACCGCACCACGGTCGCGGCGCTCACGGCCGACCAGCGCCTGCTGCTGGTCATCCTGCAGAAGGAGGAATCCTTCCTGGAGGAGTCCGAGACCCTGCAGCGCTACGAGCACGCACTGCCCAACACCGCCGGCCAGGTGCGCCATCTGCTGGTCGATCCGGACCAGCGTTCTCTGTACGTGGCCACCGACACCGGCACGCTCGCCTACTACGATATCGCCGATCCCGAGGCGCCGCGCCTGGTGCAGCAGCTCGGCGTGGTGCCGCCCGGCACGCGGCTGACGGGGCTGCGGATGCTGGCGGGCGGCATCTCGCTGCTGGTGTCCAGCTCCGACGGCCAGATCGTGCAGTGGTTCCCGGTGCGCGACGAGGCGAACCAGCCGATGCTGCGCCGCATCCGCAGCTTCGCCAGCGAGGCGGCGGTGACGGCGCTGGCGCCGGAGTTCGCCCGCAAGGGTTTCCTGACCGCGAATGTCCGCGGCGGCGTGGACATCTACCATACGACCGCCGGCAAGCACATCCTGGGCGTGCAGGTCAGCGACCGGCCGCTGCGGCGGCTGGCGGTGGCGCCGCGCGCGAACGCCTTCCTGGCCGAGGACGCCGCCGGCCGCCTGCACTTCTGGCACATCGACAACGAGCATCCCGAGGTCTCCTGGTCGTCGCTGTGGGGCAAGGTGTGGTACGAGAGCTACCCCAGGCCCGACTATGTCTGGCAGTCGTCCTCGGCCAGCAACGACTTCGAGCCCAAGTTCAGTCTCACGCCGCTGGCCTTCGGCACGCTCAAGGCGGCCTTCTACGCCATGCTGTTCGCGGTGCCGATCTCCATCTGCGGCGCCATCTATGCGGCGTATTTCATGGCGCCGGGCATGCGCAAGCTGGTCAAGCCGACCATCGAGATCATGGAAGCGCTGCCGACGGTGATCCTCGGCTTCCTCGCCGGCCTGTGGCTGGCGCCGACTGTCGAGGCGCATCTGCCGGGCGTGTTCGCGCTGCTGCTGGTGCTGCCGGTCGGCACGCTGCTGTTCGCCTGGCTGTGGCGGCTCATGCCGGCGGGCGTGCGCCACCGCGTGCCGGACGGCTGGGAGGCCGCGCTGCTGATACCGGTGCTGCTGCTCATGGCCTGGGCGTCGATGGCGCTGAGCGCGCCGCTGGAGACGCTGCTGTTCGGCGGCGACATGCGCGTGTGGATGCGTAACGAGCTGGGCATCGGCTTCGATCAGCGCAACGCGCTGATCGTCGGCCTGGCCATGGGCTTCGCGGTCATCCCGACCATCTTCTCCATCGCCGAGGACGCCATCTTCAGCGTACCGCGCCATCTGACCAACGGCTCGCTGGCGCTCGGCGCCACGCCCTGGCAGACGCTGGTGCGGGTGGTGCTGCTCACCGCCAGCCCCGGCATCTTCTCGGCGGTGATGATCGGCATGGGCCGCGCGGTGGGCGAGACCATGATCGTGCTCATGGCGACCGGCAACACGCCGGTGATGGATCTCAGCCTGTTCCAGGGCATGCGCACGCTGTCGGCCAACATCGCCGTGGAGATGCCGGAGGCCGAGGTCGCCAGCACGCATTTCCGCATCCTCTTCCTCGCCGCCCTGGTGCTGTTCATGTTCACCTTCGTGTTCAACACGCTCGCCGAGCTGGTGCGGCAGCGTCTGCGCCGCAAGTACGCGTCGCTGTGAGGCCGGCCATGAAGACCTGGATCAAGAGCGGCGCCCCGTGGATCTGGATGAACGCGGCGGCGGTCAGCGCCAGTCTCATCATGGTCGCCGGCCTGCTGGGCCTGATCGCCCTGCGCGGCCTCGGCCACTTCTGGCCGGCGGACGTGGTGGAGATGGACTACCTCGCCGCCGACGGCCAGGTGGTGCGCCTCATCGGCGAACTCGGTACCTACGAGGACGTGCCGCGCGAGCGGCTGGCCGCCACCGGCGTACGCCTGCCCGAGGGCGACGCGGTCACGCTGCGCCGCTACCTGCTCAAGACCGGCAACCGCGACGTGGCGGGGCCGGATTTCATGTGGGTGCTGGAGCACGATATCCAGGCGCGCCGCTATCCGCCCGAGCTGGTCGCCATCGAGCGCCGTGAGTGGGGCAATTTCTACGGCTATCTGCGCGAGGTGCGCGAGGCCGGCGCCAGCGTCGCCAGCGGCGACCAGGCCTGGGACGCGCTGCAGCCGCGACTGGAGCGCGCCCTGGATCTGTTCGCCGCCATCCGCGACATCGAGCGCGGCGCCATCGGCAGCATCAACTACCGGCTCGAGCAGCTGCGGCTGCGCACCCGGCGCCTGGAACTGGACGGCCGGAACGATCCGGCGGCGCTGGCCGACATCGCCGCCGAGCGCGCCGGCCTGCAGGCGGAGTACGAAGGCCTGCAGCAGGAGCTGTCGGATCTGTACCGCGACATCGCCCGCGACAGCATCGTGGTCGAGACGCAGGCCGGCCAGCAGGTCGAACTGCCGCTGTCCAAGATCGTGCACATCCGCCAGCCCAACGCCATGGGCGTGTTCACCAAGCTGAAGACCTATTTCGCGAAGGTCTGGGAGTTTCTCAGCGACGAACCGCGCGAGGCCAACACTGAAGGCGGCATCTTCCCCGCCATCTTCGGCACGGTGCTCATGGTGATCCTGATGTCGGTGCTGGTGACGCCCTTCGGCGTGATCGCGGCGCTGTATCTGCGCGAATACGCCAGGCAGGGGCCGGTGACGCGCATGATCCGCATCGCGGTCAACAACCTCGCCGGCGTGCCCTCGATCGTCTACGGCGTGTTCGGCCTGGGCTTCTTCGTGTATTTCCTGGGCGGCAACATCGACCGGCTGTTCTATCCCGAGGCGCAGCCGGCGCCGACCTTCGGCACGCCGGGTCTGCTGTGGGCGTCCATCACCCTGGCGCTGCTGACACTGCCGGTGGTGATCGTGGCCACCGAAGAGGGCCTCGCGCGCATCCCCAAGGCGATCCGCGAGGGCAGCCTGGCGCTCGGCGCCACCAAGGCCGAGACGCTGTGGCGCACCGTGCTGCCCATGGCCAGCCCGGCCATGATGACCGGCCTGATCCTGGCCGTGGCACGCGCCGCCGGCGAGGTGGCGCCGCTCATGCTGGTCGGCGTGGTGAAGCTGGCGCCGACGCTGCCGCTGGACGGCAACGCGCCCTTCCTGCACCTCGACCGCAAGTTCATGCACCTCGGCTTCCACATCTACGATGTCGGCTTCCAGAGCCCCAACGTCGAAGCGGCACGGCCGCTGGTGTATGCCACCGCGCTGCTGCTGGTGCTGGTCATCATGGTGCTGAACATCGCCGCCATCACCATCCGCAACCGTCTGCGCGAGAAGTACCGTGCGCTGGATCAATGACGACGCCGGCCCGCGGCCGGACGCGAGAGACGCGACCATGAACGATCGAACAGTGTCTACCCATGCCATCGGCATGGACGCCCTCGGGCAGGCCGGCGTGGACCGGCGCATCGAGGAGGAGGACATCTGCATCCAGGTCGAGAGCCTGGATCTGTACTACGGCGCCAAGCAGGCCCTGAAGGGCATCACCATGAGCGTGCCGCGGCAGCGCGTCACGGCCTTCATCGGGCCCAGCGGCTGCGGCAAGTCGACGTTGCTGCGCTGCTTCAACCGCATGAACGACCTGGTCGACGGCGTGCGCATCGAGGGCCGCATGCTGCTCGACGGTCAGGACATCTACGCCAAGTCGGTGAACGTCGCCGATCTGCGCCGCCGCGTCGGCATGGTGTTCCAGAAACCGAACCCGTTTCCCAAGAGCATCTACGAGAACGTCGCCTACGGCCTGCGCCTGCAGGGTGTGCGCAGTCGCCGCGTGCTGGACGAGGTGGTGGAGAACGCGCTGCGCGGGGCGGCGCTGTGGGACGAGGTCAAGGAACGCCTGCACGACAACGCCCTCGGCCTGTCCGGCGGCCAGCAGCAGCGTCTGGTGATCGCACGCGCCATCGCCATCGAGCCCGAGGTGCTGCTGCTGGACGAGCCCGCCTCGGCACTGGATCCGATCTCGACGCTCAAGATCGAGGAGCTGATCTACGAGTTGAAATCGCGTTACACCATCGTGATCGTGACGCACAACATGCAGCAGGCGGCGCGCGTATCGGACTATACTGCGTTCATGTACATGGGCGACCTGATCGAGTTCGGCGACACCAACACCATCTTCACCAACCCGACGGAGAAGATGACGGAAGACTACATCACCGGGCGCTACGGCTGAGCGCGCCGGCGGGAGAGGGGACGAAGATGGAAAAAATGGGCATCGGACAGCACATCTCGCAGCAGTTCAACGCAGAGCTGGAAGACATCCGCAATCGCGTGCTGACCATGGGCGGCGTGGTCGAACAGCAGCTCGCCGACGCCATGACGGCGATCGTCGAGGGCGACGAGCGCATGGCCGAGGTGGTCGTCAACGGCGACTACAAGGTGAATGCCATGGAAGTGGCGCTGGACGAGGAGTGCAACCGCGTGCTGGCCCGCCGCCAGCCGGCGGCCGGCGACCTGCGCCTGATCGTGGCCGTCATCAAGACCATCACCGATCTGGAGCGCATCGGCGACGAGGCCGAGCGTATCGCGCGCATGGCCCAGCACGTCGGCAGCGGCGAGGACATGCGGGTCCACCCGGCCCAGATCGGCCATCTCGGCGACCAGGTCCGGCAGATGGTCCACAGCGCGCTGGACGCCTTCGCGCGCATGGACACCGAGCTCGCCGTGCAGGTCTGGCGCGAGGATCTGAAGGTCGACAAGGAATACGAGGCCATCGTGCGCCAGCTCATCACCTTCATGATGGAGGATCCGCGCTCCATCCCGCGGGTGCTGGACATCATGTGGGCCGCGCGCTCGCTGGAGCGCATCGGCGACCGCGCCCGCAACATCTGCGAGTACGTCATCTATCTGGTCAAGGGCAAGGACGTGCGCCACACCAGCCTGGAGCACATGGAGGCGCAGGCGCGCGCCGACCACTCTCAGTCGAAGGAATGAACCCGCCGGCGCCGGCTGATCCACCCGTGCCACGCTCCTGAACGCCCTGGCCTCCGGCTGAGCGTAGGGTGCGTCGGCGCAGCGACGCACCAGGGGCGCGGCGCAGGGGTGGACACTGCCGCGCCCGGCCGGAAGCCCACGAGGCCTCCCGTGCAGTCATCACCGCATCCCCGGTGCGTCAGGCTTCGCCTCGACACACCCTACGCAGGCTTACTTAAACCCTTCCTGGCCACGGAATCCACGGAATGAAACGGAAAGCATTGCTCGCGTAAACCCAGGATCATCCCTCCGCGGTCGGGTTTCCGTGTCGTTCCGTGGGTTCCGTGGCCATTTTTTTCAAGACATCGGCCCAGTAAGTGCCATTCGGCTAATCCGCCAGTGCCACGCTCTTGATGAGCGCGTGCACCGCCGTGCCTGTCGCGATGCCGAGCTGGTCGCAGGACTTGCGCGTGATCCGCGCCAGCAGCGGCGCGCCGCCGGCCTGCAGATGCACCATGACCTGCGCCGGTCCGTGATCCGCGATGGCGGTCACGCTTGCCGGCAGGCAGTTGAGAATGCTGGTTTCCCGCGGTGCCTGCAGGGCCAGGCCGACGTCGCGCGCGGCGATGCGCAGCCGCAGCGCTGTGCCCGGCGCGAGGCCGCCGGCGGCCAGCGCGATGCGGCCTGCGGCGGTGTCGACCCAGGTCAGCCCGAAGGACTCCTCGATCGCGGCCACGCGGCCGTCCAGGATCGCCGCCGCTGTGTCGGCACCGCTGAGCGGCAGATCCGGACGGGTGAGCAGTTCGGCCAGCGGTCCGCTGGCGCGCAGCTTCCCCGACTCCAGCAGCACCAGGTGATCGGCCAGCCGGGTGATCTCGTCCTGCGCATGGCTGACGTATATCGCGGGCACCGCCAGCTCGCGGTGCAGCCGCTCCAGATAGGGCAGGATCGCCTGCCGGGCATCCCGATCGAGCGCCGCGAGCGGCTCGTCGAACAGCAGCAGGTCGGGACTGGTGAGCAGCGCGCGGCCCATCGCTACGCGCTGCGCCTCGCCGCCGGACAGCTGCGCCACGCGCCGCGCCAGCAGCGGCGCGAGTCCCAGCCAGTCGACGACCTGATCCAGCGCGGTGCGGCGCCGCGCGGCCGGCGTGCGCCGCAGGCCGTAGTCGAGGTTGCCGCGCACGTCGAGGTGCGCGAACAGCGCCGCGTCCTGGAACACGTAGCCCACGCGGCGCCGATGCACGGGCAGGTCCAAGCCCGCGGCACTGTCCAGCCAGCGGATGCCGTTGATATCGATGCGACCCTGGGCGCGCTCCAGCCCGCTCAGCGCGCGCAGCAGGCTGGTCTTGCCGCTGCCGGAAGGTCCGGACAGCCCGGTCACGCCGCGCCCCGGCAATGCGACGTCGATGTCCAGTGCGAACGTGCCGCGGGCGAGCGCGAGTCGGATGTTCAGCGTGCTCATCGGCCGAGGTGGGCGTGCTGTCCGCCGCGCAGCGTGTACATGACCAGCAGCACCGCGAACGAGAAGCCGAGCAGCAGCGCGGACCACAGGTGCGCCGTGCCGTACTGCAGCGACTCGACCTGGTCGTAGATGGCGATCGACAGCACCTGGGTCGCGCCGGGGATGTTGCCGCCGATCATCAGCACCACGCCGAACTCGCCGACGGTGTGCGCGAAGC
>JAJJPM010000156.1:0-11087 GCA_032907525.1 Gammaproteobacteria bacterium
TTCGGGATTCGGGATTCGGGATTCGGGATTCGGGATTCGGGATTCGGGATTCGGGGTTCGGGGTTCGGGGTTCGGGGTCCATTCAGGGACGGCTGCAACGGGCAGGGGGTATGATCACCAGCGCTCAGACCTCGGCGAGATCGCCCTTCTTCTCCAGCCAGGCGCGGCGGTCGGCGACCCGCTTCTTGGCGAGCAGCATGTCCATGACCTGATGGGTGTCGTCGGCGGCATCGAGCGTGAGCTGCACCAGCCTGCGGGTGTCGGGGTTGATGGTGGTCTCGCGCAGCTGCATGGGATTCATCTCGCCCAGCCCCTTGAAGCGCTGCACACCGATCTTGCCTTTGATCTTCTCGGCGGCGATGCGGTCGAGCACACCCTGCTTCTCGGCGTCGTCGAGGGCGTAGAACACCTGCTTGCCGACGTCGATGCGGTACAGCGGCGGCATGGCGACGTAGACGTGGCCGGCATCGACCAGCGGCTGGAAGTGGCGCAGGAACAGCGCGCACAGCAGCGTGGCGATGTGCGCGCCGTCGGAGTCGGCATCGGCGAGGATGCAGATCTTGCCGTAGCGCAGGCCTTTCAGATCGGTGGAGCCGGGGTCGACGCCGATGGCCACCGAGATGTCGTGCACCTCCTGCGAGGCCAGCACCTCGGCGGAATCCACCTCCCAGGTGTTCAGGATCTTGCCGCGCAGCGGCATGATCGCCTGGAACTCACGGTCGCGCGCCTGCTTGGCCGAACCGCCGGCGGAATCGCCCTCCACCAGGAACAGCTCGGTGCGGGCCGGATCGGCCGCGGTGCAGTCGGCCAGCTTGCCGGGCAGCGCGGGACCCGCGGTGATCTTCTTGCGCACCACCTTCTTGCCGGCGCGCAGGCGGCTCTGGGCGTTGGCGATGGCCAGCTGGGCGATGCGCTCGCCCATCTCGGTGTGCTGGTTCAGCCACAGGCTGAAGCCGTCCTTGACCACGCCGGACACGAAGGCCGCGCACTCGCGCGAAGCCAGGCGCTCCTTGGTCTGGCCGGAGAACTGCGGGTCGGCGAGCTTCACCGAGAGGATGTAGCAGCAGCGGTCCCAGACGTCCTCGGGCGTGATGCGCACGCCGCGCGGCAGCAGATTGCGGAACTCGCAGAACTCGCGGATCGCCTCGGTCAGCCCCGTGCGCAGGCCGTTGACATGAGTGCCGCCCTGCGCCGTCGGAATGAGGTTCACGTAGCTCTCGCCGACCAGCTCGCCGCCCTCGGCCAGCCACACGACCGCCCACTCCGCGGCCTCGCGGTTGCCGGCGAGGTTGCCGACGAAGGGTTCATCCGGCAGGCGTTCGGTGCCGGCCAGCGCATCGACCAGGTAATCGCGCAGGCCGTCCTCGTAATACCACTCCTCGCGCTCGCCGCCGGCCTCGTCGTGGAACAGCACGCGCAGCCCCGGGCACAGCACCGCCTTGGCGCGCAGCACGTGCTTCAGCCGCGGGATGGAGAATTTCGGCGAATCGAAATATTTCGGGTCGGGCCAGAAGCGCACGGTGGTGCCGGTGTTCTGCCTCCCGACCGCGCCGATCTCCTTCAGATCGGAGGCCTTCTCCCCGCCGGCGAAGGCGATGTGGTATTCCTTGCCGCCGCGCCGCACCCACACGTCCAGTTGCTTCGACAGCGCGTTGACCACCGACACGCCGACGCCGTGCAGGCCGCCGGAGAACTGGTAGTTCTTGTTGGAGAACTTGCCGCCGGCGTGCAGGCGCGTGAGGATCACCTCCACGCCGGGCACGCCCTCCTCGGGATGGATGTCCACCGGCATGCCGCGGCCGTCGTCGCGCACCTCCAGCGAACCGTCCTTGAAGACCGTCACCTCGATGCGCTTCGCATGGCCGGCGATGGCCTCGTCGACGCTGTTGTCGATGACCTCCTGGGCGAGATGGTTGGGCCGTGTGGTGTCGGTGTACATGCCCGGGCGCTTGCGCACCGGGTCCAGGCCGCTCAGAACTTCGATGGCGGAGGCGTCGTAATTGGAACTCATATCAACCCACAAAACCTGTTTGCCACGGAAGCACACGGAAAAACACGGACAAGATCACAGGCTCCACACGACCGCCCACGTCACCCGCCAGGTGCCGAGGCAGAGCTTCGCGACGTGGCTTCATCTCTGTGTCTTCCACGTGCTTCCGTGGCTGAAATGGACTTTTTTCAGACTCAATGGAAGCGGTCATCGGCCGGCAGGCCGTAGCGCATGCGCCGGAGCATCTCGGCGCGCTTCAGGGTGCCCAGGGCGGGATCGCAGAGATAATACCGGTACAGGCGCTCGCGGTAGCGCTCGACGCCGAGATCGCGGATCGGCGCCCACGCGTCGCCCTCGACCGTGCGCCAGGTACCGGCGCTGCCGCCGTAGGCGTAGGTACGCCACTCCCGCGTCGAACAGCGGATGCCCTCGTAGAAGAGGTTCTCGCCGCCGCCGGGCGAGCGCAGCAGCATGACATAGCGGACCACGCCGTCCTCGCCGATGGCGAGCGAGGGTTCGTCGATGAACATCTCCAGCCTGGATCCGGCGATCTGCAGCGGCACGGCGACGTAGTGCCTGCCGTCCGGGTATGCCGGCAGCTCGACCGCCTGCTCCTTCCAGGGCTCGCGCTCGATGAACTGCATGGCCGGGCCCTGATCCTCGTCGAAGGCGGCCGCGGACGCGCCGGCCATGAACGCAAACGCCAAGCCGATCAGGCGGATGGTCTGTTGAAGCGGGAAGGTGTGAATCGCCGTATCTCCCTCTCTAAGGAAGCCGGCATTCTAAAAGGCTTTGGCGGCGACGGCCAGCGGGCGGGGCCTCAGGCCAGATCGGCGATCAGCGAGGCGCGCACCGGTTCCGGGACCGCCGCGACCTCGTGGCGGTATTCGGGGTGGTCGATGCCCATGGCGACAGGGGCGCCCTGCCTGGCCGCCGTGACCATGTCGGGGGCGAGCTCGAAACGCAGGAAGTGGACCGATGAGGTCTTCTCCGCCGTCTCCCGCTCCATGTCCTCGTCGGCGATGGCATAGACGCGCTCGGCATCGCCCACCCGCACCCACACCCGGTCCTCGATGCCGACCAGCCGCGCCAGCACCCGCCGCCGCTCCGCCTCATCCGGCACCTCGATCATGAAGGTCGCCTTCCAGTTGCTGCCGTCGGGGATGAGCGGATTGTAGGCGTCCAGCTCCTCCTGGATGCCGGCGGCCTCGAAGATGCGCTCCACGCGCAGCATCTCCTGGATCTGATACTGCATGGTCAGGCGATCCTCGAAATACAGCGTCGCCAGCGGCCCGATGGCCACCTGGCGGTGCTGCTTGTGGGCCAGCACACGGGCGCGGAAATCCTTGCGCACCTCGGCGTACTTTTCCAGGGAATAGAGATCCTCGCGGGTCAGCTTCCCAGCACTCATGTGGACTCCCCTCTTTGCCAGCCGGTGTAGGGTGCGTCGAGGCGCAGCCTGACGCACCGGGTCGACAGCCGCGGTGCGTCGCTACGCCGACGCACCCTACGGCCTACGGTCGATTTTCGCGCGATTCAGTCGCCATGCTTGTGCTCCAGATCGACGATCGGCGTATCGGTGAACAGGTAATCGCGCAATTCCTTGTCGAACTTCGGATCGCGGCGGCGGATCCATTCCAGCACCATCGCCGCGTGCTCTTTTTCCTCGTCGCGGTTGTGGGCCAGGATCGCCTTCAGCTCCGTGTCCCTGCAGGCGTCGACGCGCTGCTGGTACCAGTCGACCGCCTCCAGTTCCTCCATGAGCGAAACGATGGCGCGATGCATGTCGCGGGTATCGTCGGACAGTTCACCGACAGGCTCGTGATAGCCTTCGTTGGACATGGTGCTTCTCCTCGACTGACTAGACCGAAATTCATTTTAGCCACAGAACCCACGGAACAACACGGAAAAAAGTCATTGCGAAAACCGTAGGGCGACTGGCAGCGACTCAAGGCACTGGCCTGCGCAATGAGATGACCGCTGCGAGCCTTTTGCCTTGTGGATGTTTCCGTGTTGTTCCGCGGGTTCCGTGGAAAAAAATGGTTTCGTGGGCTCCGTGGCCGTGAACGGCATCATGCCCGCCTACAGGCCATAGGCATGGCGCAGCAGCGTCAGCGGATGCTCGGGCGCGCGGCCGTCGCGCAGGCCGTTCTCGATCTGGTGCCCGGCCATGGGACAGTCGCTGCTGTAATGGTCGGCGTTCGCCTGTGTCACGCGATTGACCACCGGCCTGCAGATCTTCATCGAGGTCTCGTGGAACTCGCGCTTCACGGCATAGGTGCCGTCGTGGCCCGAACAGCGCTCGATGGCCTGCACCGTGGTCTCGGGTACGAGCTCCAGCAGGTCGCGGGTCTTCAGGCCGATGTTCTGCACGCGCAGATGGCAGGGTACGTGGTAGGCCACCGTGCCCAGCGGATTCCTGAAATCCGTCTTCAGCCTGCCGTGCCTGTGGCGCAGCATCAGATACTCGAACGGATCGTAGATGTTGTCGCGCACCTTGGCCACGTCGGCGTCGTCGGGGAACATCAGCGGCAGCTCCTGCTTGAACATCAGCACGCAGGACGGCACCGGCGCGACGATGTCCCAGCCCGCGTCGATGAGTTCGACCAGCTGCGGGATATTGGCGTCCTTGGCCGCGGCGACCGCCTCCAGGTCGCCGAGTTCCAGCTTGGGCATGCCGCAGCAGCGTTCCTTTTCCACCAGCCGCATCGGGATGCCGTTGTGTTCGAACACGGCGACGAGGTCGGCACCGACCTGCGGCTCGTTGTAATTGCCGTAGCACGTCGTGAACAGCGCGACCCTGCCGCGCGTCGGGCCGGCCGGCTCGGGCTCGACCGCCTTCGGCTGATGACCGCGCAGGCGCTTGCGCAGGGTGGCGCTGTGGTACTCGGGCAGAATGGCGTCGGGGTGCACGCCGAGCACCTTGTCGAGCAGCCGTCGCGCCGGCTTCATCCTGTTGGCGGCGTTCACCGCCTGCGCCACCACCGGGATGCCGGCCAGCGAACCGACCAGGTCGGTGGAGGTGAGCAGCCTGTCGCGGCCGCGCACCTCGCCCTTGCGGAACTTGACCGCCTTGGCGCGCAGCATCAGATGCGGGAAATCGACGTTCCATTCGTGCGGCGGCACGTACGGACACTTGGTCATGAAGCACATGTCGCACAGATAACAGTGATCGACGACATTCCAGAAGACTTTCTTCGGCACGCCGTCGAGTTCCATCGTGTCCGATTCGTCGATGGCATCGAACAGCGTCGGGAAGGCGTTGCAGAGATTGAAACAGCGGCGGCAGCCGTGACAGATGTCGAATACCCGTTCCAGCTCCTTGAACAGGCTCTCCTCGGAGTGGAAATCGGGATTGCGCCAGTCGAGGGCGTGGCGCATGGGGGCTTCGAGACTGCCTTCGCGTGTGGTCATAATTCAGGTTCTAGGTTCTAGGTTCTAGGTTCTAGTCCTAGGCCCTAGGTTCTAGGCGCGGAGTAAGCGTTTTACCTCGCCCCTAGCACCTAGACCCTAGTACCTGCTTTATTTGTCCAGCTGGTCCAGCGCCTTCTGGAAGCGGTTGGCGTGGGAACGTTCGGCCTTGGCCAGCGTCTCGAACCAGTCCGCGATCTCGTCGAAGCCTTCGTCGCGCGCGCTCTTGGCCATGCCCGGGTACATGTCCGTGTACTCGTGGGTCTCGCCGGCGATCGCGGCCTTCAGGTTGGCGGCGGTGCCGCCGATCGGCAGGCCGGTGGCGGGATCGCCCACGGCCTCCAGGTATTCCAGATGGCCGTGCGCATGACCGGTCTCGCCCTCGGCGGTGGAGCGGAACACGGCCGCTACGTCGTTGTAGCCTTCGACGTCGGCCTTGGCCGCGAAATAGAGATAGCGACGGTTGGCCTGTGATTCGCCCGCGAACGCGGCCTTCAGGTTCTCTTCGGTCTTGCTGCCCTTCAGATTTGCCATCGTGACGTCCTCCTAAAAAAACTCGAGTGCGGGCCTGTGCCCGGTCCAGATTTAGACTTGGTCTAAACTGCGTACAGACTCTAAACAACCCTATCCGGAGTGTCAAGCACAGCCCTGCCGAGGCTGCCGGGAGGCCGACCGCACGCCCAGGGGCCAGAATCTTTTCGCCACGAAATCCACGAAACCCACCAAAAGTGTTTCAGGCGAGAACAACGTTCATGCGTTGCCTTATGCCATCCGGAAAACCCTGTCCAACGTCTTTTCGCACCGGGACAACCTCTGCGCCTCCGCGCCCGAGCGTCGAGCAGGCCTGTAAATTCGGTTCCATTTTCGTGGGTTTCGTGGATTTCGTGGCTAAATGCTCTTGTTGGTGTTTTCCGTGCGTTTCCGTGGCCACCGCGGTTCTCCGGTTGAGTGTAGTACCCGCCGGGAAGGCGCGTTGACCGTATCTGCCGACGGCGGTACCGTAGGCGCCTGCCGCCACCCGGAACCTTGCTCTTGGCCAAGAAACGCACCGAAACGCCCGACTTCGAACAGTCGCTCCAGGAACTGGAGGGGCTGGTGGAGAAGATGGAACAGGGCGACCTCAGTCTGGAGGCCGCCCTGGCCTCCTTCGAGCGCGGTATCCAGCTCATGCGCACCTGCCAGGAGGCGCTGGCTCAGGCCGAACAGAAGGTCGAACAGCTGCTCGAGCAGGGCGGAACGGAGCAGATCGCGCCCTTCGAAGGCGACGATGCCTGAGCCCGACCGCCACGCGACCGCGTCGCCGCCGGCCGCATTCTCCGAGGTCCGTCTGCACCGGGTGGAGGCCGCCCTGGACCGCTGCCTGCCCGGCGGCGACACCCACCCCGCGCGCCTGCACCAGGCGATGCGCTATGCCGTGCTCGGCGGCGGCAAACGCATCCGCCCCCTGCTGACCTACGCTGCCGGAGCCGCCGTGGGCGCACCGGATGCGCGGCTGGACGCGCCGGCCTGCGCGGTCGAGCTCATCCACGCCTATTCGCTGGTGCACGACGACCTGCCCGCCATGGATGACGACGACCTCCGGCGCGGGCGTCCGACCTGCCACCGTGCCTTCGACGAGGCCACCGCGATCCTCGCCGGCGACGCCCTCCAGACCCAGGCCTTCCACATTCTCGCGCATGCGCCGGAGCTGGATGTCGACCCGCGCGTACGCCTGCGGATGATCGAGACGCTCGCCATGGCCTCCGGCTCGCGCGGCATGGCCGGCGGCCAGGCCATCGACCTCGAATCCGTCGGCCGCGAGCTGGACATCGCCCAGCTCGAGGACATGCACATCCACAAGACCGGCGCCCTGATCCGCGCCAGCGTCCTGCTCGGAGCCCTGTGCGCGGACACCCTGGACGAGGCACGCCTGGAGCGGCTGGATCACTATGCGAAGTGCATCGGCCTGGCCTTCCAGATCCAGGACGACATCCTGGACGTCGTCGGCGACACGGCCATCCTGGGCAAGACGGCCGGCGCCGATCTGGCCCGCGACAAGCCCACCTATCCCGCCCTGCTCGGCCTGGACGGGGCCCGTCAGCGCGCCGCCGAACTGCTCGCCGATGCCCACACCTCCCTGGCCGGCTTCGGACCGGAGGCAGACGCGCTGCGCGGGCTGGCCGATTACATCATCCGGCGCAAATCCTGAGCGCGGCTGCGGGTCGGGGTGAGCGCAGCGCACCCCGGCCTACGGCCTGAATCCCGCCTGCCGCTGTGGATTCGGCCCTTTGCTTGAATGTCCCTCCCCCACCCGGGATAATGCCCGGTTCCACTGGTGTATGCAGCTCATGACCGGCCCCAAGTCCTTTCCCCTGCTCGACCAGATCGACACCCCCGACCAGTTGCGGCAGCTCTCCGAGGCCCAGCTGCCTCTGCTGGCGCGCGAGCTGCGGGAGTTCCTGATCCAGAGCGTCAGCCGCACCGGCGGCCACCTGGCTGCGGGCCTCGGGACCGTGGAGCTGACCATCGCCCTGCATTACGTCTACGACACCCCCGACGACCGGCTGGTCTGGGACGTCGGCCACCAGAGCTATCCGCACAAGATCCTCACCGGCCGCCGCGCGCGCATGGCGACGCTGCGCCAGCAGGGCGGGCTGGCGGGCTTCCCCAAGCGCGACGAAAACCCCTACGACGCCTTCGGCGTCGGCCATTCCAGCACCTCCATCAGCGCGGCGCTGGGCATGGCCATCGCCGCGGCCCGCGGCGGCAGCACGCGCAAGGCCGTCGCCGTCATCGGCGACGGCGCCATGACCGCGGGCATGGCCTTCGAGGCGCTCAACCACGCCGGTGATCTGGGCGCGAACCTGCTGGTGATCCTCAACGACAACGACATGTCGATCTCGCCGAATGTCGGGGCGCTGTCCAATTACCTCGCGCGCGTGCTGTCCGGCCGCACCTACGCCTCCATGCGCGAGCACGGCAAGAAGGTGCTGGACGCCCTGCCGCCGGTGCGCGAACTCGCGCGCCGTGCCGAGGAGCATATGAAGGGCATGGTCGTGCCCGGCACGCTGTTCGAGGAGATGGGCTTCAACTACATCGGGCCCATCGATGGCCACGACCTGCCGAGCCTGGTGAAGACGCTGCGCAACGTGCGCGCGTTGTCCGGGCCGCAGCTGCTGCACGTGGTCACCCGCAAGGGCAAGGGCTACGCGCCGGCCGAGGCCAACCCCTGCGCCTTCCACGGCGTGAACAAGTTCGACCCGACGACCGGCGATACGCCGCAGACCGCCGCCGGCGGACCGACCTATACCGAGGTCTTCGGCGACTGGGTGTGCGCCATGGCCGAGCAGGACCCGACCCTGGTCGCGATCACCCCGGCCATGCGCGAAGGCTCGGGGCTGGTGAAATTCTCGGAGCGCTTTCCGCAGCGCTATTTCGACGTCGGTATCGCCGAGCAGCACAGCGTGACGCTGGCCGCCGGCCTGGCCTGCGAGGGCCTGCATCCGGTGGTAGCGATCTATTCGACCTTCCTGCAGCGCGCCTACGATCAGCTGATCCACGATGTCGCCCTGCAGAATCTGCCGGTGACGTTCGCCATCGACCGCGCAGGTCTGGTCGGCCCCGACGGCCCGACGCATGCCGGCAGCTTCGACCTCTCCTATCTGCGCTGCGTGCCCAACATGATCGTGATGGCGCCGGCCGACGAGGACGAATGCCGGCGCATGCTGTGCACCGCGCAACGCCACCCGGGGCCCGCGGCGGTCCGCTATCCACGCGGACGCGGTCCGGGTGTGCCCGTCGACGCGGCGCTGGAGCCGCTGCCGCTGGGCCGCGCCGAACTGCGCCGCCGGGGACGCGGGATCGCCCTGCTCGCCTTCGGCAGCATGGTCGCGCCGGCCGAACAGGCCGCGGAGAAACTCGACGCCACGCTGGTGAACATGCGCTTCGTGAAGCCGCTGGATACGGCGCTGCTGCAGGAACTCGCGAGCGCTCACGGGCACTTCGTCACGGTCGAGGAGAACGCCGTGGCCGGCGGCGCCGGCAGTGCCGTGAACGAATGGCTGGCCGCGCAGGGGCTGGCCGTGCGGACGCTGAACCTGGGCCTGCCGGACCGCTTCCTCGAGCACGGCAGCCGCGAACAGCTGCTGGCCGACTGCGGCCTGGACGCAGCCGGCATCGAGGCCGCCGTCCGCCGCCACCTCGGCGATACCGCCGCCTCTGTCGTCGATTGTGTGACCGGGGCGACTCGCCTAATATCTTAGTTCTTTAGTCAGGAATTACCCCACGTGGCCGGTACCTATACCCTCAAAGTGCTGACCGAGTTCGCCTCCGCGCACACCCTGCGCGAGTACCCGGGTGCCTGCGCGCGCATGCACGGCCATAATTGGAAGGTGGAAGTGGAAGTGCTCGCGCGTGCGCTCGACGAGGTCGGCATGGGCGTGGACTTCAAGGTCATCAAGAATGCCGCGCGCGCCATCGGCGACCGTCTCGACCACCGCTACCTGAACGAGCTGGAGCCGTTCACCGAGATCAATCCGACCGCCGAGAACATCGCGGCGTATTTCTACCGCGAACTGGCGCAGGCCCTGAACGACGACCGCATCCGGGTCAGCTCGGTCACCCTGTGGGAAACCGACCGCGCCTGCGTCCGTTATGCCGAGGAATCCGCATGAGCCAGCCCACGCCCGTCAACACCTGCCCCGCCGACGACATGCCCGATCAGATGGAGGACGTGCAGGGCCGCGCCGACACGCGCCGCATCGCCATCGACAAGGTCGGCATCAAGGACATCCGCCATCCTGTGCGCGTCTCCGACCGCAGCGGCGGCGAGCAGCACACCATCGCCACCTTCAACATGTACGTGAACCTGCCGCACAATTTCAAGGGCACGCACATGTCGCGCTTCGTGGAGATCCTCAACCGCCACGAGCGCGAGATCACCGTACAGTCCTTCAAGGAGATGCTCTCCGAGATGACCGAGCTGCTGGAGGCCGAGGCCGGCCACATCGAGATGCGCTTCCCGTACTTCGTCAACAAGGCCGCGCCGGTGTCCGGCGTGCAGAGCCTGATGGACTACGACGTCACCTTCATCGGCGAGATCCGCGACGGCCAGCCGCAGATGAACATCAAGGTCGTGGTGCCCGTCACCAGCCTGTGCCCCTGTTCCAAGAAGATCTCCGACCGCGGTGCGCACAATCAGCGCTCGCACGTCACCGTCGACGTGCGCACCCGCGATTTCCTGTGGATCGAGGAGATCATCGACATCGTCGAGCAGGAGGCGTCCTGCGAGCTGTACGGCCTGCTGAAGCGCCCCGACGAGAAGCACGTCACCGAGCGCGCCTACGACAATCCGAAGTTCGTCGAGGACATGGTGCGCGACGTCGCCGCGCGCCTGAACGCGCACGAACGCATCGGCGCCTATGTGGTGGAGTCGGAGAATTTCGAGTCCATCCACAATCACTCGGCGTATGCGATGATCGTGAAGGACAAGGATCGGGAGTGAGGAGTGAGGAGTGAGGAGTGAGGAGTGAGGTATCAGAAGGGAACAGACTTAAGTCTGTCCCCGGTCCAGTTATAAGTCTGTTCCCAGTCCACCTTAGTCCGTCTCATGCACTGAATCGCCTTCCGTGTGCTTCCGTGGCTATGGTTTGATTTTCCTCCTCACTCCTCACTCCTCACTCCTCACTCCTCACTCCTCACTCCTCAC
>JAJJPM010000157.1:0-2583 GCA_032907525.1 Gammaproteobacteria bacterium
CCTAGCCCCTAGCCCCTAGCCCCTAGCCCCTAGCCCCTAGTCCCTAGCCCCTCATTCCCGCTCCACCTTCGTCACCCCCCAGATCTTCTCGGCGTACTCCATGACCGTGCGGTCGCTGGAGAACTGCCGCAGCCGCGCGACGTTCAGGACGGCACGCCGCGTCCAGTCCTCCGGGTCCTGGTAGAGGACGTCCACCTCACGCTGGGCGCGGACGTAGTCGCCGTAATCGGCCAGCAGCATGTAGCGGTCGCCCTGCCGCAGCAGCGCGTCGACGATCGGCAGATACCGGTCCGGGTCGCGGGGGGAGAAGAAGCCCGTGCAGATCATGTCCAGCACCTGCCGGAGCCGGGGATCGTCGTGGTAAAAGCGCGCCGGCTCGTAACCCCGCCGGCGCAGCTCCGCCAGGCCGGCGCGGTCCAGGCCGAACAGGAAGAAGTTCTCCTCACCCACCGCCGCGCGCATCTCCACATTGGCTCCGTCCAGGGTGCCGATCGTCAGTGCGCCGTTCAGGCCCAGCTTCATGTTGCCGGTCCCCGAGGCCTCGGTGCCGACCGTGGAGATCTGCTCGGACAGTTCCGCCGCAGGAATGATGTCCGCGGCCGTGGTCACGTCGTAATTCGGGATGAAGACGACCTTGAGCCGATCGCCGATCGCCGGGTCGTTGTTCACCACGTCGGCGATATCGTGGATCAGGCGGATGATGAGCTTGGCCATGGCGTAGCCGGGCGCCGCCTTGCCGCTGAAGATCACCGTGCGCGGCACGCGCTCGCCGCCCGAGCCCGCGCGCAGCTCGTTGTAGAGCGTCACGACATGCAGCACGTTCAGCAGCTGGCGCTTGTATTCGTGGATGCGCTTGATCTGCACGTCGAACAGCGAGTCGGGACTCACCCGGATGCCGAGGTGGCCGCCGATGAGGTCCGCCAGGGCCTGCTTGTTGGCCCACTTGACCTGCCGGAACGCCTCCCGGAACGCCGCGTCCTCGGCGAACGGCTCCAGCTTGCCGATATGCCGGAGGTCGCCGACCCAGCCGTGACCGATGGTCGCGTTGAGGAGACTCGCCAGCGCCGGATTGGCCTGGTTGACCCAGCGTCTCGGCGTCACGCCGTTGGTGACGTTGATGATGCGTTCCGGATAGCACTCGTCGAAATCGCGGAAGATGGTCTCACGCATCAGATCGGTATGGATGGCCGAGACGCCGTTGACCTTGTGGCTGCCGACGATCGCCAGGTGCGCCATGCGCACCCGCCGTCCGCCGGTCTCGTCGATCAGCGACATGCGGCGTACGCGCTCGGTGTCGCCGGGAAACCTGTGACGCACGTCCTCCAGGAAACGATGGTTGATCTCGTAGATGATCTGCAGATGGCGCGGCAGCATGCGGCCGATGAGATCCACCTCCCACGTCTCCAGCGCCTCGGGCATCAGCGTGTGGTTGGTATAGGAGAACACGCGGCGCGTGAGATCCCAGGCCACATCCCAGTCCATGCGATGATGATCCAGCAGCAGCCGCATGAGTTCGGCGATGGCGATGGACGGATGGGTATCGTTGAGCTGGATGGCGATCTTGTCGGGCAGCGCCTCGAGATCGCTGCGCTGGCGCAGGTAACGGTGGAGGATGTCCTGCAGCGAGGCGCTGACGAAGAAATACTGCTGCTTGAGGCGCAGTTCGCGGCCCATGTTGGTGGTGTCGCTCGGATAGAGCACGCGCGAGATGTTCTCGCTGAGGTTTTTCGCCTCGACCGCCTTGATGTAGTCACCCTCGTTGAAATACTGCAGATCGAATTCGCGGGTGGCCTTGGCCGACCACAGCCGCATGTTGTTCACGGTGTTGACGTGATAGCCGGGGATGGGCGTGTCGTAGGCCATGGCCATGACGTCCTCGGTATCCACCCAGTGATGGCGCATGCGGCCGTCCTCGCCGCGGTATTCCACCAGATGCCCGTAGAAGGGCACCCGGTAGAGCACGCCCGGCCGGGCGAATTCCCAGGGATTGCCGTAGCGCAGCCAGTTCTCCGGCGTCTCCACCTGGTGGCCGTGCCGGATGGTCTGGTTGAACATGCCGTATTCGTAGCGGATGCCGTAGCCGTAGCCCGGCAGACGCAGCGTCGCCATGGAGTCCAGGAAGCAGGCCGCCAGCCGCCCCAGACCGCCGTTGCCCAGCGCCGCCTCCGGTTCCTGGGCGCGCAGCTCTTCGAGGTCCAGGCCGATGGAGAGCAGCGCCTTGCGCGCCTCCTCCTCGACGTCCATGTTGAGCAGGCTGTTGACCAGGGTGCGGCCGATGAGAAACTCCAGCGACAGGTAGTAGACGCGCTTGGCGTCCTGCCGGTAGTAGCTGCGCATGGTCTCGATCCAGCGCTCCATGAGCCGGTCGCGCAGCGCATAGGCCAGGGCGAAATACCAGTCACGCGGCCGGGCCCGGTAGGCGTCCTTGCCGACCGAATAGACCAGGCGGTTGGCGATGGACCGCTTGATGGAGGTCTCGTCCAACCCCAGCGTGTCGTGATGGAGCGACCCCGGATGGATGGGGGGCATGGGACATGGTCCTTATGCGGCATCGGCGGGCACCGACGGCATAAGTGTAGTGAA
>JAJJPM010000158.1:0-10956 GCA_032907525.1 Gammaproteobacteria bacterium
TTGGAGCGGGAAACGAGACTCGAACTCGCGACCCCAACCTTGGCAAGGTTGTGCTCTACCAACTGAGCTATTCCCGCTTTCAGAGAGCCCCGTATTTTAACGGCCGGCGCCCGCCTGTCAAGCGCAAAAAATCACCGGCTTACGCGTCCCGCAGGCTCAGCCTCGGGCGGTCAGCAGCGGCCAGGCCGCGCGCAGGTAGATGATCATGGACCAGAGGGTCAGGCCGGCGGCGATGTACAGCGCCAGCAGTCCCACCAGCGTGGTGGGCAGGCCACCGATGGGCTCCCGGTAGAGGAGCAGCAGCAGCGCGATCATCTGGGCGGTGGTCTTGATCTTGCCGATGACGGACACGGCCACCTTGGCGCGCTCGCCGATCTCGGCCATCCATTCGCGCAACGCCGAGATGGCGATTTCACGGCCGATGATCACGGCGGCGGGCAGCGCCAGCACCGCGCCGTGCATGCCGACCGGGTTGGCGTCCACCAGCAGCACCAGCGCGACCGCGACCATCAGCTTGTCGGCGACCGGATCGAGGAATGCGCCGAACACCGAGGTCTGGCGCAGGCGCCGCGCGAGATAGCCGTCCAGCCAGTCGGTCACCGCCGCCAGGCCGAAGATCGCCGCGGTGGCGATGTGCACCCAGTGGTAAGGCAGATAGAACACGACCACGAACACCGGGATCAGGCCGATGCGCAGCAGAGTGAGGATATTGGGGACGTTGAACTGCATGGAATCGCCTTCGTGCTTCGTTCAGTGACCGTCGCCGTGGAAGGCGTCGTAGATCTGCTGCGCCAGTTCCCGGCTGATGCCTTTGACCTTGGAGAGGTCCTCCACGCCGGCGCGCGCGACCTCGCGCAGCCCGCCGAACTGGCGCAGCAGCTGGGCGCGGCGCTTCGGTCCCACGCCGGGGATGGCCTCCAGCGCGGATTCGGTGCGGGCGCGGCCGCGGCGCTGGCGGTGGCCGGTGATGGCGAACCGGTGCGCCTCGTCGCGGATCTGCTGGATCAGGTGCAGGGCCTGGCTGTCCGCCGGCAGGCGCAGCTCGGAGCCGTCCGGCCGGTGCAGCACCTCCCAGCCCGGTTTGCGCTCCGGCCCCTTGGCGACGCCGAGCATGGGCAGGTCGGACAGCTGCAGTTCCTCGAGGATCCGGGCCGCCACCGCCACCTGGCCCTTGCCGCCGTCGATCAGGATCAGGTCCGGCCAGCGTCCGTCCTCGTCCCGCACCCGAGTGTAACGGCGCTCCAGCGCCTGCGCCATGGCCCCGTAGTCGTCGCCCGGCCCCACGCCTTCGATGTTGAAGCGGCGGTAGTCGGATTTTACGGGGCCTTCGGTATCGAACACCACGCAGGAGGCCACCGTGGCCTCGCCGCGGGTGTGGCTGATGTCGAAGCACTCGACCCGTTCGATCGGCTCGCCGAGGCCGAGGGCCGTCTGCAGCGCCTCGAAGCGCCGGGCCATGCCGGCCCGGCTCGCCAGACGCGCCTGCAGGGCCATGCGGGCGTTGCGCTCGGCCATGGCCAGCCAGCGGGCGCGCTCCTTGCGTACCCGGGCGCGCACCGTGACCTTGTGGCCGGCCTGCTCGGTCAGCACCGTCTCCAGCCAGTCCGCGTCCGGGATCTCGTGGTTGAGCAGCAGCTCGGCGGGCACCTCGCGGCCCAGGTAATACTGCTCCACGAAGGCCGCCAGCACCTCCCCGGGCACGGCGCCGGCCGGCACGCGCGGGAAGAAGGTCTTGTTGCCGAGATTGCGGCCGGCGCGGATGAAGAACACCTGGATGCAGGCGGCGCCACCCTCCAGCGCCGCCGCGACGATGTCCAGGTCGCCGCGCTCACCGCTGACGTACTGGCGCTCCTGCACGCGCGTCAGGCTGACGATCTGGTCGCGGTAGCGCGCCGCGGTCTCGTAGTCGAGCGCCGCGGCGGCGGCGTCCATCTTGCGCCCCAGCTCCTCGACGATCTCGCTGTTGCGGCCCTCGAGGAACTGCACCGTGTGGCGGACGTCCTCTGCATAGTCCTCCGGCGAGATCAGCCCCACGCAGGGCGCGGTGCAGCGCTTGATCTGGTACTGCAGACAGGGCCGCGAGCGGTTGCTGAAGAAGCTGTCCTCGCACTGGCGCACGCGGAACACCTTCTGCAGCAGGTGCAGGCTCTCGCGCACGGCGCTGGCGTTGGGATAGGGCCCGAAATAGCGGCCCTCGGCGCGGCGGGCGCCGCGGTGCACCGTGATGCGCGGGTAGGTCTGCCCGGTGGAGAGGTAGATGTAGGGATAGCTCTTGTCGTCGCGCAGCAGGATGTTGTAGCGCGGCTGAAATTCCTTGATGAGGTTGTTCTCGAGCAGCAGCGCCTCGCTCTCGGTGTGCGTCACCGTGACCTCGACGCTGGCCATCTGCGCCATCAGCGCCTGCGTCTTGGGGCTGAGGCCCGTCCTGCGGAAGTAGCTCGCCACCCGCCTTTTCAGGTTGCGCGCCTTGCCCACGTACAATACTTCGCCGTCCGCCGCCAGCATGCGGTAGACGCCGGGGTGCGAGGTCAGGTGCCGCAGAAAGCCGGCGGCGTCGAAGGGTGCGGGTCTCTCCACGGAATCACCGTGCGTCCAGCAGGTCCCGCGCACGGCCGACGACGGCGCGGAACATGTCCTCGGTCAGCCGCCGGGTCTGGGTGTTGTAGCGGCTGCAGTGGTAGGAATCCAGCAGCGTCCGGCCGCCGTCCAGGCGGTGCTCGGCGCCGTGCCCGAACACGAAGTCCCGGGCGCGCAGATCCAGCGCGCGAAGGACGGCCTCGTGCGCGATGCGCCCCAGCGCCAGGACGACCGCGCGCGCGGGCAGCGCGGCGAACTCGTTGCGCAGGAAGCCGTTGCAGTTGCGCACCTCGGCCGGCAGCGGCTTGTTCTGCGGCGGCAGGCACTTCACGGCATTCGTGATGCGGCAGCCGCGCAGCTCGAGACCGTCGTCGCGGCTCACCGATTCGGGGCGGCTGCCGAAGCCGAACTCGTGGAGGGTCCGGTACAGCAGGATGCCGGCGTAATCGCCGGTGAACGGCCGCCCGCTGGCGTTGGCGCCGTGCATGCCGGGCGCCAGGCCGACGATCAGCAGCGATGCCGCCGGATCGCCGAACGCGGGGACCGGGCGTGCGTGATAGGCCGGATGGTCCTGCCGGACGCCGTCCAGAAACGTGGCCAGCCGCTCGCAGCGGCGGCAATCGGCGTCGAAGATACGTTTGTCAGCCTTCATCGATGTCCAGCATCCTCACCGTGCCGCTGACGGTGTCCAGTTCCAGAATCTCATGGGCGTTGGTGTTGGCGACGAACAGGCTGTCGCCCGCCAGACTCAGCCCGCCCGGCTGATCCAGCGCGTGGTCGACCGGAAAATCCTTCATTCGGGCGTCGCGCAGCGACAGCAGCCTCAGCCGTGAATTGTAACTGTCGGCGATCCACAGCAGCTGGCGCGTGCCGTCCGCGGCCAGCGCCATCGGATGCTGCAGGCCGGTCCCGCCCGCCTGCCCGGACGGCCCGCCGCACAGCGTGGCGACGCTCTGCGAGGCCAGCCGCAGAGTGCGGATGGCCGAGGCGCCGGCATCGGCCACGAACAGCACGTCCTCCAGGCAGGCCAGTCCGCACGGCTGACTGAAGCCGGCGCCGCGCGCCGGCCCGTCCTGCAGCACCGGCTGGCCCGTGCCGGCATACGCGCCCAGGCGCGCCGTGCTCAAGGCGAAGGTCCAGAGCTGATGCAGCCCCGCCGTCGCGATATAGAGCGTACCGCCGTGATGGGTCAGATCCCACGGGTAGGCGGCGGGCGACGCGGCGGCCTGCCCCTCCCAGCGCGCCACCGTCTCCACTTCGCCGCGGTCCAGGCGTATCCGCCGCAGCGCCTGGTTGCCCGCGTCGGCGACATACAGGTCCTCGCCGATCTTCGCCAGTCCCTGCGGGTTGTCGAAGGACGCGTAGCCGCCCTGTCCGTCCACCAGACCGGCACTGCCGCTGCCGAATGTCCGCCGCACGCGGCCGCCGCGATCGACCTCCAGTACGCGGTTCAGGGCGCTGTCGCTGATATAGAGCCGCGTCTCCGTGGCCAGCAGCTTGCCGGGGAATTTCAGGACCGACATGGCTTCGGGCTGCGGTTTCAGCGGCAGAGGTGCGCGGTTGTGCCGGTCCTCCGCCTCGGCCTGCGCCAGGTCCTCGGCGATGCTCTTTTCCAGGCGCCGGACCTTGAGCATGTCGCGCAGCGCGCCGACGATGCGGCCACGGGTGTCGATGTACACGACCATCGGCCGCGTCCGGATGCGATAGCGCCGGAAGACCTCCAGTTCGGCATCCTGCAGCACCGGATGCTGGACATGGTGGCGGTTGATGGCCTTGCGGAGTTCGGCGGTATCCCGCTCCGCCGGCAGCTCCGGCGCATGCACCCCGATCACCGCGAGCTCGTCCGGGAATTTCTTCTGCAACTGGCGCAGCTCGGCGAGGCTGTGCAGGCAGTCGATGGAGCCGTAGCGCCAGAAGTGCAGCAGCACCGCCTTGCCGCGCAGATCGGCCAGCGTGAGGGGACGCTCGGTGTTGAACCACTCCAGCTGCGCCGGCCAGTCGGGGGCCTTTACGGGTGTCGTGCTCATGGCAGTCGCGGGGACGGTCCTGTCGGTGTGCGGCCGGAGACGCGGGCCGGGGTCGGGTCGGGCGCCATCAAACCGCAACCGGCCGGATGCGGGCTGACGAACCGTTCACACATCCGGGTGCGGGCGCGCTTTCAGGTGGGCGTCGGGTCGATGCAGATCATGCCGTGCCGCATGGCCAGATGCGTGAGTTCCACATCGTTGTCGACACCGAGCTTCTCGTAGAGCCGGTAGCGGTAGGTGCTGACCGTCTTGGGGCTCAGGCACAGCCGGTCGGAGATGTCCTGGATGCTGTGGCCCTGGGTGACCATCAGCATCACCTGCATCTCGCGTTGCGAGAGCTTCTCGAACAGCGAGCGCTTGCCGCCGGGCAGCATGGACAGGGCCACCTGCCGGGCGATGTCCGCACCGATGTAGCGCTCGCCCTTGGCCACGGTGTTGATGGCCGAGATGATCTCGTTGACCGCGCAGGACTTGGTGAGGTAGCCCGCTGCGCCCGCCTCCAGCAGGCGCGTCGGGTAGGGTTCGTCGACGTGCACGGTCACCACGATGACCTTGATGTCGGGGTGGATCTGCATGAGCTTGCGGGTGGTCTCCAGCCCGCCGATGCCCGGCATGTTCACATCCATGATGACCACGTCCGGCTTGCGTTGCCGGACCATCTGGATGGCCTCCTCGCCGGTACTCGCCTCGCCGATGACCTTGATGCCCTTGGCGTCCTCGAGTATCCGCTTGAGGCCGGCCCGCACCAGTTCGTGATCGTCCACCAGCAGCAGTTGGATCATTCGTCCCTCCCGTTTCCCCAAGTTCCGTTTGTCGTCAGGGCAGGCTCCGCTGCCCCGGGGCGCAGCCGTCGGCCGCGAGCATCGGGAGCATATCACAAGCTCCGATCCACTTGGACAGACGGGGGCACGGCGACGCCGCGGTTTGTGTGGTATCGCGCAGATGGCCGGCCGGCGAATCCCCCGGAGGGACGCCGGTCGCGGCGGGGAAACGCCCCCGCCGCCGGGAGTACGCCGAACGATCGGGCGACAAAAAATAAATTTCTATGATAGCGGCATCTATTCCGGGCTCAGCCCGAATGCCTTTGGAGCCGTTCCCCGGCCTCCTGCCCGATCCGCCCCTCGACTGCCCGGGTGCCTTCCGATGCCGATGTCCGCCACTCCCCGAGCAGTGCGGCCATGCACCCGCCTTCCATCGGCTTCCCGAAATAGTACCCCTGCACCTCGTGGCAGCCTTCCGCCATCAGGTATTCGATCTGGTCGCCCGACTCCACGCCTTCGGCGATCACCTTCAGGCGCAGGCTCCTGGCCATGGCGATGATGGCCTTGACGAGCGAGGCGTCATTCGGAGTCGAAGCGATGTCGCGCACGAAGGCCCGGTCGATCTTGATGCAGTCGATCGGAAAGCGCTTCAGGTAGCTCAGCGACGAGTATCCGGTCCCGAAATCGTCGATGGAGATGGAGACCCCGGCATCCTTGAGTTCCATCAGGGTGTCGCATACCCGCGCGTCGCTTTCGATCAGCAGGCTCTCGGTGATCTCGAGTTCGAGCCGGCGTGCGTCGAAACCGGTCTCCGCCAGCACGGCCAGGACGGTCCGGGCGAGCGCGCCGTCACGGAACTGGCGCGACGACACGTTCACCGCGAGGCGGATCGACGGCAGGCCCGAACCGCTCCATGCCTGGACCTGACTGCATGCCGTGCGCAGGACCCATTCCCCGATGGGGACGATCAGACCGGTCTCCTCCGCGATCGGAATGAACTTCGCGGGCGACACCAGCCCGAGGGACGGGTGCCGCCAGCGCAGCAGTGCCTCGACGCCGACGATGCTCCCGTCCTCCAGACTCACCTGGGGCTGATAGTGCAGCAGCAGTTCGCCGCGCTCCAGCCCCTGCCGCAGGTGGGTCTCCAGCACGAAACGGTCGTGGGCCTTGGCGGTCATGTCGGGGGAGTAGAACCGATAGGCATTGCCGCCCGCCTCCTTGGCGTGATGCATCGCCGAGTCGGCGTTCTTCAGCAGCCCCTTCAGTTCGCCATGGTCGATGGGATACAGGGCGATCCCCATGCTGACGGTGATGAAGACCTCGCTTCCGGCAACATCGAACGGCCTGACGAACGCGTCGAGGATTTTCTGGGCGACCAGGGCCGCGTCCTGTTCCGCCCCCATATCGGACAGCACGATCGCGTATTCGTCCCCGCCGAGGCGCGCCACCGTGTCGCCTTCGCGCACGCATCTCTGCAGCCGCCCCGCCGCGGCCTTCAGAAGCGCGTCGCCGGCGTCGTGCCCCATGGTGTCGTTCACCGCCTTGAACCGGTCGATGCCCAGAAAGATGACAGCGACCAGCATCCCGTGCCGCTGCGCCTCGATCATGCTCCTGGAAATCCGGTCCTCCAGCAGTGTGCGGTTGGGCAGGCCTGTCAGGGGGTCGTAATAGGCGAGATAGTCCAGCTGCTCGCGCGTCTGCCGGCGTTCGGTGATGTCCTGCGACAAACAGAGTATGCCGGCGGTCCGGCCCAGATCGTCGAACAGCGGCATGCTGTACCATTCGCACCAGATGCGGTCTCCCGAGCGGGTGACGGCCTCGTGTACGGTGCGCGTCCCCTCCGCGCCCGCAAGCAGGACGTTGGCGATCCGGGTCACCTGCTCGCGCTGGTCCGCGGGCACCAGCAGATCGACCGGCCGACCTATCGCTTCGTCCCGCATCCAGCCGAATATGCGCTCGGCCGCCGGATTCCATTCGCGCACGGTCAGGTCGGGGCACCATTCTATGAAGGCGAGCGGCGACTGCTCGAAATGCAGCCGCATCAGCTGTTCCAGCCGTTTACGTTCCGACACCCTGTTCCCGGCCCGGGCGCCCTTGTAGGAAAACAGCCTGCCGGCACTGGCCGGCACCATGAACGCGCCCGTCGGCCCGCGCTCCATGTCGCCCGGACAGCCGATCCCGGGCGTTCCCGCCGCGCAAGGATGACGCTCCGCGCACGCCACCCGGTTGCGGCCGGCCCGCTTCGCCGCGTACATCGCCTCGTCCGCACGGACGTACACGGCTTCGAAAGCCTCCCCCCGGCGGCACAGCGTGACGCCCAGACTGGCCGTGATCGACAGCTCCTGCCCCGCGCAGTTGAATCGCGCCTCGGCCAGTGTGCTCCTCAGGGCATCGGCGACCAGACAAGCCTGCGACGGATCCACGTCGCGCAGCACCACGATGAACTCCTCCCCGCCGAAGCGGCCGAGAAAATCGCGGTCCTTGATGCTTTCCCGGATCAGCGAAGCGACTCCACGCAGCAGCAGGTCCCCGGACAGATGTCCATAGGTGTCGTTGATCTTCTTGAAATGATCGATGTCCAGAATCACCAGCACGAAACCGGCTTCGCTCAGGGTGTTCTGGATGATCCTGGTGATGGTGCCCTTGTTGAGCACCCCGGTCATGGCGTCGTGGGTCGCCTGGTATTCGAGGGCGCTGGACAGCCGCGTCAGCCGACTGTTCAGTTCGCTGAGTTCACGTTCGCGCCGGTCGCTCATCCTGATGAGCTGCTTCATCTCCCGGAACAGGCGCTTGTAATGGCGCAGAAGCTGTCCGAAGGCGTCTACGGGCGAGTTCGCCTCCGGCCGATCCAGAAGAAACTCCGTGGCCTCCCGGATCACCCGTTCTTCCGCTTCGAACAGGCTGAATTCAGGCATCGCCGAGAGGGGCATCCAGGAAACGGATGTCCGCGAAATCCATTTTCAGCTCCTGCCCGAACTCCGACATGTTGTCGTCGTCCGGATCGTAATGCCAGCGCACCACGACGGTGTTCCCGCTCCGGGCCGCCTCGTTGAGCATGCCGAACAGATTGAACAGGAGCTTCGTGCTGCTGCTGTTGAAATAGCGCAGCGCCACGTCCACCGTCACTTCCGCTTCGCGCAGCCGCTCCAGATAGGTCCTGAGCCGCTCGATCAGCGGCCCGTAGAACGCGGCGGCGTTCTCGGGATAGGATTCGCCCCTCAGCGCCAGCCGGTGCTCGCTGAACCGGAAATCGACTTCGGGACAGCTCGCAGTGCCGCAAAGGAAAAGATCATCCATCTCCGCCGTCCCTCAGATCGTCGCTCTCAGATAAAAGAATGTGCACCGTTCCTCCCCGTGCGGCTGGCTGACGAGCGAATACTGGATGGGCTCCGTCACATCCCGCGCCAGCGTGAGGAAGCCGAGTCCGGCGCCGTTGCTGGTCGCCTCCGTTTCGGCCCGCAGTTGCTGGCGATACGCCTCCTTGATCTCGGCAAGCGTCATCCGGCAGATGGGATCGAGCTTTTCACGCAGGACAGACACGAATTCGTCGCGCACGAGATTCCCGCACATGACGAAATATCTGCCGCCCTCGCACCCGACCGCCACGGAGCCGAGGCGCAGACCACCGTCGCCGCAGGGACGGCCGTCGATCCCTTCGGCGGAATAGTGCAGGATGTTCTGCGCCATCTCGACGAAGCTCGAAAATACGCGCCGTGTCGTCGCCGCGCGCGCCTCCCGCGCCTCCAGCTTGTGCCGCAACGCGTCCGCCATGGCGGCGATGATGCTCTGGGAGAAGTACCCGCCGTAATAGAAGATCACGTTCCTGTCCTGCGCATATTCGCTGAACGCACTGAATTCATTGAGTTCCATTTCGAGCTTCCTGTGTAGATCCTTCAAACCCTGAATCCGAACACGCTGACGTCGTCGCGCCTGCCCTGGCCGCCTTGATAGCGATGGAATTCCTCCAGCAATGCGTCCAGCTGCCGCGGCATCGAGAGATGCCGACGGGCCGCGAGCAGCTCCTTGAAGCGCCGCTTGCCGAAGGCGATCTGCCGTTCCCCGCCGATCTGGTCGATGATGCCGTCGGTGGTCACGTACACCGCGTCCCCGGGCGCCAGAGAGACGCTGCGATTGGACCATGGATAATCGACGGACGTGCCGATATAACCCGCACTGGCGCGATCGCCGGGCAATTCCGTTACCTCTTCACTGTCGTGCCCAAGGACGAAGACCGGCGTTCTCGCGGCCGCATAGGTCATCGAACGCCCCTTCATGTCGACCCATGCGAAGACGGCGTCCATGCCGTCGTCGGATTGCGAACCCTGTTCCGGCGATGCCGCCCCGGATTGCCCCAGTGCGTGCTTGATCATGCGATTCACGTCGCCGAGGATGCCGGCCGGATCCCGCCGGTTCTCGGGCAGCAGGGTGCGGTCGAGGAACGAGGACACGATGAGCGTCAGGAACGCCCCGGGGACGCCGTGACCGGTACAATCGATCACCGCGAAGAAGAAGCCGTCGTCGAAGGCGGTGAAAAAATAGTAGTCGCCGCCGACGATATCGCGCGGCTCCCAGTGCACGAAATAGTCGCCGAGCGTCCGCTCCATCGCGGCTTGCGACGGCCGCAGAAACGATTGCTGGATGATGCTGGCGTAATCGATGCTCTCGGTGAGCAGGCGATTCTTCTCCGCCTGCAGATTGGCGATCGCGCGCACCAGATCCCGGCTGTTGCCCATGCCCAGGTAGCGCCCGTCCAGGGTCAGGATGAAACCGTCCGCCAGGCTCTTGCCCCCGGCATCCACGATCAGAAAACCGAGCTCCGGAATGGAGACGGCCTGGTCCACGATCAGCGGTTCCTTGTCCATGAACGCGACACAGCTCCTGCGGCCGTGGATTTCGCGGTGAAAGGGCCTCGCCATCACATCCATGAACAGATTTCTGTTGATGAGTCCGATCGGGACGTCATCCTCGACGACCGGCAATGCGATCAGATCCTGATGCCGGGTGAACGTCGCCAGCACGTCGTCGTTCGTATGGGAGGACGAGACCGCCGGCACGTCCTGCCTGAGGCTGCCCGCGGTCTGTTGCCGGCCGCCGAAGGCGGAAGCCGGCGCGGCGGATATGATCGTGGCTCGTTCCAAGACGGCTGACCCCTGCTGGTCCGTTCATGCGGGTCTTCGGGGAAGGAAGCGGCGCCGGAGGAATTCGTCGGGCGCGCCAGAGCGCCGGCGAGTCTTCGTCAATCGGCAGTTCCGCCGTCCTGGGTGACGTCGCCGACCTGCGACATCCGGCGCCCGCCCGGCACACTCGGCACCGGGCTTACGCCACTCCCTTTAGACCGGTAACTTTGCGCCCCCATCTTTCGATTGGGTTTGCCTTTGTCGATCAGTTCACTGGAGTGAATGTGCCTCGGACGTGATCCGCGGAGGCAGGACGATATGATAGGGGGCCAACATGTCAGTTTCGTGAAACAACCGACTGTGTCGCCCAATTGGAGTCGGCCTTGCTGAACCGGCCGTATTTCGGGGGGCGAATCCACCGAACCGTGGGCTTCTCATCACGGCCTCCCTCACCATCGAAAAACAGGAAAGGCC
>JAJJPM010000159.1:0-2550 GCA_032907525.1 Gammaproteobacteria bacterium
GAATCCCGAATCCCGAATCCCGAATCCCGAATCCCGAATCCCGAATCCCGAATCCTATTCGGGAAAGATCCGTAGGGTGCGTCGAGGCGCAGCCTGACGCACCGGGCCCCGCGCCACGGTGCGTCGCTGGCGCCGACGCACCCTGCGGATCTTGTCGTGGATTTCACGCGCCATCAAGGCATGATCTCGTCGAAGCAGGTGATGGCCGGGAATTCCTCGATGTCGCGCGGCGGGCCCTTGGAGTCGGGCTGGCGCACGCACAGCAGATGGCGGATGCCGTAGTGATGCGCGGAGCGCAGCACCGGCAGGCTGTCGTCGACGAACAGCGTGCGTTCCGGATGAAAGGGCTCGCGCCCGCGCAGCCAGGTCCAGAAGCTCGGCTCCTCCTTCGGCTTGCCGTAGTCGTGCGCGCAGACCAGGCTGTCGAAGTGCCCGCCGAGCCGGGTGTGGCGCATCTTCAGCTCGAGCGCCTTCTGGTGCGCGTTGGTGACCAGCACGATGCGCTTGCCGGCGGCGCGGGTACGGTCCAGAAATTCGATGACGTGCGGGTGCACGGCGATCAGATGATCCACCTCGCGTTTGAGTCCGGCGATGTCGAGATCCAGTTCGCGGCTCCAGTAGTCCACGCAATACCACTCCATGCGTCCCTCGACGGAACGGAACTTGGGGTAGAGCGTCTCCTTGGCCGACTCGACCTCCAGCCCGTGACGTTCGGCATACCGCAAGGGTACGTGCTCGCGCCAGAAATGGTTGTCGAAGTGCAGGTCCAGCAGCGTGCCGTCCATGTCGAGCAGGACGGAATCGATCTCGTTCCAGGGCAGTCGCATAGGCATTGCGGGGTGCGCAGGTGGCTTCGGGGCACGGCGGAACCGCGTGCGGGTATTATATTGGATGGCCACGGAATCCACGAAATTACCCAATGAGCTCAGTCCGATCCGGGGACAGACTTAAGTCTGTCCCCTTATCCGCATTTCAGCCACGGAACCACACAGAAGGCGGGGCTGCGGTGGATTTTACATTCCGTGTGTTTCCGTGTGGTTCCGTGGCTGAAATGGGTTTTTCAGGATCAATTCATTTCGTGTAGGGGTCTCGCCGTGGCCGGAATGGTCGTAGCCGCTTACGATCCGGGGACAGACTTAAGTCTGTCCCCTTCTCACTCCTCACTCCTGCTAAAATGCCCGCTGCCCAGGCCGGATCGCCTCATGAATTCCAAGCCCAAGATTCTCAACGTGAAACCCCTGGCGGAGAGCCGTCTGTTCCGGATCGAGCAGGTCGATCTGCGCTTCGCCAACGGTATCGAGACGCAATACGAACGCCTGGTGGCGGCCGGCGGTGGCGCCGTGCTGATCGTGCCCATGCGCGATGCCGAGACCGTGCTGCTGATACGGGAATACGCCGTCGGCGTGGAGCGCTACGAGCTGGGGCTGCCCAAGGGGCGCATCGAGGCGGGCGAGGACGTGCTCGCCACTGCCAATCGCGAGCTCATGGAGGAACTGGGTTTCGCCGCGCGGCGGCTGACGCCGCTCGCCGGGCTGACGGTGGCGCCGGGCTATTTCGGCCACGTCACCCAGGTGGTGCTGGCCGAGGACCTCTATCCCCAGCGCCGCGCGGGCGACGAGCCCGAGCCCATCGAGGTGGTGCCGTGGCGGCTGGACGCGCTGGACGCGCTGCTCGCGCGCGAGGATTTTTCGGAGGCGCGCAGCATCGCGGCGCTGTTCATGGTAAGGGAGAGATTCAACAATGGCCGATAACGACAACTTCAACGCCTGTGACCTGCTCGCCGAAGTGAGGGCCATCGCCGAACGGGCCGGCGGGCGCATCCTCGAAATCTACGAGACCGACTTCGCGGTCGAGCACAAGGACGACAAATCGCCGCTCACCGCCGCCGACCTCGCGGCGCACACCACCATCATCGCAGGGCTCAAGGCGCTGACGCCGGACATCCCCGTGCTGTCGGAGGAGTCGGCCAGCATCCCCTACGACGAGCGCCGCCGCTGGAGCCGCTACTGGCTGATCGATCCGCTCGACGGCACCCGCGAGTTCATCAAGCGCAACGGCGAGTTCACGGTGAACATCGCGCTCATCCACGACGGACGCGCGGAGCTGGGCGTGGTCTACGTGCCGGTGACGCGCCTGGCCTATTTCGCCTGCGCGGGCGGCGGGGCCTTCAAACAGGCGGCGGGCGGTGCGCCGCAGGCCATCCGCGTGCGTCCTCTGCCCGACGGCCCGGTGGTGGTGGCGGGCAGCCGCTCGCACGGCGGCGATTCGCTGAACCGCTTCCTCGCCAATCTCGGTTCCCACGAACTGGTCAGCATGGGCAGTGCACTGAAATCCTGTCTGGTCGCCGAGGGGCGCGCCGACATCTACCCGCGCCTGGGTCCGACCTCGGAGTGGGACACGGCCGCCGCGCAATGCGTGGTGGAGGAGGCCGGCGGCCGCGTGACCGGCCTCGACATGCAGCCGCTGCGCTACAACACCAAGGATTCGCTGCTCAACCCGCACTTCCTCGTCTTCGGCGACGCCTCGCGCGACTGGTCGGCGTATCTGTAG
>JAJJPM010000160.1:0-10934 GCA_032907525.1 Gammaproteobacteria bacterium
TCCAGCCCGCTCTCCGCCAGAAACAACGCCTCGACGCTGTCGCTCTGCAGGGCGGTGTCGGTGATGTCCGTGCCCGCCAGCCGCAGACCGATGCCGCCGATCAGGGCGATGATCACCAGCAGGAACACCGCCGCGATCAGCAGCGCGGCGCCGCGCTGCGAGACGGGGCTGGCGGGCCGCGCGTTCATTGCCGGTTCCTCAGGGCGACGCGGGTGCGCTGCGGGTAGTCGTTGCCGTAGGCATCCGTGAGACTCAGGTCGATGTCGACGAAGGCGACGAGGCTGTTGTCGGCCCCGGCGGCTGTAATGCCGTTCTGCTGAAGATAGGTAAACGTGAGGTTGCCGAGCCGGTCGGTCGGCGTGTAGGTGCCGGCCGGCGTGTCGTAGGCGATGCGCAGATCACCGCCACTGGTGTCGATGGTCACGGTGGTCACGGTCGAGCCGTCGTTCTCCAGCCGGCGGAACTGCACGCGGGTGGGTGTGCGGACAATGAAATCATAATTCGCCGGGGTAACCGGATCGCGCCGTACGGTGCGCAGCTCGCGCACCAGCCGTTCGCTGACGACGCGCAGTTCCGACAGTGTGTCCACCGACTCGCGTCCCGCCATGAAGGCGCCGACGCCGCCGCTCAGCAACGCCGCCAGCGTGACGCCGACGATGCCCACGACCACCAGCACCATGACGAGCTCGACGAGCGTGAATCCCCGCTCGGAAGGTCCGCATGGCGGGCGCGGCGCGCCCGGTGCGGGAGGTCGCGGCACACGGACGCGCATGGTCAGTAGCTCCCCAGCATGAACACCACGCGTGCCCGTTCGGTGGCGTCGTGGGTCACGATCACGTCGATCTGTGCGCAGGATGCACCCGCGCACGCGGCCGGTGCCGCGCCCGGGCTCGCGGTGCGCGCGTAGCCCGCCGCGGCATAGGCGGGCGGCAGCGCCGGGCAGGTCGCGGCCAAGGCCGCGTCGTAGCTCTGCAGGCGGCGCGTGGCGAGGATGTGCTCGGCGCATTCCTGGGCCAGCTGCGCCGAGGTCTGCAGCGATTCGTTGATGCGGTAGCTGTTCGCGCTGTTGACGAACTGGTCCATGATGGCCGTCGCGGCGATGGCCACGATGACCAGTACCAGCACCATCTCGATCAGGGTGGCGCCTCGCTGGCGCACGGCTGAGCGAACGTTCATGGCGACACCGTGACGAAGCCGGTGACGGGGCTGACGCTGAGCGTCGCGCTCTGGCCGCCGCCGCTCACGGTGAAGCCGACCGCTCCGCCGAGCAGCGCCCCGCCGTTCACCGGGCGCCCCAGGCTGTCGAAGCTGACGCTGCCGGCGGTGGCGGTGACGCCATGGTCCAGCGTGAGGCTGAAGGGCTGCTGCGTGGCCGGATCGGTGATCACCGCCGGCGTGGGCGCGGTGTCGACGCAGCGGTAGCCGCCGCCGAGCGATTCGAAGGTCAGGGTGCGGCCCTGGCTCATGGCCAGCATCTGCACGTGGCGGATGTCGCGCGCGAGCTGCGCGGCCTGGGCGTGCACGCCCGCATCGGTCAGCGACAGCCGCGGCACGGCGATGGCCGCGAGCAGGCCGACGATGACCAGCACCATCACCAGCTCGAGCAGCGTGACGCCGCGCTGATGGAAGACAGGCATCCTGCGGTTCATGGGCATCCCTGGCGCCGCAAACAAAAGGGGCGGGCTGTCATGCCCGCCCCCCGGCCCGCGCGGGCGTGGCCTTCGCGGGTTACGGCGTGATGTTGCCGACGCAGGCGACGGTGTCGCCCACCGCGCCGGTCGCACTGGCGACCGCGCAGCTGCTGTCGGTGTAGGTCAGCACCGTGTAGTTGGTACCATCGATACTGACCTGCACGCCGGTGGCAACCGGTGTGGCCGCCGCGCCGTTGCTGGTGACACGCGCCGCCAGTTCCGTCACCGTCGGATTGCGCTTCAGTTCGGCGATGGCGATGGCGTGGGCCGACCGCACCGCGCCCACCGTGCCCTCGCGCGCGGCATCCCGCGCCTCGGTCGTCATGTCGAAGAACCGCGGCACCGCCATGGCGGCGAGGAAACCGATGATCACGATGACCATCACCAGTTCGATCAAGGTAAAGCCGGTCTGCTTGTTCATGTGCTGAAATCTCCCTGTGGCGGGGTTGGGTGTTCCCGCGGATCTTCCGGTTCCGATTCCGGATGCTGCGAAGGTAGCGTCCGCCGCCCCGCGGGACTTGAGGCGCGAACGTTGTCCAGAACGATGTTTTTTTGCATCTACATGGCGTTCATCCTCCGCGTCGCAGGGCGGCGCCGCCGATGTCCCAGAGCGGCAGGAAGATGGCCATGGCCAGCACCAGCACCAGGCCCGCGACGACCACGGTGAGGATGGGTTCGATGGCCGAGCTGAGCTTGCCGATGCTGTATTCGACCTCCTGGTCATAATAGGTCGCGACCTCGTTCAGGAGCTCGTCCAGCGTGCCGGACTCCTCGCCGACGGCGAGCATCTGCAGCGACAGCGGATCGAAGATGCCGATCCCCGCCGCGGTCCCGGCGATGGATTCGCCGCGTTCGATGCCGTTGCGCATGGTCAGGACGCGCTCCTCCACATAGGCGTTGTCCAGCGCCCGTGCCACGACCGTCAGCGCATTGATCAGGGGCACGCCGGCGGCCTGGGCCATGGCGAACAGGCGGGTGAAGCGTGCCAGCGTCGCGCGGTAGATCACCGGTCCGGCCAGGGGCAGGTGGAGCTTCAGCTTGTCCCACCGGTAGCGGCCATCCTCCGTGCGCAGATAGTGGTTGGCGCCGATCACGGCGACGGTGGCGCCGGCCAGCAGCCACAGGCCGTTGCCCACGACGAAATCGGACAGACCGATCAGCGCGCGCGTCGCCAGCGGCAGCTCGGCGTCGAAGCTGGCGAAGAATCTGCTGAAGGGCGGGATGACGTAACGCATGATCACGAACACCGCGGCCGCGATCACCGCCAGCACGAAGGCGGGATAGCGCAGCGCCTTCCTGATCTGGTCGCGGGTGGTCTTCTCGCGTTCCAGGTAATAGGCCAGCTGCCGGAAGATCTCCTGCAGGCGGCCGCTGGTCTCGCCGACGCGGACCATCGCGACGTAGAACGGCGAGAAGACCTTGGGATGCTGGTTGAGCGCACTCGCGAGATCGTGACCCGCCTCGAGCATCTGGCGGATATCGCCGAGGGTGGCCGCCAGGGTGCGGTTGCGCGTCGTGGCGCTCAGGCCTGCGAGCGCGCTGAGGATGGGTACGCCGGCCCGGGTGAGGCTGTGCATCTGCCGGCTGAACTGGATGAGGTCCACGAGCCCGACCGGCTGCGGAAAATAACTGGACAGGTCGTTCGACAGGCTCCGCCCCGCGTGCGCCGGCCGGATGTCGACCGGCGTCAGACCGCCCTCGATCAGGCGCGTCGCCACGCCGTCGGCGCTGGCCGCCTCCATGTTGCCGACGATCGCGTCGCCGCGCGGGCCTCTCGCCTTGTACTCGAATACGGCCATGGGTCAGTGTCGCCCCGTGCAGGGGCGGCCTTGGCCGCAAACGGGCTTGCGCATCGCGAGGGCGCTCTTCATTCCATCCACCCCGCCAGCGCCATCGCCTCGTCGACGGTGGTGACGCCGGCGCGCGCCAGCTCCAGGGCGTGCCGCACCAGCGGCCGATAGCCGGGCTGGGCGCGCGCGGCCTTTTCGAAGCCGCCCTGGTCGTTGCGGCGCAGGCAGTCGATGAGCTGCGCGTCCATTTCGAGCAGTTCGTACACCCCGGTACGGCCGCGGTAGCCGGTATGGTTGCAATGGCCGCAGCCCGCGCCGGTGTAGAACGTCGCCTGGGCGGCCTCCCCATCCGCATCCGGGCCGAGCGCTCCGCGCAGCCAGGCCTGCTGAGCGGCGTCCGGCGCCGTCTCGGTGCGGCATTTCGGGCAGACGCGCCGCACCAGCCGCTGGGCGACGATGGCCTGCACGGTCGACGCGATCAGATAGGGCTCCAGGCCCATGTCGATCAGGCGCAGCGCGGTGCTGGCGGCGTCGTTGGTGTGCAGCGTCGACAGCACCAGATGACCGGTCATCGCCGCGCGCAGGGCGATCTCGCCGGTCTCGGCGTCGCGGATCTCGCCGACCAGGATGATGTCCGGATCGAGGCGCAGGGTGGTGCGCAGCACGCGCGCGAAGTCCAGATCGATCTTCGCATTCACCTGCACCTGGTTGATGCGCGGCAGGCGGATCTCCACCGGATCCTCGACGGTGATGATCTTCTTCTGCGGCCGGTTGAGTTCGGTCAGCGCCGCATACAGGGTGGTGGTCTTGCCGCTGCCGGTCGGGCCGGTGACCAGGATCAGGCCGTGCGGGCGGCGTACGGCATGTCGGAAGCGCTCGAGCATCTCCGGCGGCATGCCGAGCTGGTCGAAGCCGAAGCGGTTGCTGTCGGGATTGAGCAGGCGCATGACCACCGATTCGCCGTTCTGGGTCGGCATGGTGGCCAGGCGCACGTCGATGTTGCGATCGTGCACGCGCAGGCTGAAGCGGCCGTCCTGCGGCAGGCGCTTCTCGGAGATGTCGGCGCCGGACATCAGCTTCAGGCGTGACACCAGCGCGCCCGCGATGCGCTTCTCGTCCATCACCTGCTCGTAGAGCACGCCGTCGATGCGCCGGCGGATGCGCAGCGCATCCTCGTCGGGCTCGATGTGGATGTCCGAGACGTTCGCCTTCACGGCATCCTCGAACAGGGTCTGCAGCAGGCGCACCACCGGCGCGTCGCTCTGGTTGGTGTCGACGCCGAGCTGGCCCAGATCGAAGGCGCTGGCGGCGAGATCCTGGCCCACCTCGCTGGCCAGGCTCTTCAGCTGCGCGCCGTGCTGATAGATCTGGTCGATGAAATGCAGCAGGTCCGACTCCTTCACCACCGCGAGCCGCACCGGCTGCTTGAGGATGCGCACCAGTTCGTCGTAGGCGAAGATGTCGGTGGGATCGCCCATGCCGACCAGCAGCCCGTCGTTGGTCTGCTTGATGACGATGGCGCGATAACGGCGTGCGTAGGTCTCGGGCAGCTTCTGCACCAGCTCGGGATCGAGCTCGAAGGTGGTGAGGTCGACGAAGGGGATGGCGAGCTGGCGCGACAGCAGTTCCAGCAGCAGATCTTCCTTGACGAAGCCGTTCTCGATCAGCACCCGGCCGAGCTTGCGGCCGCTCTTCTTCTGGTCGGCCAGCGCGGTCTGCAGCTGGGCCTCGGAGATGATCTTGTGCTCGACCAGCAGGTCGCCGATGCGCACGCGTCTGGGGGCGGAGGCCATGACGTTGTCCTCAGCCCCGGCCGTCGCCGAGTGCGGCGATGCGCGCGCGGACGTAGGCGTTGACCTGCGCGTCGAGCCGCGCGTCGGCCAATGCCCGGCGATAGGCCTCCAGAGCGGCGTCGGACTCGCGGGTCCGCTCCAGGCTGATCGCCAGCCCCAGCCACCAGGCGCCCTGATGCGGCGCGCGGGCCAGCGCGCGGCGATAGGTCCGCGCCGCCGCGGCGTCGTCGCCCAGCCGCTGCTGCAGCGCGCCGAGCAGTGCCAGCGATTCGACGTCGTCGCGGTTTTCGAGCAGGGCCGCCGCCTCGCGGTCGCGGCCGGCCTCGGCCAGCAGCCGCGCGCGCAGGGTGACCAGCGCGGATTGTCGGGGATCCGCCGCGAGCGCGTCGGCCAGCACCGCCTCGGCCTCGCTGCCGCGGCCCTGCTGCACGAACAGAGCCGCGAGCGCCCGGGCGGCATCGCCATGCCCTGGCACGGCCTGCAGCGCTTCGTGCAGGGCGGTCTCCGCGCCGGCCTGGTCGCCGTCGCGCAGCCGGGTGAGGGCCGCGGTGTAGTGCTGCGTGGCGAGTGTCTGCGGATCGGGGCCGCGCGTGGTCTTGTGGACCACGCCGGTCGCCGCGGCGGGTGCCGGTTCAGGGGCCGTGGCGGCCTGCGCCGGGGTTGGCGCGGCGGGTCGCCCGGCCTGCGGTCGCGGCGCGGGCGCGGTTTCGCGCGCCTCTTCCAGGGCGGCGACCGAGACGGCCGTGTTCGCTTCGGCCGGCCCGGTGCGGTCCCGCACCGCGTCGATCTCATCGGGCCGATCGCTGACGTCACCGGCGTCGGCCAGTGCCGCCGGGCGTGGCGTGGGCGCGGGAATCTCGATCACCTGCCCGGCTGTCTCGACCGGGGCCGGCGACGTCGCCGCGGAATAGGCGGCCCACAGACCGAGGCCGCACAGCCCTCCGGCGATCAGCATGATGGGCCGGCGGCGCACGGGCGGGGTTGCCGCGGCGTGCAGGCCTCGCAGGCTGTCGCCCGGCGGCAGCTGCGCGCGGCGCCGCTCCAGATCCTTGAGCATCTGATTGACCAGGCTCATGCCTGCGGCCCCAGCAGCGCCAGGCCGATGCCCGCGAGCGTGGCCGCGGTGCCGAGCGCGCCCAGCCGCCAGGCGACGACCCACGGCCGGCCTGCCGCGAACGGACCGTTCAGCGGCGCCGCGCCCTCGGTGTCGGCGACGGCGGCACGCACTTCGCGCCGGCCGGCCTGCGCCAGTCCCTGGCCGAAGGCCGCCATCAGCGCCTTGTGGGCGAGGATGTTCAGCAGTCTCGGAATGCCGCGGCTGGCGCGGGCGAGCCGCTTCAGCGCGCCGGCGTCGAACAGCCGGCGTCCACCGCCGCCGGCGACCGCCAGACGATGCTGCAGGTAGGCGGCGCATTCCTCGGCGCTCAGCGGCCGCAGCCGGTGCGCGAACAGGATGCGCTGGCGCAGCTGGCGGAAGCGCGGCTGGCTCAGGCGTTCGTCGAGCTCGGGCTGGCCGAACAGCACCACCAGCAGCAGCTTGTCCTTCTCGGTCTCCAGATTGGTGAGCAGGCGCAGCGCCTCCAGCGTGTCGTCGGGCAGGGCCTGTGCCTCGTCGAGCAGCAGCACGACGCGCCGGCCGTCGGCGTTGAGTTCGACGAGCCGTTCGGTGATGAGCTTCAGCAGCCGGTGCTGGCCGATGTTGCGCGCGCAGCGGATGCCGAGCTCCTCGGCCAGTGCCATGCGCAGCGCCGCCGGCGTCAGCAGCGGATTGGGTATGTAGGCGGTGACGAATTCCCCGTCCAGCAGATTGAGCAGGCGCCGGCACAGCAGCGTCTTGCCCGTGCCGACCTCGCCGGTGAGCTTGAGGAAGCCCGCGCCGCCGCGCAGCGCCACCAGCAGCACATTGAGCGCCTCCTGGTGGCTGGGCGACTCGAAATAGAAGCCCGTGTCCGGCGTGATGCCGAACGGCTGCGTGCTGAGTCCGAAATGTTCCAGGTACATGGCGGCCGACGTCCGATGCTCAGCGGTTGCGTGAGTCCTGCAGTTCTTCCAGACGTGCACGTGCGCCCTGCAGCGTGTCGTTCCAGCCATGGAAGCCGGAGATGACGTGCGGACGCAGCAGAATGACCAGCTCGCTCTTGGTGGACTGCCGGCGGGTGTGGCGGAAGGCCGCGCCGACGCCCGGCAGGTCGCCGAGCACCGGTGTCCTGGCCGTCTCGTCGCGGCGGGCGTCCTTCATGAGCCCGCCGATCACCACCACCTGGCCGGTGCGTGCGCGCACGATGGTGTCCGACTCGCGGATAGTGGAGCGCGCCAGCGGCACGGTCAGCGCGGACTCGGTCGTGACGTTGATTTCCTTGTTCTGCTCGGTGACCTCGGAAATGGTCGGATGGATGTGCAGGATCACCTCGTCGCGGTCGTTGATCTGCGGAATCACGTCCAGCGCGACGCCGGAGAAGAACGGCGTGAGCTGCACGTCCACCGTCTGGTTGGTGGTGGTGCCGGTGCTGCTGGTGTCGGTGTCGATGTCGGTGACGAAGAATTCGTCGGTGCCGACCTTGATCACCGCTTTCTGATTGTTGACCGTGGATACGCGCGGGCTGGACAGCACCTGCACCTTGCCCTGGGTCTTCAACAGCTCGATCAGGGCGGCGAAGTCGTTCAGGTCGGCGGCCACGCCGAACATGCCGCCGAAGCCGCTGAACTCGAAGCCGCCCGACACGGCGTTGCCGAACGGCGGCGTAATGGGCGTGGCGCGCGTGGTGTCGCCCAGCAGCGTGCCGCCGCCGAACTGGCCGACGACGACGGACTTGCCGTCCGCGGGCTCGCCCAGCGCCGCCCAGTTGATGCCGGCCTGGAAGCCGTCGTTCAGCTCCACCTCGACGATCTTCGCCTCCAGCACCACCTGACGCTGCACGGCGTTCTGCAGCGAGTTCAGATAGTCCTCGACCTCGCGCAGTTCGCCGGGCATGGCGCGGATGACCACGATGCCGGCCTGTGGATTGACCACCACGCGATTGTCGCCCTCGTTGCCGACGAGCAGTTCGAGCGTGGTCTTCAGGTCCTGCCAGAAATCGGCCTCGGAGCGGGTGTTCACTTCGCTGCCGGAGACGACGTTGCCGGCGGTGCTGCCGCCCGTCGTCGAGGCTGCGCCGCCGCTGTCGCCACTGTTGTCGCCGCCTTCGCTGCGCGCGCCGCCCGAGCCGCTCTGGGTGATCTGGCCCGAGCTGACCCGGGTGTGGGAGGCGCCCAGCCGGCGCATGTTGAGGTAATCCACCTTGAATACCTGCGAGCGCAGGCGTGCCGGCAGCACCTCGAACACCGAACCGTGGCGGCGGTATTCGTAGCCGTACACGCGGTTGACGGTCTGCATGACCTCGTCGACGGTGACGTTCTTGAGGGACAGCGAGATCTCGCCGCCGACCTCCGGGTGCACCACCATGTTGTAGCGGGTACCGTCGACCAGGCCCATGAAGAACTGCCGCGCGGCGGCGTTGTGCACCGCGACGTCGAAGCGCGGTTCGGCGGCGGGTGCCGGCTCCGGGAGATTCAGCGTCAGCGGCGGCAGCAGCGCGGCGGCGACCTCCGGCGGCGGTGCCGTCGGCGCGGCGGGTTGCGAGGCCTGAGCCTGCTCCAGCGCGCCGTCGATGGCCGCCAGGTTGGGCGGCACGCCGTCGCGCATACCGGGCGACTGGCAGCCCGCCAATGCGAGGAGGAGCGTGGTCGTGGTCAGACGTTTCATGGCTGCGTCCTGCATGCGTGTTCGTGGTCGGTTCATCGGGTCTTCTTCACATCCGTGGGCAGCAGGTGCAGCGTCGTCACCCGTCCCTGCGCCAGGAGCTGGACCTGGCCGTGACGGATATGCAGCACACGCGCGCCGCCGATGGTCTCTCCTTCGCGGACGCGGCTGCCGTTCACGATGGCGCTGCGTTGTCCGGCGGCGATGTGGGTGGCCGTCAGCCGCCAGTCGCCGGCCGTGTCCGCCGGGTCCGCGGTCTGCCGCATGCCGCTGGGACGCGTCGGGTCGGCGATGACGTCGGCGGCGCCGCTCGCGGCGACCGGCGCCAGGCAGGCCAGCCACAGCATCAGCAGCGTGGTGCGCAGATGGATCATGGCCGTTGCCCCAGGGTGTAGACGGCGAGGCGCAGCTCGCTGCGCGGGTGCGTCTGCACCTCGAGTTCCAGGCCGTCCCAGAAGAACCGCCAGGGCAGCGCTTCCAGGCGCTTCAGATAGTCGAGGGCCGCGAGATATCCGCCCTCCACGCGCAGCTCCAGGTCGTAGCGGACGATGCGCGCACCGCGCCGGCTGTCGGCGAGCAGCGGCGCGCCGGCGGCGGACTCCATCCCCAGCAGCCGCAGACCGGGAGCGGCCTGCAGCACATCGCGCAACAGCGGTGCGGCCTGGTCGGGGCGCACCAGACGGCCGAGCTGCGCCTCGAACTGCGCATCCTGCGCGGCGATCAGGGTCTCCAGTTCGGCGATGCGCGCGCGGTGCCCGGCCAGCGGATCGCCGCCGTTCCGTCCGACCGATCCCGCGCGCGCCTGCAGCGCGGAGAGCCGGGTCTCGATCTCGGATATCTCCGTGCGCTGCTGTTCGAGGCGTTGCAGGGCGGGCGCGAACAGCAGGCCGTCGGCGAGGACGTAGAGCGCCAGCAGGGCCATGGCCAGGAGAATGCCCCGCTCGCGCAGCGTCAGGGCGTCGATGCGCAGCGCCAGGGTGGCGAGCCGGGCGCCCATCAACGGCCGCCTTCCCCGGCCGGCCCGGAACGCAGAGTGAAATGCAGCTGTGCGGGCTGTTCGGGCCGGCGTGCCAGCTGGACGGTGGTCAGCGGCCACTGCCGCAGGGCCGGCTCGGCATTGAGTTCGGCGAGGTAGCGCGGCAGCCGCTCGGGATCCAGGGTGACGCCGTCGAGCGTCAGCTCGCCGTCCCGGACACGGATCGCCGTCAGCCACAGGCCCTCCTGCGGATGCTGCGCGAGCGCCTCCAGCAAGGGCGCGAAACCGCTGCTGCGGCTGAGGACCTCGTCCCGAAGGCCGGCGAGTTCGGCGACGCCGTCCGCCAGGCGGCCCTCCAGTTCGTGGATGCGCGCCTCCAGCGCGGCCGGCTCGTCCCCGCCGGCACCCGTCCCCAGCGCCTGAAGCTGGCCGTCCAGCCGGCGGTACTGACTGTCCAGAAGGTCGCGTGTGGCGCCGTGGCGGCCCAGCTGCAGCTGCAGCAGGACGTAGCCGGCCACGACCAGCAGCAGCGCCAGGGCCAGGATCTGGCCGAGGGCGCGCGCCGAGAACACCTTGGCCTCGCGGCGGAAGACCGGCTGATAGAGATTGATCTGTTGCAGCATCGCCTGTGCCGTACTGGGTTGCGCGTCCGGAGTTTGACGCCGGTCACGGTTTTCCGGGTACAAGCAAGGTGCGCGCCAAGTGGCCAGGGGTCAGGCGCTTGCGGGTGTTTTCGAAGTCTGTCCGGGAGGTGGCGGCGACGGCCGGCGGGGCACCACCGGCCGCGCGGCAGGCAGGACGGTCAGGCGCCGCAGCCGCTGGCCGGCGCGCAGGATGCGGCCTGGCCGTGGAGCTGGAGGGTGTCGGTCAACTGGCTGACATGGCTCAGCTTATGCCGGTCGAGATAGTCGACGATGCCGGCGTTGAGCTTGGGGCAGATCAGCG
>JAJJPM010000161.1:0-10863 GCA_032907525.1 Gammaproteobacteria bacterium
CGATCATCCGCGCTTCGGCGTGCTGGTGCAGGTCAATCCGGCGGCGCGGGACTAGAGCGTGGATGCGCCGGTTTCCGGGGTGACGGAACCTGCCGTTGCGCAGGGCTGCCGGATACGCGGGAATCGGGGACAGACTTAAGTCTGTCCCCGACTGGGTGTAAGTCCGTACCCGATTGAACGTCGCACACTGGCTGCGCAGGGGGATGCGCTCCGGGGAGATGCGTCTCACTCGATCATCGGAATGACCTGTTCCAGCAGGGTGCGGACCTTTTCCATGCCCGTCTTCAGCGTCCGGTCGATGTCTTCCATGCTGATCTCGCCCTCGCCGCGACCGGCCGCCCAGTTGGCGCAGACGGCGCAGGCCGCATAGCACAGGCCCAGTTCGCGCGCGAGCGCGGCCTCGGGCATGCCGGTCATGCCGACGATGTCGCAGCCGTCGCGTTCCATGCGGTTGATCTCCGCAGCCGTCTCCAGACGCGGTCCCTGGGTGGCGCCGTAGGTACCGCGCTCCACCAGCGACAGGCCGGCGGCGCGGCCGGCGGCGATCAGATCGGCGCGCAGATCCTTGCAGTAGGGAAAGGTGAAATCGATGTGAGTGACCTGCTCCAGGTTGCCCTGGAAGAAGGTGTGCTGACGCGCCGAGGTGTAGTCGATGATCTGGTCCGGGATCACCAGCGCGGCGGGCACCATCGCCGGTGTGATGCCGCCGACGGCGGCGACGGCAATCACCTTGGTCACGCCGATGTGGTCCAGCGCCCACAGGTTGGCCCGGTAGTTGACGTCGTGCGGCGCGATGGTGTGTCCGCTGCCGTGGCGCGGCAGGAACACCACTTCCTTGCCGCACAGCCGGCCGTGCGAGAGCGGTCCGGAGGGCTGTCCGTAGGGCGTGTGCACGACCTCGCGCCGTTCGATGGCGAGGTTCTTGAGTGTGGTCAGACCGGTGCCGCCGATGATTGCCAGTTCGGCCATAACGATATGTTCTCCGATATCGCGTTGTTCAACAGACGTGAGGAATCCTTGCGTAATCCCTAAAACCCAATTTGCCACGGAAACACGCGGAAGCACACAGACAAGGTCATATGCGTCACACAAGCCCTCTGCCCTCTAGCCTGCACCTCTCATGACCGGCCTCGTCCGTGTGTTTCCGTGGCCAGCGAGATGTATGGACGTCGGGCTCAGGCGTCGCGCACGGCGTAGATGGCCGGCAGGTTGCGGTGATAGCCGCGATAGTCCATGCCGCAGCCGAAGACATAGCGGTCCTCGACCTGCAGGCCGACGAAATCGGCATCGATCCCGGGCGCACGGCGCGCGTGGCGCTTCTCCGCGAGCACGGCGCTGTAGACCGCCTCGGCACCCTCGCTGCGCAGATACTCGACGATGGCCGCCAGGGTGTAGCCCTCGTCCAGGATGTCGTCGACCACCAGCAGCGTGCGCCCGGCCAGCGGCAGCGAGGGCCGCGTGATCCAGTGCAGCTCGCCGCCGCGGGTCGCGCCGCGGTAGCGGGTGGCGTGCAGATAATCGATGTGCAGCGGGAAATCCAGCCGTGTCAGCAGATGCCCGGCCGGGATGATGCCGCCGGTCATGACGCACAGCACGATCGGATCGCTCCCGCCGAGTTCGGCGGTGATGGCCCCGGCCATGCGGTCCAGAGCGGCGTTCACGTCTTCGGGGGAATACAGCCGGTCGGCTTCCGCAAGGACCGTCTGGGCCTGCTGGGCGGTGATGGACATGATCTCCTCGGGAAGACGCGGTTCCGCGCGCGGCCCGGCGCACCTGCGGCGGCGCGCCGTCCGCACGGCCGGGGTCAATAGGTGAAGGTGACGGTGTCGTCGTTCATCGCCTCGCTGATGAGGTAGGCGCCGCCGACGGTTTCCGAGATTTCGGGGATGAGATCCTCGCCCCAGAGTTCCAGCGTCGGCGTACACACCTTGAACACGACACCGGCCTCGTGGGCGTCCTTGATGTAGTCGTAGACGCTCTTCGGGCTGCCCTCCTGCACATACAGATTCTCGGCGACGCCCTTCTTGGCGAGTTCGCCGGAACGGCCGGTCAGCACGATCTCGACCTCGTATTCCATGGCCGCGGCCACGGTGGCCTGGAAGAACGGCGCGCCGAGCTCGGTGCCGTTCCTGGGATCGGTGTTGACCATGATGATGAGAAGTTTGTCCGCCATGCGCCCCCCTTTCGTCTGCCGCCCCGCGTCCGCGGGCGGACGCTCACCTGAGTTCCTGCTCGAAGGTCTCCGCGGCCGCCTGGGCGCAACGGTAACCCTCTTCGATGGCCTCGCCGGCGCGATGGAACTCCAGCAGACGGATCTGACTCAGCTTCGGCGCGATCAGCACATCGGGCGGATCGCCCGCCATGCGCGCGCGGGTGATTCTGACCTGCATAATGTAAACGCTTTGCGCTATGACGTCGACCAAGGACGGCAGCGCCTCGCTGCTGCCCAGCAGTTCGTTGGTCCACTGCGTGGCGCGCGCCTTGATGCCTTCGCCCAGCGACACCAGCCAGGGCAGCTTCTCGACCAGGGGCTGGAGCCGCCCCGCCTCGTCCTCTTCGTCCTCGGGCGTTCGGGCGGCGGTGGCCACCCCGCGGCGGCTGAGCAGATCGGCGTTGAGATCGACGGCGATCACCCGTTCCGCGCCGAGTGCGCGGCACAGCGACACGGGCACCGGATTCACCAGACCGCCGTCGACCAGCCAGCGATCCTCGTGGCGGGTGGGCGTGAACAGACCCGGCAGCGCCACCGAGGCCCGCACGGCCTGATGGAGCGAACCCTCCCGGAACCAGATCTCCTGACCGGTGGCCAGTTCGGTCGCCACCGCCCCGTAGGGCCGCTTGAGGGTGGCGATGTCGCGGTCGTGGAAGCGCGACTCCAGGTACTGGAACAGTTTGCGGCCGTGGATGAAACCGCCGCCGAAACTGACGTCCAGATAGGACACCACGTCCTGCCACGTCAGGCCGCGCACCCAGTCCTCGAGGCGGTCCAGCTCGTCCTCCGCGGCCGCCGCGCCGACGAGCGCGCCGATCGACGTGCCGCAGACGATGTCCGGGTAGAGATCGTGCTCCTGCAGCCAGCGCAGCACGCCGATGTGCGACCAGCCGCGCGCCGCGCCGCCGCCCAGGGCGATACCGATGCGCGGCCGCCTCATGCGCGGCCGTCCCGGCGGGCCGTGCGGTGGGAGGCCGCGGGAGTGCGATGTGCAGTCATGCCGGAAACCTCTCTGGCCACGGGAGCACCCGGGAATACACGGACGATATCACTGCCGCCCCACAAATTCCGCAATGTGGTTTCGCCCGGGGAACGGCAGATGTCTCCCCCCCGGGCCCGCGCCTGTCGATGGCGTCCATGTGCTTCCGTGTGTTTCCGTGGCCTGGTCGGCTTTTCCCCGGCCGAGCGGTTCACATGTCCATGTCCAGCAGCGGGTCGGCGTCGTAGCCGCCGACGGCCTCCACGGCACGGTGCCAGGCGGCGGACGCATGCAGTGCATCCCAGGCATCGCCCCCGCGGCCGTGCAGTCGCGCCAGACGTGCCTGCGATGCAGGGTCGGCGTAGTCGCGCAGGCTGTCCAGCACCCGCTCGGCGGCCTCCGGCTGGTTGCACACCAGAATCATGTCGCAGCCTGCGTCCAGCGCGGCACGCGCACGCTGCCGGTGATCGCCGGCGAAATCCGCCGCCGCCATGCTCAGATCGTCGCTGAAGATCACGCCCTGGAAACCCAGCTCGCCGCGCAGCTGCGCCTGCAGCCAGAAACGCGAGAAACCCGCCGGCCGGTCGTCCACGTCACTGTACACCACATGCGCCGCCATGACGCCGGCCAGGCCGTGATCGATCATGCGCCGGAACGGCAGCATGTCCTCCATCTGGATGTCCGCCAGGCGGCGCGTGTCGGTCGGCAACGCCAGATGCGAATCCTCGCGCACCCCGCCATGCCCCGGGAAGTGCTTGCCGACGGCCTGCATGCCGGCACGGTGCATGCCCTTCTGGTAGGCGTGCGCCAGTTCGGCGACGGCATCGGGCCGGCAATGCAGGGCGCGGTCGCCGATGACGGGACACAGCCCGCGATCGAGATCCAGCACCGGCGCGAAGCTGAGATCGACGCCGACCGCGCGCAGTTCGGCGGCCATCAGCCAGCCGGTCGTTTCGGCGAGCTCCAGCGCCCGGCGGGGATCGCGGTCGAAGACACGGCCGAGTTCGCCGACCGGCGGCAGGCGCGTGAAGCCGTCGCGGAAGCGCTGCACCCGCCCGCCCTCCTGGTCCACGGCCACCAGCAGCCGCGGATCGCGCAGGGCATGGATCTCCGCGATCAGGGCGGCGACCTGCTCCGGCGAGGCGAAATTGCGGGAGAACAGGATCACCCCGCCGACCTGGGGGTGGCGCAGGCGGTCGCGGTCGGCCTGGGTCAGCGTGGTGCCGCCGACGTCGAGCATGACGGGTCCGAGGGACATGGGCTTGGGATTCGGGATTCGGGATTCGGGATTCGGGATTCGGGATTCGGGATTCGGGATTCGGGACAATGGTAACCGCATCCTGCGGCAGGCCCTAGCCCCGGGCTGTGAGGACCTCGGGAGTGAGGAGTGAGGAGTGAGGAGAAAAACCCGGTATGGCCACGGAAGCACACGGAACAACACGGAAAGGATTCCTGGCCGGGACCCCATGCAACGCCGCAGTTTCGGGGACAGACTTGAGTCTGTCCCCTAATATTGAGCTGATTGAGTTATTTCCGTGTCTTTTCTGAATTCCGTGGCCATGAGGGTTTCGCCCCTAGCCCCTAGCCCCTAGCCCCTCACTCCCTGCCCACCGCCGTCCTGACGTCCAGGCGGTCGCGCAGGCGGTCGCCGAGCAGATTCACCGCCAGCACCACCAGCACCATGGCGACGCCGGGCACCAGCACCATGTGCGGCGCGACCAGCAGATAGCGCGTACCGTCGCGGATCATGCTCCCCCACGAGGCCTCGGGCGGCTGCACGCCGAGACCGAGGAACGACAGCCCCGCCTCGGCGACCACCACCGCGGCGATGCCGAAGGTCGCCTCGACGATCAGCGGCGCGCTGATCAGCGGCAGCAGATGATAGCGGACGATGCGTACGCGCGGCACGCCCAGCGCCACCGCCGCCATGACATGCTCGCGGTTCCTGAGCGACAGTACCTGCGCCCGCGCCAGGCGCGCATACCCCACCCAGCCGACCACGGTCAGCGCCAGCACCACGTTCTCGATGCCCGGCCCCAGGATGCCCGCCAGGGCGATCGCCAGCAGGATGCCTGGAAAGGCCAGGAACAGATCGATCACGTGCACCAGCAGGCGGTCCCAGAGCCCGCCGATGTAGGCCGCGAAGCTGCCGATGAGCGTGCCGACCGCGGCCGAGAGCCCCACCACCCAGAAGGCCACCAGGAACGAGGTGGTGCTGCCGGCGGCCAGCCGGTCGAGCATCTTCCGTCCCAGATCGTCGTAGCCCAGGCCGCCCACGGACAGGGGCGAAGCGAGGATGCGCTCCAGGTTGATCTCGTTCGGTTCCAGCGGCAGCCAGGGGGCCGCCAGGCCGGTGAACACCCAGAGGACCAGGATCAGGATCGGCAGCCAGATGCGCATGTCCGCTCAGCCTCCCAGCCGGATGCGCGGATCGATGACCGCGTACAGCAGATCGGTGAGGCTGTTGACGACCACATAGGTCAGGGCGATGAGCAGCACGCAGGCCTGCACCACGGGATAGTCCCGCGACTGGATCGCCTCGATGGTCAGCAGGCCGATGCCCGGCCAGGAGAACACCGTCTCGGTGATGACCGCGCCGGCGAGCAGCGTGCCCAGCTGCAGGCCGAGCACCGTGATCACCGGCAGCAACGCGTTCGGCAGCGCATGCCGGAGCAGCACCCGGCGCCGCGACAGGCCCTTGGCATAGGCGGTGCGGATGTAGTCCTCGCCCAGCACCTCCAGCACACTGCTGCGGATCATGCGTGCCAGGATCGCCGCCAGCGAGGTGCCGAGCGTCAGCGCCGGCAGGACCACGGCGCCGGCCCCTTCCCGCCCGCTCACCGGGAACCAGCCGAGCCAGAGGGCGAACACCAGGATCAGCAGCGGCCCCATCCAGAAGTTCGGGATGGACACGCCCAGCAGCGAGAACGTCATGGCGCCCTGATCCCACAGCGTATCGCGATGAGCCGCCGCCACCAGTCCGAGGGGGACGGCCAGCAGCAGCGTGATGCCCAGCGCCACGACCGCCAGCTCGACGGTGGCCGGTATGCGCTCGGCCAGCAGCGCCGTGATCGGCCGCTGGGAATGCAGGGACTGGCCGAGATCCAGGGTGAACACCCGCTGCAGATAGTTCAGCAGCTGGGTCAGGACCGGCTGGTCCAGCCCCAGCGCATGGCGCAGGGCCGCACGGTCGGCGGGCTGTGCCGACTCGCCCAGCATCACGTCGACCGGATCGCCCGGAATGAGGTGGATCAACAGAAACACCAGGACGGCGACGCCCAGCACCACCCCGGCGGTGCTGATCATGCGGCGCAGCAGAAGCAGAAAGATCGCCATGTCCCCTCGTCAGTGAATCCCGTGCCGGGATTATACCTGCGTGCGCAGATCGGCCCTACCGCCGCCTTCCCGCCACGGATGGCGCGGCGCCTCCGCGCCGAACGCCCCGGCGCCGATCCATACGCGCGTGCCGGGCGTCACCCGTTCGAACAGCTCGATGACGTCCGGGTTGCGCATGCGCACGCAGCCGTGCGAACGCGGCACGCCCATCGGTTCGCTGTCCGGGCAGCCGTGCACGTAAATGAACCGGCGCATGCTGTCGACATCGCCCAGGCGGTTGCGGCCGGGCTCGAGGCCGCGCAGCCAGAGGATGCGTGTGAGGATCCAGTCGCGCTCCGGAAAGCGCTGGCCCAGTTCCTCGGTGTAGATCTCTCCGGTCGGCCGCCGGCCGACGAACACCGTGCCCGGCGGACAGCCCGCACCGATCATGGCCCGGACCTCGTGCCAGCCGCAGGGTGTGCAGCCGCTGTTCATCCGTTCGCCCGGCCCGTTGAGGGCCGTCGACACCGAGAAGCGCCGCAGCACCTCCCCGCCGCCCAGCAGCTCCAGCCGCTGCGCCGCGAGGCTGATGCGGATCAGTGTGTCATGCGTGCCGTCGGACATCGTGGACACTCACTCCGGCTCACTGCGGGTCACCGTCAGCAGCCCGTCGTAGTTGCCGTCCGGCGTCAGGGCATAGCCGTCGACGCCGGGACGCATGGCGAACACCTGGTCCTCGTACCACAGGGGCACGTAGGGCAGCGTCTGCACCAGCCGCTCCTGCAGCGCGCGATAGAGGATCGCCTGGTGCTCCAGGTCGGAGACCTGTTCGGCCGCCTCGATGAGGGTGTCGACGATGATGTCCTGGAAGCGCCCGCGATTGGCGCCTTCCGGCGGCACCGAGCTGCTGTGGAAAGCGTAGCGGAAGATGTCCGGCGTCTTGATGCCGACCCAGGACAGGCTGTAGAGCTGGAAGCGTCCCGCCTTGATGTCGCCGTAGAACGTGCCCCAGTCGTAGGTCTTGAGCGTCACGTGGATCCCGACCTTGGCGAGCTGGTCCTGGATGACGGTCGCCAGGCGGATGCGCAACGCGTCGCTGGAGGTCTTGTAGGTCAGGTGCAGGGGCCGCCCGGGGCCGTAGCCGGCCGCCGTCAGCAGCTCGCGCGCGCGTTCCGGATCGCAGGCACGCGGCTTCAGCTCGGGATGTCCCGCCCAGTGATCGGGAACCAGAATGGTCGCCGCCGGACGCGCGCCCTCGTCCAGCACGTATCTGATGATCGCCTCGCGGTCGAGGGCATAGGCGATCGCCTGGCGCACCTCCAGTTTGCCGGTAGCCGGGTCCTCGAAGTTGAAGCCGAGATACACGAAGTTGGTCCCGACCGTGCGCCGCACCTGGATGTCGGGGTGCCGGCTGAGATAGGTGACCAGCTCCGCCGGGATGTCGTTCTGCAGGATGTCCACCTCGCCGCGCAGCAGCTTGAGCACCCGTACGGTCGCATCCGGCACGCGCAGGATCTCGACGACGCGGTCGTCGGAGAGCCGCCGCAGGCGCAGCCGTCCGGGTTCCGGCCGGTCGATGTAGGCCATGGGGCCGCTGCCCAGCGGTGTGAAGGGTGCATCCTTCGGCAGCTTCGCCAGCCGCTCGGGCAGGATGCCGATCACCAGGTAGCCCGGAAACAGCGGGTCGGGCCGCCGCAGAATGAAATCCACGCGCTCGCTGTCGATGATCTCGACGCGCTCGATCAGCGCCAGCGCGGCGCGGTGCGGCGAGGCGTTGGCCGGATCGAGAATGAAATCGTAGGTGGCCTTGACGTCGCGGGTGGTGAGCCAGCCGCCGTCGTGGAACCGCCGTCCCTGCTGCCCGAGGCGGAAGCGGTAATGCGTCGGCGAGAACTGCTCCCAGCCGGCCAGCGCCGGCTGCGCGCGGGCGGACGCGTCGAAGTCGACCAGGCGCGCGTAGATCAGCCGGTTGACCCGCACCGAGGTGGCATCGGTGGCGAAGCGTGGATCGAGGTTGGTGGCGTCTCCGGCGATGGCCAGACGGATGGAATCGTGCGGCGGCTGACCACAGCCGCCGAGCAGCAGCAGCCATAGCAGCAGAACCAGGTGCATCGGATTGCGGCGCATGCGTTACCAGCGAGTGTAGGGGTGATCGGCGAGGCAGACATTGTAATAGCGCGGATCGCCCGAGACCTCCTCCCCGAGCCATGCCGGCCGCTCGAACGCTTCCGCCTCGTCCTGCAGTTCGATCTCGGCGACGGTCAGCCCGGCGTTCTCGCCGGCGAACACGTCGATCTCCCAGCGATGCGCGCCGACAGTGACGTGGTAGCGGGTCTTCTCCACCACGGCGCCGACGCACAGGTCGGCGAGCATCGCCTCGGCATCCGCCAGCGGGATGGCGTATTCGTATTCCTGCCGGCGGATGCCCAGGGTCGCGCTCTTGATGTTGAGGAACGCCTGAGATCCGTCGGTGCGCACCCGCACGGAACCGCGCGCCGCCTCCGATCCGCTCACCCGGTTCAGATAACCCTGCCGCAGGCGCGTGCCGCCGTCCGCCGCGGCCCGCCAGCGATCGTCCAGGACGAGGAACTTGCGTTCGATTTCGATGGCCATGGCGCGACATGGTACGGCACACGGCGGGTTTCGGACAGTGCCGGGACCTGTTACTAAGGCGATCATTGACAAAGCCTCATGCCCCGCCGGCAGGACGCCGTGAATACGTCCATGTAGGCTTGACGGCCGCGTCCCTGCGGCCGACACCTGCCGTCGGGGCATGAGGTTTTGTCAATGCGGAGTTTAATGACACTGTTCGCACGCGGCATCGGTCCGGCCATACCTGAGACGCACGCGCAGACGTCTGAACGTCGCGGCGTCCAGCATGTCCGGAAGGATCAGGACATGCCGGGTGCGCCCGCCTTCCACGGGACACAAGGGGATCACGACCAGGCGCGCGTGCACGAAAGGCCGGCGCGCCAGCCGCAGCGTACCGCCCGCGCCGCCCGCTGCCGCCTCCCAGCGGCCGTCGCCGCGCCACAGCAACTGCGGTGTGGCCTGCCGGCGGCGGCACCACGCCACGCCGGCGCTCGCGCCGGCGGCGAACAGCACCGCGAGCCCCGGCCACCGCGGCAGCAGCGGAACGGCGAGCATCACGGCGGCGTGCACCGCGATCAGCCAGAGCCGCAGGCTGCGCGACGGCCGCAGTTCAAGGCGCAGCGGCGCTTCGAATGCGTCGGACAAGGGCCGCGACCTCCATGTCGCTGGGTATCTGCCGGCCGAGCAGCCATTCGAGCAGCACGGCATCGGGGTATTCGAGCAGCCGCAGCATCGACGCCGCGGTCTGCGCATCCAGCCGCCCGCCCTGCGCGTCGAGGAACTGCTGGAACAGCAGATCCAGCTCGCGCATCCCGCGTCGACACTGCCAGCGCAGGCGGTTCATCCCGAACACCGCATTGGCCACGGAATCACACGGAAAGGCACGGACGGGACCATACGCTTCACATGACGGCTCCCCTCGCCTGCCACGTGCTGAGCCGGGGTTGCACGATAGAGTTTCATTTCGGTGTCTTCCGTGGCTGAAATGGGTTTTCGGGTCCATGTCGGCGTCGAGCGCCATCACATCGACCGCTTCAGCATCAGTTCCTTGATGCGGCCGATGGCGCGCGTCGGATTGAGTCCCTTGGGACAGTACTCGACGCAGTTCATGATGGTATGGCAGCGGAACAGCTTGAAGGGCCCCTCGAGCTCATCGAGCCGCAGGTCGGTGGCCTGGTCGCGGCTGTCGGCGAGAAAACGCCACGACTGCAGCAGCGCGGCCGGCCCGAGGAACCGGTCCGGATTCCACCAGAACGACGGGCAGCTGGTGGAGCAGCAGGCGCACAGGATGCACTCGTACAGGCCGTCCAGCCGCGCCCGGTCCTCCGGCGACTGCAGGCGCTCGACCTCGGGTTCCGGATCGTCGTTGATCAGGTACGGCCGGGCAGCGCGGTACTGGGCATAGAACTGGCTCAGATCGACGATGAGATCGCGGATCACCGGCTGTCCCGGCAGCGGCCGCAGCTCGATCGGCGTCTTCAGTTCCGCCAGTGGCGTGATGCAGGCCAGCCCGTTGCGGCCGTTGATGTTCATGGCGTCCGATCCGCACACACCTTCCCCGCAGGAGCGCCGGAAGCTCAGACTCTCGTCCTGCGCCTTCAGCTCGATCAGCGCCTCGAGCAGCATCATGCCGGGACGGACACGGGCGTCGTCCAGCTCGTAGTCCCGCATGTACGGCCGGCTGTCCTTGTCGGGATCGAAGCGGTAAATGGAGAATTTCATCGGTGGCAGTCCTCTCTGCGAGTGAGGAGTGAGGAGTGAGGAG
>JAJJPM010000162.1:0-2529 GCA_032907525.1 Gammaproteobacteria bacterium
GCGCGCAGCAAGGGCATGCGCGGCCTGATCCAGCAGGCCGACGGCGGCACCTTGTTCCTCGACGAGATCGGTGACATGCCGCTGCACCTGCAGACCCGCCTGCTGCGCGTGCTGGCCGAGCAGGAAGTGACGCCGCTGGGCGCCGAGCGGCCGGTGAAGGTGGACATCCGCGTGATTGCGGCCAGCCACCGCGACCTGCGGCAGATGGTGGAGAGCGGGGCGTTTCGCGAGGACCTGTTCTACCGGCTGAATGGCGCGTCGCTGAAGCTGCCGCCGTTACGTGAGCGGGCGGACAAGGCGTTCCTGATCGACCGCGTCTTTGCCGAGTTGGCCGAGGGGCGACCGGGCAACCCGCACCTGCGTGGTGATGCGATCAGCGCGCTGCTGGCCTATCCCTGGCCGGGCAACATTCGCGAGCTGCGCAACGTGCTGCAGTACGCGCTGGCGACCTGCGAGGGGGACGAGATCACCGTGCAGGATCTGCCGGATGAATGCCTGCCGCGCATTCTTGCCCGCGGTCGGCAAGCCGAGGCGGAGCCGGAACCCGAGTCGGCCGCGGCCCTGCGCGAGACGCTGCGTCGCCATCGCTGGAACATCAGTGCCGCGGCGCGCGAACTCGGCGTATCGCGGCCGACGATGTATCGGCGCATGCGCCTGTTGGGGATCGAGGCGCCGATCTGACGTGCGTCAGCCTTCCTCGCGCTCGGTGCCCGGTTGGCCCGCCACCTCGATATCGAAGGCGATGCTCCAGTTGTGCAGCGGGTAGGGCTGGTGCACCAGTGCCTTGATGTTGGCTTCGGCAGGCATGAGGTCGGGCAGGTATTCGTAGGTGGCGTCGGCGCGCATCGGGTCGCTGTCGCGCAGCTGGCCGGCGCCGCCGACCTCATGGCCCGCATAGCTGATGCGTGGCTGACCGCTGAAGTCGCGACCGGCGCGCAGGCGCACGACGGTGTCGGCGACGATGTCGACGGCTTCGATGGGCACTTCGCCCCTGTCGTCACGCAGCACGAACCCCTTGTTCTTCACATCGCGGGCCTGATGGCCGAGGTACGGCTGGTCGAACGTCAGCGGCGGGTGCGGCACGTGGTAATCGATCAGCACGTCGCGACCGTCCAGCGTGGCCTGACGCGGCGCGAGCGGGGTCCAACCCTTACGCTCGATGACAACGCGGTGGTAGACCTTGCCGAGCATCTGGCCGAACCAGCGATAGCCGTTCGCCGAGAGGTGCACGCCCTTGTCGGTGTAGGGGTAGACCGGCCCGACCAGGTACCAGCCGGGCTCTTCCTGAGCCAGTTCCCATTGCGCCATGCCGACCGCGAGCGAACCGTCCTTGACCGAGGATTTGGCGTCGGTCTGGTAGCTGAAGAAGGCCGGCATCTTTTCCTGCCCGGCGATGGCCTTGGCGGTGTCGGCGTAGAGGTCGTCGCGCAGCTGGCGCAGCTTGGTCTTGTAGTAGTCCTTGTCGTTCTTGCCGCCGTTGGTGTGGGAATAGTCGTACTCGCCCTGCAGCCAGAAGAACGCGCTGATGCTGTAGCTGGCCTGTTGCGCGTCGGCCAGCGCCTTGGCCTGATCGACGGCCTGGGTCACGCGCAGGTATTCGTTGGTGCCGCCGCTTTTCGAGAGCTGGGCAATGGAGCGACCCGAGGTCGAGGCGTTGCTGGCGACGAACAGGTGCTCCGGATCGGTGTCGCGGCCGAGGTGATGCAGGTAGAGCCGACGTGCCATGTTCAGCGCGCCGACTTCCACCGATTCGCCTTCTTCCTGCGCCTGCGGCGCGAGCTTGCTGACCTTGTCCGCATCGAGCACCACGGCCGCGTTGCTCTTCTGCTGAACCACGGCGCGCAACGGCGTGAAGGCCGCTTCGCCCACCGGCTTGAACGCCGCGCCGCTGAACGCCGCCGAGCGTGGCGACTGGCCGAGCATGAGGTTGTCGTAGCGCGGTGCCACCGAGAGCGCCGGCCAGCCTTCGGCCGCGGAGGCGAGCGACTGACCGTAGGTGATGATGTGGTTGTACTTGCTCTGCAGCGGCTGGGTCAGCTCGTTGGGCTTGGCCATGAGTTCGGCGGTCAGGCGCTTGTTCTCGGCGTCGCGTGCGGCCAGCTGCGCCTCTGTTTCCGCTGCCAGGCCGGGCGTGGCCAGGGCGAGCAGAAGGGCGGCAGCGGTAGTGGTGTGCAGGGTCGTCGGTCGATGAGGGCGATGGGGCATGAGGGTTGTTCCGGATGCACTGGGCAGTTGCGTGCGGCCGCCGGCAGGCGAGCCGTGGACTATTGGCGAACGCGCTTTCGACGATGGCGATGGAGGTAAGTTCGCGGCCGCCATGTCGATGGCGGATTGGCTATGCTGTCGCGCATTCGAGCGGCGTGCGTGCGGCGACTCAGCAGGCTTCGCGGAGCGAACGGATGCCGCTGCCGACCGCTCCCAAACAGGTCATCCCGTTAGCAGAGGAGAATTCCAATGAGCCACAAAGCGATATTCGTGCAGCCCGGGGGCGGCTATGACCGGGTCATCGTCGGCACCGGCGAGGCCGCC
>JAJJPM010000163.1:0-10840 GCA_032907525.1 Gammaproteobacteria bacterium
TGATGCCGGACAGTTCCAGGCGGTTCACGCCGACCTCGGCGTCGATCAGCGTCAGCGCGCCGGTCTGCTGGAGGCGTTGGCAATTGGAGCAGGCGCAGGCCCGCCGCAGCGTCAGGCAGCTGATGCGGCTCTGCGCGCCATCCGGCCAGGTCAGTTCCAGCACGCGCTGCGCCTTGCGCAGGCGGATCTCGAGGGGTGGGTCGATCAGCCGCTGGGACTGTGCGATGTGGGTCGTGGCGTCGTGATTCGATGCGGTGAAGGCGTTCATGAATCTCTCCGGGCTTGCGGCCTCTAGCGAATGAACGGCATGACAAGGTCGCGCGGCATGGGCGCCGGCCCACCGCTGACGAGCAGCGTGGGCGCTTCCGGGCTGCGCACGAAGCGTTCCGGCGTGTCCAGCGGGCGGGCGCTGCCGAGCGTGGCGGCACAGACCGTGACCAGGGCCAACACGCCGTGGCGCAACCCACTCGTCATGACAAGTTGGGGCATGCTTCAGCGCTCCAGAAAGGCCAACTTGCCGCTCTGGTCCACCCAGGTTTCGGCCTCGGCCAGCGGCGAGGCGCTCTGGGTGATCACCGGCCAGACTTCGGCCAGCTCGGCGTTGAGTTCGAGAAAGTGCTGTTGGCCTTCGGGCAAGGCGTTGTCGGCGAAGATCGCATCGGCCGGGCATTCCGGCGCGCAGAGGCTGCAGTCGATGCAGGTCTCGGGGTTGATGACGAGAAAGTTCGGGCCTTCGTGAAAACAGTCGGCCGGGCAGACTTCCACGCAGTCGGTGTATTTGCAGCGGATGCAGTTCTCTGTAACGACGTAGGTCATTTCGTTCTCCTCGAAACCACTGCGCTTGCGGATGCTGCGTTGAAGGCGGCGCGCGGGATGCTCATTTACGGCCTGTAAACTCCGCTCCCGCGCGCGACCTTCGCCTTGGCTGGGCGCCCCCGCCCCGCTGCGCTCGTGACGTTTCGGCTTCAAGTGCTGTGCAACACAAAGCGCGTAAAAATCAGGCCGCGGCGTCGAGTTTCGACATGGCCCAGCGGGCGAGCTTGCGGACGTCCGGGTCGGGGTCGTCCATGGCCAGTTCGACGAAGGGGCGGCCATCGTTGTGTGCGATGGCGCCCAGCGCGCCGATGGCCGCCTTGCGCAGGTTGCTCATCGGGTCGCGGGCGCAGACGCCGAGCGCCGGGATCGCGCCCACCGCACCGAGCTTGCCGAGCGCATCGACGGCCTTTTCCCGGACCTGCCAGAAACTGTCGTGCGTGGCCTCGACCAGGGGCTGCAGTGCGGCCTGGTAGTCGAGCTTGCCGATGCTCACAGCGGCCTCGACGCGCACCTGCCAGTGTTCGTCGCGCAGGATGCCGATCAGCGCCGGGCCGACCTGTTCGGGCGCGGCATAGACCAGCGCGCCGGTGGCGGCGCGGCGGACGTCGGCGTCGTCGTCGTGCTGCGCCCGCTCGATCAGCGCCGGCAGATTGGCCGGCTGCTTGAGCCAGCCGATCACCGCCACCGCTTCGCGGCGCACGCCCGGGTCGGCGTGCTGCATCCGCACCAGGGCCGGCGCCTGCGCCTGTGGATGGCGCAGCGGCTTGAGCGCACGGAGGATGCCGGCGACGACGAAGGGATCGTCGCTGCCGGCCAAGGCTTCGAGCAGCGGCAACGCGACGGCGGGGTCCTTTAGGTCCGCCAGCGCGTGGGCGGCGGCGTTGCGCACCACCTCGTCGCTGTCCTGCAGGGCGGCGATCAGGGCGTCGGCGATGTCGGCGGCGTCGAACTCGTCGACCACCTTGGCCGCCTCCTGGCGCACCGACGGGTCCGGGTCGTTCAGCGCCAGGATCAGCAGCTCGGCGGCTTCCGGTTCGCCGCTGTCGACCAGCTCGAGCACGGCCACGCGGCGGATGCCGGGGTCGCTCGAGGCCAGGTTGGTGGCGATGTCCTGCAGCAGTGGGTCGTCGTAGGTTTTCATTGGTCGGCCCTCAGCGCAGCAGGTAGGGAATGTTCACTGTCACCGCATCGGTCGGGCAGTCCGCCTCGCAGGGCATGCAGTACCAGCATTCGTCGTACTTCATGTGCGCCTTGCCGGTGTCCGGGTTGATCCACAGGACGTCCAGCGGGCAGACGTCGATGCAGACACGGCAACCCTTTTCGGCGATGCATTTTTCTTCGTCCACGATGACCGGGACGGCGGAACGGTGGGTGGCGACGGGCATGGTTGATCTCCTCGGTACGGTCGGCTCGGCTGCCGGCCTGTAGGGGCGAATTCATTCGCCCATGGCATCAGGTGTTGGGCGAACGAGTTCGCCCCCACGGTCAGGCATTGGCGGCCTTCTTCACGCGCAGGCGGTTGTAGGCGTCCTTCTCTTCGCCGAGCGGCACGATGTAGTCGGCGATGGGTCGCTTGCCGTGGGCCATCTGGCCGTTGGCGTCCTTGAACAGGCGGGTGTGGCAGAACCACTCGGCGCTGTTCTGCTCGGGGTGGTCGACGCGGTAGTGGTACAGCCCCCAGCGCGACTCGGTGCGGTACAGCGAGGCGCGGGCGGCCATCTCGGCACAGTCGATGATCGACTGCACTTCCAGCGCACGGAGCAGTTCGTGCGGGTCTGCAGCGGCCAGCCGCGGGACGTCCTCGCGCACGGCGAGGATGCGCTCCAGGCCGATCTCCATCTTCTTGGTCACTTTCGGCGGCTGCAGGTAGTCGTTCACCAGGCGGCGGACCTTGTATTCCATCTGCTCCGGTGGGATGCCGTCGGTGACTTTCAGCGGCGCCTGGATGCGGGCGAGTTCGGCAGCGATGAAGGCTTCGTCCAGCTGGGGTTCGGCGCGGTCCTTGACGAAGGCCGCTGCGCTCTCGCCGCAGATCTGCCCGTAGACGAAGGCGCCGAGCATGTAGTTGTGCGGCACCGAAGCCATGTCGCCGGCGCAGAACAGCCCGGGCACGGTGGTCGCGCCGGTCTCGTCGGTCCACACGCCGGAGGCCGAGTGGCCCGAGCAGAAACCGATCTCGGAGATGTGCATTTCCACCATGCGCTGGCGGTAGTCGATGTGCCGGCCTTCGTGAAAGCGTCCGCGTGAAGGCCGCTCGTTGGTGTGCAGGACGGTCTCGATCTCTTGAATCGTTTCCTCGGCCAGGTGGTCGAGCTTGAGGAACACCGGGCCGGTGCCGGATTCGAGCTCCTTGAAGAACTCCAGCATCATCTGCCCGGACCAGTAGTCGCACTCGATGAAGCGCTCGCCGTAGGCGTTGGCGGTGAAGCCGCCGAGCGGGCCGGTGACGTAGGCACAGGCCGGGCCGTTGTAGTCCTTGAGCAGCGGGTTGACCTGGAAGCACTCGAGGTTGGCCAGGTCCGCACCGGCGTGGTAGGCCATGGCGTGGCCGTCACCGCAGTTGGCCGGGTTCTCGTAGGTGCCGAAGAGATAACCCGAGTTCGGCAGGCCGATGCGCCCGGCGGCACCGGTGGCCATGATCACCGCCTTGGCACGGATGATGATCGGCTCGGCGGTGCGGGTGTTCACCCCGATCATGCCGGCGATGTTGCCGTCCGGGTCCTTCAGCAGGCGGGTGGCGATGAAGCGGTTCTCGATATCCACGCGCACCCGGCGCAGGCGGCGGTAGAGGATCTTCTTGACGTTGTGGCCCTCCGGCATCGGCAGCACGTAGGTGCCGAGGTGGTGGACCTTCTTCATGTCGTAGTCGCCGGTCTCGTCCTTCTGGAAATGCACGCCCCAGGCGTCGAGCTGCTCGATCATCGAGAACGAGCGCGTGGCGTAGGCCATCAGCGCCGGCTGGTGAACGATGCCGTCGTTGGCGATGGTGATTTCCTTGACGTACTGCTCGGGCGTGGCGTGGCCGGGCACGACCGCGTTGTTCAGTCCGTCCATGCCCATGGAGATCGCCCCGGAGCGCTTGACGTTGGCCTTCTCCAGCAGCAGCACCTTGAGCGTCGGGTCCTGCTCCTTGACGGTGACGGCGGCCATCGGGCCGGCGGTGCCACCGCCGATCACCAGCACGTCGGTTTCGATGACGGGAATGTCGTGAATCGTGGTCATGGTGGTCTCCTCTATTTCCGGTCGACCCGGAACTGGTACTTGAAGGCGTCGCCGCGGTAGCACAGGTATTCGAAGTCGATCGGCCGACCGCTGCGGTCATGGGTCAGCCGCTCGACGCGCAGGATGGGTTCACCGGCCTTGAGGCCGAGGTAGGGCTGGTGTTCGTCGTCGGCCAGGGTGGCGTCGAGGCCGATGGCGGCATGGCCGAGGCCGATGCCGAAGCGGTTCTCCAGCAGCGGGAAGATGTCGCCGGACAGGTCCAGGCCGAACAGGCGCTGGCCGATGTCCAGCGGGAAGTAGCTGTGCTCCAGGCACACCGGGGCGCGGTTGAGAAAGCGCACGCGCTTGACCTCGACCACATCCGCGCCGGGCGCGAGGTTCAGCGCGGCGGCCGCCGGCTTGGGTGGCTTGCGCTCCTGAATCGACAGCAGCCGCGCGGTCGCTTCGTAGCCCTGGGCGGCCATGGCCTCGCCGAAGCCCTGCAGGCGCTGCACGTTCTGCACCGCCTTGGGCTTGCTGACGTAGGTGCCCTTGCCCTGGGCGCTGAACACCAATCCTTCGTTGTGCAGGTCGCGCAGCGCCTGGCGGATGGTGATGCGGCTGACGCCGAAGGCGGTCATCAGCTCGTTTTCCGAGGGCAGCCGTTCATGCACGGCATAGTCGCCTTCGAGGATCTTGCGTCTGAGGGTGTCGCGGATCTGCACGTACAGCGGCAGTGGCGACTGACCCGGGGCGAGCGGTTCGAGGCGGCTCATGGGCGTGGCTCCAGCCTGTCATGACAGGTCATGTCGAGCGTGGGCGCAGGCAAAGGACGGATATGCATGGCTCAGCCTCCGTTCTGCTGCTGAAAGGCGCGCAGGGTTTCCTGGCGGATCAGGTCCAGGCACTGGCGCTTGTAGTCGATGAAGGCAGGGTCGGTGAGCAGGCTCTGCTCGCGCGGTCGCGGCAGCTCGACGCGGATGTCGGCGATGATCCGCCCGGGGCTGGCGCTCATCACCACGATGCGGTCGGAGAGGAACACCGCCTCGTCGATGTCGTGGGTGACGAACACCACGGTGTTCCTGAACTCGCGCCAGATCTCCAGCAGGTTCTCCTGCATCATGATCCGGGTCTGCGCGTCCAGTGCGCCGAACGGCTCGTCCATCAGCAGCACGCTGGGGTAGTTGGCCAGCGCGCGGGCGATGCCGACGCGCTGCTGCATGCCGCCGGACAGGGTGCCGGGGTAGGCGTCCTCGAAGGCGGCGAGCCCCACCAGCGAAAGGAAGGTGCGCGCCACGCCGGTGGCCTCGTTCCGCGAGGCGCCGGCCATCAGCGGGCCGAAGGCGACGTTCTCGCGCACCGTTTTCCAGGGGAACAGCGAGTGCTGCTGGAACACCATGCCGCGGTCCGGGCCGGGTCCGGCGATGGGCTGACCGTCGACGGTCAGCTCGCCGCGGGTGGGTTTGACGAAGCCGGCGATGGCGTTCATCAGGGTCGACTTGCCGCAACCCGAGGGGCCGAGCAGGCAGACGAACTCGCCGGGGCGAATCTCCAGGCTGGCCTGTTGCACCGCGGCGCGCTTGCCGCCGGCGTGGTCGAATTCGATGGACAGCGCACGCACGCTGATATGGCCGCGCCCGTCGCCCTTGGCCGCGGCCTTGGCGCGCAGCCGGCTGTGATCGAGCACGGCGAGGCGGTTGTCGGAGACGATCGCATTCATGACCGGCCCCCCTGCTGCTGCCAGCGCAGCAGCGGCACGCAGGCCTTGCGCACGAGCAGCGTGCAGAGCGTGCCGAGCCCGCCGATGGTGAGCATGCCGATGATGATTTCCGGGTACTTGACCAGGGTGTAGCTGGTCCAGGTGAAGTAGCCGATGCCGTATTGGCCGCTGATGATTTCGCCGGCCAGCAGCGAGAACCAGGCTACGCCCATGCCGATCGCCAGGCCGGCGACGATGCTTGGCATCGCACCGGGAATCACCACGTGCCAGAGGATCGCCCGGTCGCTGGCGCCCAGGCTGCGGGCGGCACGCACCAGCACGTCCGGCGTCTGCTCCACGCCGTGCACGGTGTTCAGCACGATGGGGAAGAAGGCGCCGAGAAAGGTGATGAAGACGATGCTCGACTGCTCGGTTGGCAGCATCAGGATCGCCAACGGAATCCAGGCCACCGCCGGAATCGGCCGGAACAGCTCGATGTAGGGCAGCAGGATGTCTTCGGCCCAGCGCGAACGGCCGATCAGCACGCCGCAAAGGACGCCGAGCACCACGGCGTAGGCATAGGCCAGCGCGATGCGTTCCAGGCTGTGGACGATGTGCAGGTAGAACTCGCTGCTGCCCAGCTGCTGGATCAGCGTCTGGCCCACCAGCAGCGGTGCCGGCACGTTCTCGAAATTGATGAACAGGTTGAAGCCCGTCGCGGTCGCCAGGTGCCAGATCAGCACGGCTGCGAGCAGCGCCAGCACGCGCACCAGGTAACGCCCGGCCATCGGCGGCAGGCGACGCGGCGCGGAAGCGGTGGCAGCCGGCGCTGCCTGGGGAGCCGGCGCAGCGGTGAGCAGCGGCCGGTCGGCTTCTGGCGTTGCCGGTTCGCTATCGAACAGGGGGGTCGGTTTGACGCTCATGCGGTCACTCCTCGGCTTGAGGCGGGCCCGTGGCACGGGCCGCGCAGGGGCTCAGTCCAGCATCGCCACGGGTGCATCGGTCAGCAGGGCGCTGCCGCCGTGCTGGGCGATGTGCTGCTCCGAGTCGCTTTTCTTCATGAAGGCCAGCACCTCGCCGCTGGCGTCCTTGACCAGGTAGGCCGCCTTGCCGAACAGCTTCAGGCCGGTGAGGTTGTCGTAGACGTAGGTGGCGTTGATGGCGTTGCCGGACGCCTCGGCGTTGGCTTCGGCAGCGAGCATGGCGGCGGTGCTGTCGTAGGCGACGATGCCCTGGTCCTGGAACCAGATCTCCGCCGGTTTGCGTCCTGGCGCGCGGGCGACCGGGCTAACCACGCTGGCGACCGCGGCGGCGTAGTCCAGGCCCATGTCGGAGTAGGCTTTCTTCAGGTAGCTGTCGTCGATCCAGGCGGCGAAATCCAGATCGGGGATCTGCATTTCCTGCTGCAGCAGGGCGTGGTCGTATTTCATCGCCTCGACCCACTGCGGCTTGATGCTCGCCTCCATGGTCGAAATGCCGCCCTGGCTGAAATACAGATACAGCACTTCCTTCTCCACGCCGGTCCACTCGGCGACCTTTTCCGCGGCGCGCCGTGGGTCGTCGCTGATCCATTGCTGCGCGGCCAGGGTGGCCTTGAGCACGCCCTCGACCACCTCGGGGTACTGCTTGGCGAAGTCGTCGCGCACCACGATGCCGTGGAAGGTGGGGATGCCGGCCTCGCTGCCGTCGTAGATCTTCCGCGCGGTGCCGCGGAATTCCATGATCTCGGACCAGGGGCAGAAGTCGGCATGCGCGTCGATCTTGCCGGCGGCAATGTTCGCCGCGCCCACCGGTGGGCTCTGGTTGACCAGCGTCACCTTGTCGGACAGCCCTGCGTCGCGCAGCACCTTCAGGGTCATGCCCCAGGCCGCACTGCCGACCGGCGTGGACAGGCTCTTGCCTGCGAGGTCGGCAAGCGACTGCACGGGTGAGTCCTTGGGCACCACGATGCCGTTGCCGGTGCCCTTGAGGTTGTAGCCGGTCACGGCAATGAAGCGCGTCTGCTGCTTGCCGGTGGCCTGGAACTTGGCGCCATTGACGATCAGCGGGTAGTCGCCCATGACACCGAAGTCGAGCTTGCCGGCGAGCATCTGGTTGGTGATCGGCGGGCCGGAATCGTAGTCGCGAAACTCGATCCGGTAGTCGGCGTCCGCATACTTGCCGGTTCGCGGCAGGTGCTTGTTCAGCAGGTCGAGCTTCTCCAGCACGATGCCGCCGGAAACGGTGTTGGTGACCATGCTCTGATGGCCAATTCCGATGCGGATGGTTTCCGCTGCCAGCGGGCCGCTGAACAGCAGTACCGATCCGAGTAACGAGGTCGCAAGCAGGCTATTCCGGTTGTCCATTTGTCTTCACCTTGGCGGTTGAGCAACTTGTACTAACAGGGCATGACGCCTGCTTTTGAAGGTGCACCGGCTGTGCCAGAACGCCGCGGATCGGAACTATGTTGCTGTTTTGGGAACGGATTTCGGCCTGCGGCTGACCACTTGATCAGGCGGCTTCCCAGCCCTTCGGCGCCCGTCGATGGTGCGCACCGGGTCACGCCGTCCCAACGCGGCGCAGTCGGTGATGCCGCGGTTAGAACAAGTGGAACAAGTCAGTGAAAGGAGGCGACCCGCCCGCCGGTTTCAAATTGCCTGCGGTTAATCCCTACGCCAGCTGGTCTTGCTGCAGAGGATCGGGACCATCGATCGGTACGACCATATTCATGCGGCAGCACGCTGATTTGGCACACCCACGGGGGGTACGCAAAGGTGAAGATTGAGGAGCTGTGGAGAGTAAGGCTTGAGCGAAGGGCAGGCGGCGACCGGCTTTGCGCGCGGTCGCCGCGCTTCATGCGCCGGTCAGAAGCTGATCACCGTCTTCAGCCCGAACACCACCACGTCTTCCGCTTCGTCGAAACCGCCCGGCCGGTGGAAGTATTGGACGTTTGGCGTCAGCGAAACCGCAGGTGTCAGCGCCACGCGGTAATACAGCTCGGCGGGGTATTCCACGTCGGGCACCGGCTCGCCCTGTTCGCGCAGGCGCTTGCGGGCGTCGTCGTTGATTTCCAGGCGGCCGAGGCCGAGGCCGAGTTCGTCGTTCGGGCGCGAGGCGAAGGGCGCGGAGAGGCTGCCGCCAACCTGCCAGATGCGCTCGATATAGGTCACGTCCGGGTCGGACTGGATGAAGTTGGCAAACAGCTTCAACCGTCGCGCCGGCAGCGCCGCGCTCTGCCAGACCTGCTGCTCGGCCATCAGGTAGCCGCCCGTGGCGTGGTCGTGTTCGGCGGCCGCGGCGCCGGATAGCGACATGGGTCGGCCGGCACCGTCACGGTAGAGGTCTTCGAAGTCACCGGTGTTGCGCCACAGGCCGAGCCTATAGGCGCCAGGTTGCCCGCCCAGGGTTGGCGTCCAGCCGAGTTCGGCGACCGCGTGGTAGCCGGTGGTGCCCGACGGGCTGCCGAAGTTCAGGCCCTGCTCACGCTCGGTGAAGCGCGGGTTGACCTGGTAAAGCGCAGTCTGCAACGACCATTCTTCGTTCAGCTGGTAGCGCGCGGTAGCGCCCCATTGGCTGATCGGCCAGGTGTACCAGTTGGGCGTGACGTAGCCGGGCACCGTGCCGCAGAAGCCGAGGTTCTGGAACGGGCAGGCGAAGGGGTAGATGTCGCCGCTCATGGGCAAACGGCCCAGCTTGACCAGCAGGCGGTCGTCGAGCAGCGCCTGCTGGTAATAGAACTGCACCAGCCGGGTGGTGCTGCCATAGCCGTAGATTTCCTGCGGCTGCAGCAGTACGCCGAGGTCGGCTTCGGCGTTGAGGTTCTCGCCGTTGCGGTTGACTACCGTGAAATGAAAGCCGGCGCCGGACCAGCCCAGCAGCTTGTCCAGGTCCAGCACGGCGTCGAACATCAGTTGGTCAGAATAGGTGCCGGTGTGGTCATCGCCGCCCTGCGTGTTCCAGGCCAGCTCGTTGACGTAGGTGATCTGCAGGTCGACGCCGGCCTCATGCAGGCGGGTGCGGCTGCCGTTCCAGTCGCCGAACAGGAACTGATCGGGTGAATACTCGGCCGCTTGGGCAGAAGTGAACAGGCAGGCGGCGAGAAGGCCGCTGCCGAAGCGCAGGCTTGTTGTCATTGTTCTGATCCTTTGGGATGTAACGGTGCGCGTGCAGCGAATACCGTTAGCCGCAATGCCTGTGGGCATTCACGGTATTCGCGTGCGTTTCTGCTATTGGTAACGCCTGGCTATTCAGGCGTTACCGGTTCAACTGTTTGGTTGGTGATCGAAAGTTGCCGGCCTAATGTCCGCCGCCAGACTTCACACCGTCGTGTGCTTGCCGGCGAACGAAGTGACGGATGCTTTCCAGCTCGGCATCGGTCAGATCCGGGAACTTGGGCATGCCATTGGCAAGTAACGCGCCGCCGCGCACGACACTCTCGAACGCCTTCTCACTGCCTGTGAGCAATATCGGCGACTCCCGTAGATCGGGTGCCTTCATACCGGCAACCGCTCCGGCGCCATGACAGCCGACACAGAGGTTTTCCGCAAAAACGCCCGCGCCTGCCTCCGCTTTCTTGGCGTCGACCTCGAACTTCTCATCGATGATGGGCTTGGCAAGTTGCGGCGCAGGCTGTTTTGGAACGACCGCTTTTCCATCAAGCGAGAACGTCATGATGCGGCGCTCATGCGCACCATATTTCCAGCCATGACTTTCAAAACCGAGTTCACCGGAGCCACCGAAGTTGGAGGCCAGTGCGCCACCCGGGCCCACTAGCAGGGAAACCATCTGCTTGCCATCCAACTTGTAAGTGATCGGTGGTGCGGAGATACCGAGGCCCACGTCATATGACCAAAGTTCGTCGCCGGTGCGGGCATCGTAGGCTTTGAACAGGCCGTCAGGCTGGCCCTGGAAAACCAGGTTGCCGGCCGTGGTCAGGGTGCCGCCACCCCATGGGCTCTTCTGGTTGACTTGCCACACACGCTCATTCTTGATCGGGTCCCAGGCCTGCAAGGAACCGCGAGTTTCATGCGGGTCTTTGGTCAGCTCCCAACCGGTCAGTCCCAGGTAGAGCTTGTGGCTTGCCATCTTGTGGTCAGACTTCGTGTTCTTGCCGTCATCCTTGAAGGTATTGCCCAGATGGTTGGT
>JAJJPM010000164.1:0-10681 GCA_032907525.1 Gammaproteobacteria bacterium
AACTGATCACCAAAGGAATTCGCCATGGGTTCCGCCTTCCTGTTCACGCCTGTCCGGCGGGGCGGTGCCGGCGGCAGGCCGGTCCGTCGGCCCGCGGGCCATGGCGGCGATTCTAACCCGGGCGGCGCCCTGGCGGGTGATCCGCCGGCTGGCACGACCCCGGCCGACGGGCTACGGTGAATGCCATGGGACTCCGCCTCGCCGCCTGTCTGCTGCTGAGCCTGAACCTGGGCATGGGCCTGACCGCGTCGGCGTCGCAGACCCGGCCGCCGGCCACCCTGACGCTGGGCGTGCTGGCCTTCCGCGGCGAGGAGTCCGACGGGCGGCGCTGGGCCGCCACGGCGGACTATCTGTCGGAACGGCTCGCCGCCGACGTGCGGCTGGTGCCCTGCACGCTCGAACAGATGGATGCCGCGCTCGCGCGCGGCGGGTTCGACTTCGTGCTCACCAACCCCGGCCACTACGTCGAACTGGAAAGCCGCCACGGCATCAGCCGCATCGCGACGCTCAAGAACCTGCGTCACGGCCGGCCCTACACCGTCTTCGGCGCCGTCATCTTCACGCGCGCCGACCGCGACGATATCCGCGTGCTGGAGGACCTGCACGGCAAGTCGTTCGCGGCGGTGGCGGAGGCCGCATTCGGCGGCTTCCAGATGGCGTGGCGCGAACTGCGCGCCGCCGGCATCGATCCCTTCGCCGATCTCGCACGCATCGACTACACCGGCTTTCCACAGGACGTGATCGTGCACAAGGTGCGGACCGGCGAGGTCGACGCCGGCACGGTGCGCACCGACCTGCTGGAGCACATGGCGAACGAGGGTCAGATCGACCTCGGCGACTTCCGCATTCTGAACCCGCGGACCGCCGCGGACTTTCCCTTCCGGCACAGCACCCGGCTGTATCCCGAGTGGGCCTTCGCCAAGGCGCGCGCGACCTCGGACGAAGTCGCGCGCGCGGTCGCGGTGGCGCTGCTGCAGATGCCCGCCGATCATCCGGCCGCACGCGCCGGCCGCTACGCGGGCTGGACCGTGCCGCTCGATTACGCGCCGGTGCACGACCTGTTCCGCGAACTGGAGATCGGCCCCTACCGGCGCGCGCCCGAGTGGCCGCTGACGCGCCTGCTGCACGAGTACTGGTATGTGTTCGCGCTGGCGGCCGCGACCGTACTGTTCGGCGTGTTCCATGTCGTGCGGGCCGACCGCCTGGTGACGTTGCGCACCCGCGAACTGTCGGCGAGCAAGCGCGAACTGGAGAACGAGATCGCCGAGCGCGAGAAGATCGAACGCCGCACCCGCACCCTGCTCCAGGAGAAGCGCTACCTCGCGCGGAAGTGCATGGCCGTGCAGGAGGACGAGCGGCGCCACCTCGCCCGCGAGCTGCACGATGAACTCGGCCAGTGCATCACCGCCATCCAGGCGGATGCGGCGACCATTCAGGAGCTGTCGCGCGATCAGGATCGACGCCTGCTGGCCAGCGCGCAGGCCATCCAGGACATCGCCGCGCGCATCTACGCGGTGGTGCACAACATGATGGAGCGGTTGCGCCCGAGCGCGCTCGATCACCTCGGCCTGGCCGACACCCTGCGCGAAGAGGTCGCGGGCTGGCAGGCGCGCTGCCCGGAGACGCGCTATGCGCTGCGCATGGACGGCGACCTCGAATGTCTCGGCGAACCCGTGAACATCTCACTGTACCGCATCGTGCAGGAATGCCTGACCAACGTCGCCAAGCACGCGCGGGCCCGTTCGGTCCGTCTGGACCTCGCCGTCCGGCACGGTGCCGACCGCGGGCGCGTGGAGCTGGAGATCGCGGACGACGGCGTCGGCATGGATCCGGCTGCGCTCGGCCGCGGGCTCGGTCTCATCGGCATCCGCGAGCGCGTCGAGGCGCTCGGCGGCCGCTTCGAGCTGGCGGGGACACCGGGCACGGGCATTCGGATCCACATCAGCATCCCGCTCGCCGCCGGTGCGACGACGGCGCCGGAGGCCGGCTGATGGGCAGGATCCGCGTGCTGCTGTGCGACGATCACGAGGTGGTGCGCGCCGGCTATCACCGCCTGTTCGAGAGCACGGCGGACATTGCCGTGGTCGCCGACGCGGCCAGCGGCGAGGAGGCCTGCCGCGGGTATCACGAGCACCGGCCCGACGTCGTGGTGATGGACCTGAGCATGCCCGGCATCGGCGGACTGGAGGCCGCCCGCCGCATCCTGCGGCACGACCGCGGGGCGCGCATCCTGGTGTTCAGCGTGCACGAGAACGAGGTGATGCTCGCGCGCGCCCTAGACGCCGGCGTGCTCGGCTATCTCTCCAAGCGCAGCGCCTCGCGCGTCATGGTCGAGGCGGTGCGCCGGGTCGCGCTCGGCAGGAGCTACATCGGCCAGGAGATGCTGCCGCACCTGCGCGCGCGGCCGGCGACATCCGACCACCAGACGCTGGCGGGCCTGTCCACCCGTGAATTCGAGGTGTTCCGCCTGCTGGTGAACAGCGCATCCGTGAACGACATCGCCGCCATCCTCGCCATCAGTCCGAAGACCGCCGGCCACCACCTCACCGCCATCAAGGCGAAGCTCGGCATCCAGGACATCGCCGGGCTCACGCGCCTGGCCGTCCGCCTCGGCGTCATCACGCCCTGACGCCGCGTCCCCGTCCCCGCCCCCGTCCCGGGGATGCGGCCGCGCGAGAATGAGGAATTTCCCTATACGCCGGCCCGAAAGCGTTGACTAATCTCCACCTGCCGTCCGACCCGGCGGCAACGCCCGCACCGGCGCCACGGTGCGGCACCGGCGGCGGTCCCGGCCGGGACCGCCGCGATCCATCCCGCAACGATCGACGACAACCAGGAGGGTATCGCTATGGCAACACCGGGAGCATCCACCACGTCCACACTGAGCGTCCTGATCGCGGCGGCGCTCGCCGGCGGCCCGGCGGCCGCCCTGGCCGATCCGGACCGCTACCAGCCGCGGCCCGTCGAACGGGGGCCGTGCGCATACCTGCCCGCCGACCGCGCCACCGAGTTCCACGGCAACCCGGACGACTCCGACCTCAACCTCGGCATGGCCGGCAACCAGTGGGTGGTCTTCGACCGGGTGCTGCAGGCCTTCAACGTCAGCCGCGGGGTCGGCGACGGCAGCGAGCCGCAGCATCACCCCAACGGCTTCTGGACGCTGACCGAGCTGAACGATCCGGCGCGGCGGTACTTCGTCGAGCTGATCCCGCCGGGACAGATCCGCGACCAGATCAAGAGCGGCTGCCTGGTGCTGGGCAACGACGAGGAGCGCAACTTCCTGCCTGGCAGCTATCAGGTCGATTTCGACGTGTTCTCCAGCACCAACTACAACCTGATGCGCGACCTCGCGGCGAACGGTTTCCTCACCGAGGCCCTGCCCTACATCAAGAACAAGCTCGACCTGATGGTCGCGCAGGGCAATCCGGCAGGGATAGGCACGGCGGGCGCCACCGGCACCTATGCGCACATCTTCGACATCGTGATGGATCTGCTCGACCCCGCCGTGCGCGTCTCCGAGGTCGATCACATCAACGAAGGCATCCATGTCGCCATCAACAACATGTACAAGGCGATGGACGAGCTGATCCGCGAGCAGGGCTCCGCGGCCGACATCGCCGCGCTGGATGCGGCGCTGGCGGCGGTGGCGACCCCCCAGCCCGGCTCGCCCGGCGAGACGCGCCCCCTGGAGGAGGGAATCTCCACCGACTTCAATCTGGCCACCAACCCGCAGTGCCACTACAGCGGCCATCCCACGATCCCCGACGGCACGCTGCGCTTCTGCGAGTTCGCCGTCCTGAACAAGTCCAGCACCCACGAGACGCGCGTGCACCACGTCGAGACGCCCGGCGGCATCCTCGGCGAGGCCGGCTTCGTGCCCGTGGACGTGGGCCCCGTGTGGATCTCGGAACTGGGGTATCAGCTGGTGCGCGGTGTCGCGGTCGAAGGCATGGTGCCCGGTGCGCTGCCGCCGCCCGGCGTCGTCGGCCCCGACGCTGCCGATCCCGTCGTCAACGGCCCGGAAACCTATTCCATCGCCGTGCTCCGGACGCCCGGCAGCGGCGAGCGCAACGGTGACCGCCGCCATCTGGCCCGCGATTTCGTCGACTTCGTGCGCAGCCCGACCGGCCAGGCGGCCTACACCGACGGCGGCTTCCTCGGCCTGACGCCCGAAGAACTCGCCGGCGGCGAGTGCTATTCGTTGGCCCGGGACGGCAGCCTGGTGGTCACGCCGCGCGACGGCGGCTGCTGACGGGCGGGCCACGGCACAGACCGTGACCGCCCTCCGGGGTGGGACGCAGGCGTCGCGCTCCCTGCGCCCGAGGCCACCCGACTCTGCCCAAGGAGGGCCGCATATCGGACGAACGTTACCAACCCACTGAAAATCCAGAACGATTCCGCACATCACCGAGTGTCGCCGCCGTCCCCACGCCGGCGGTGTCGACGCCGCATGGCCGCGGCCCTTCGGACCCCCGCCACCGGGGCGCCCGCGGCCGCCCGTGGGCCACTATCAGGGTTTCCCCGATAGCACTCCCAACAAATGTCACGAATATGTAGACTCGCACTGCAGAGGGATCAAACCGGCCCGGACGGCCTGCGTGGCCCGTCGGCCGGTCCGTTTCCGCCCCGAAACTTCGCGGACAGGCACAGGATCAGTGATGACCAGAGACAAAGCCGGCATCTTCATAGTCGACGACCACGAGTTGGTGCGCAGGGGGCTGCGCCAACTGATCAACGGCACGACGGACATGCAGGTCAGCGCAGAGGCCGCCTCGATCGCCGCGGCCCTCCAGCACCTCGCCACAGAACATACCCCCGACGTGGCCATCATCGATCTGTCGTTGCCGGACGGGAACGGCATCGAGCTGATCAAGCGGCTGCACGCCAAGCATCCGGCCATGCGCCTGCTGGTGTCGTCCATGCACGACGAGGAGCTGTACGCGGAACGCGCACTCCTGGCCGGCGCGCGCGGCTACATCAACAAGCAGGAAACCGCCGAGCGTGTCCTGGATGCCCTGCGCGCGATCCTCCAGGGCAGGATCTATCTGAACGAGCGGATGCGGACGCGCCTGGGCGGCAGCACGGACTCCGAGGGCCCGAGGGACAGCACCGCGCCGCTGGAGCAGCTGTCGGACCGGGAGCTGGAAGTCTACGAACTCATCGGACGCGGGCACCGCACCACAGAGATCGCCCAGTATCTGCACCTCAGCATCAAGACCATCGAAACCTACCGCGCCCACATCAAGCGCAAACTGAATCTGGAATCCAGTGCGGCGCTGACGTGCAGCGCGGTGCGGTGGACACTGGAGCAGGCATAGTCCGTCCGGCTGCGGTGTACCCCCGTTGCGTCGGGCCGCCAGCCGGATGCTCACGACAGGTCGTCGCAACGACGCGGGGCACCGCATGTCCGACGTAGACCGCAACACCCCTCGTCTGGTGATCGGCATCGGCGCCTCGGCGGGCGGCCTGGAAGCCTTCACGGCTTTCCTGTCCGCCATGCCGGCGCGCACCGGCCTCGCCTTCGTGCTGCTGCCGCACCTCGACCCCGACCGCCACAGCCGGATGGCCGAACTCCTGGCCGGCCACACCGCCATACCGGTCAGCGAAGCCCGGGACGGACAACCGGCGGAGGCCGATCACGTCTACGTCCTCCCCCCCGCGAAGCACCTGACCATCCGCGACGGTACGCTGCATCTCGCGGCGGCCGACGAGCCGCGCCAGGACTGGACCGTCATCGACCGCTTCCTGCGTGCGCTGGCCGAGGATCAGCGCGAACACGCCGTCGGCATCATCCTCTCCGGAACCGGCAGCCACGGCACGCTCGGCCTGAAGGACATCAAGCTCGCCGGCGGCATGGTGATCGCGCAGGATCCGGAGACCGCCGCCTACAGCCAGATGCCGTACAGCGCCATCGCCACGGGACTGGTCGACCTGGTGCTGCCGCCGTCGGCCATGCCGGCCGCCCTGCTCGATTACCTGGACCATCCCTATCTCAAACGTCCGCCGGCCGAAGGGGACGAGGTGAGCGAAGCGCTCGACCCTATCCTCGCAGTGCTGCGCACGCGCACCCGCTTCGACTTCCGCAGCTATCGCCGGAGCATGCTGCTGCGCCGCATCCAGCGTCGCATGGGCCTGTGTCACCTCGAGACGGCGGCGGCATATCACCGGTATCTCCGCGCGCACCCCGACGAGGTCAACGCCTTGTGCAAGGATCTGCTGATCGGCGTGACGGCTTTTTTCCGCGAGCCGGAGGCGTTCCGCGTGCTGGAACAGCGTGTGCTGCCGGCTCTCGTCGCCGGCAGCGACGACGACACGCCGCTGCGCGTCTGGGTGCCTGCCTGCGCCACGGGCGAGGAGGTCTACTCGCTGGCCATTCTGCTGCACGAGGCTTTCGAGGCGGCCGGAAGGCCCCCCAATGTCCAGATCTTCGCCACCGACATCGACAAGGACGCCCTGGAATCCGCCCGCCAGGGCGTGTACCCGGACAGCATCGCGACGGATGTCTCGGACACGCGGCTGGCGCGCTTCTTCCAACGGGTCGGCGACAACCGCTACCGGGTCAACAAGGAACTGCGCGACTGCGTGGTGTTCGCCATACAGAACCTGATCGCCGACGCCCCCTTCTCGCGCCTGGATCTGATCAGCTGCCGCAATCTGCTCATCTATCTGCAGCCGGAGCTGCAGAGCAAGGCGATCCGGCTGTTCCACTTCTCACTGCGGGAGAACGGCTATCTGATGCTCGGCCCCTCGGAGTCGATCGGACGCCAGCCGGGGCTGTTCACGGCCATCTCCAAGAAGTGGCGCATCTTCCATCGAACCGGGCCGGCGCGCTGCTGCGATGTCACCATCCCGCTCACGGGCGGCAGCCTGCCGCGACTGACGGCCGATGCCGCCGACGACGTCGAACGCCAGCCCCACGCCGCCGGCCGATTCGCCGAGCTGACCCGCGAGCGTCTGCTGGCCGACTATGCCCCGGCCACGGTGCTCATCAACCGCAGCTACGAGATCCTGCATTTCTTCGGTCCGACCGTGGACTACCTGGAACTGCCCAGCGGCGAGCCCACCCGCGATCTGATCGCCATGGCCCGCGAAGGGCTGCGCAGCCGCATCCGCACGGCGGTGCGCCGCGCCCTGGAGGAACGACGTACCGTGGTGGACGGTGGCGCACGCATCAGGCGCAACGGGCGTTACGTCGCCTGCACGATCTCGGTGCGGCCCGTCGAGGCCGGACCCGCCACCGAGGGCCTGTCGCTGGTCAGCTTCGAGGACGGCCAGACGGCCTCCGCCGGTGCCGCCGGCGAGGCACCCGAGGCGCCGACACCGGCCGGCGGCGACCAGCACGTGATCCAACAGCTGGAGCATGAGCTGAAGGCCACCCGCGAGGACCTGCAGAGCACCATCGAGGAGCTGGAGAGCGCCAACGAGGAACTCAGGGCCGCGAACGAAGAAATCATGTCCATGAACCAGGAACTGCAGTCGACCAACGAGGAGCTGGAGACCTCGAAGGAGGAGCTGCAGTCCGTGAACGAGGAACTGAAAACCGTCAATGCCGAGCTGGAGAACAAGGTGGCGGAGTTGCAGCGCAGCCACGACGACGTGCAGAACCTGCTCTCCAGCACCGACATCGCGACCGTCATCCTGGACCGTGACATGCGCCTCAAGCTGTTCAACCCGTCGACGGAGAAACTGCTGAACCTGCGACCCAGCGACATCGGGCGCTTCATCGGCGACTTCTCCGCGCGGGTGATAGGTGATTCCCTGCTGGCGGACGCCCGGCGCGTCCTGGAAACGCTGGTGCCGGTCGAGAAGGATGTCTGGTCCGAGGGTGAGCCGGTGCACCAGCATTGTTACCTGCGGCGCATCGTCCCCTACCGCTCGACAGATGCCCGCATCGGAGGCGTGGTGATCACCTACATCGACATCACCGAACGGCATCGGGTCGAAGAACGGCTGGAGGCCCGCGTCGCCGAGCGCACCCGGGAGCTGCGCGAGCGCGAGGAACGCCTGCAGGGGATCATGAACGCCGTCATCGACGCCATCGTGCTCATCGATCAGAAGGGACAGATCCAATCGGTGAACCCGGCGGTGGAACAGCTGTTCGGCTACAGCGCGCGCGAACTGGCCGGCAAGGACATCGGGCTGCTCATGCCGCCGCACGGCCACGATGCACCCGCCCATCCCTTCGCCGGCCTGCTGCACAGCGGCCGGAAGCGGCTGCTGGGCCGGCGGCGCGAGTGCACCGGCCGGCGCAGGGACGGCAGCGACTTTCCGCTGGAACTGACCCTGACCAGGATCGACCATCTCGGGCTGTTTGCCTGCGTCATGCGCGATCTCAGCCCGGTGCGCGCGCTGGAGCGCGAGGCGGCCAACAGCTGCACCCGGGAACAGGAGCGGATCGGTCGCGAGATCCACGACAGCATCGGCCAGCAGCTCACCGGCCTCAACATGCTCGCGGTGAGCCTGAAGAACGACCTGGCCATGACGGGCGCGGGGGAGAACAGTCGCCTGAATGAGATGATTCAACAGCTGACGGCGCTGATCGGCGAAGCGCGGACTCTGTCGCGGGGCCTGGCGCCGGTTCCGGTCGGCCCGCGCGGCCTGGCGGATGCACTCAGGCATTTCGCGGACCAGGTCAACGAGTCGACGTCCCTGACCTGCACCTTCGAATCGACCCATCCCCCGCCGGAACTGAAGGACGCCACCGCCGCCACGCATATCTTCCGCATTGCCCAGGAGGCGGTGAACAATGCCCTGAAGCATGCCCACGCGTCACGCATCGCCATCTCGCTGGACCACGCCAACGGCTACGCCACCCTTGCCGTCGCCGACGACGGCAAGGGCTTCGATCTCGACCCGATAGAACACGATGTCGGCTTCGGCCTCCGCATCATGCACTACCGGGCGCGGATCCTCGGCGGTCAGTTGACCATCCGCAACGTGCCGGGCAACGGTACGCGCGTGGACCTGCGCATTCCCTACGAGGAAAGCCGGGCGTAGCTCGGCATCTCCGGCAACTGCCCGTTCAGGGCCTCGTCCGTGGCAGCCGCGATCTGCTGGGCCGGCAGGCCGACCAGCATCTCCTCCAGCGTCTCGAAGAACAGCGTATCCTCGTTGACGAACACCACCGCGATGCCGTCGCCGGCGTGGCGCACGACGACGCCCTTGCGCCTGAGGCTGGCCATGCTGGCGTGGCTGATCCGGAAGTCGACCTCGATCACGTCATGCAGGTTGACGCCGATATCCGACGCCGCGATGAACACGGCGTCACCGTCGATGTCGCGGGTACGGTAGCGACCGAGGCGCCTGCCGCGGCGATACAGCTCCACCTCGATGTCCAGCAATGTGCGATGGGCAAATCGTTTTTTCATGGACCACCTCCAATACGTCACCATGAACGAAAGCCGCCTGCCGTCGGCCCGGCAGTCCGGCCGCCCACTCTGCGCAACGAGCGGTATTGCAGAATGACAGATTTCATCGACTTCACTATCGGGGATTTCCCCATGACGACCTGTGCAGCCATCACACAAACGCAGATCCGACCGCCCATGACCGTGGGCGGTGCGACGACGGTATTTTGACTTTCACGCGGCGGCAGGGCGGTGTCGGCGCGGACCTCCCGAAGGTGTTTCCGGGACTGCGCGCACCGGCGGCGTCTGCGATCACCTTTCATATCTTCGTCACACTGTATCGGGTTTTGCCCGATACCGAACGCTGCATCCGTCCGACATGCTGAAATCGCTTACCCACACAACAAGCCTGTCTGCCCATGGGGAGCGGCGGCGCACACAACACCAAGAGGGAGACAACGACAGATGGAACATCGCTACGACACGCGTTTCGAGACTCAGATCCGGGTATTGATCTACATGAAGCCCAACATCTTCGTCGCCGGGACGACGCGCGACATGAGCGCCGGCGGCCTGAGCGTCATGCCGGAGAGAAGCGGAGATCTCAAAAAGAATGCACTGGTCAAAGTGACTTACGTCGCCAACGGCCGGCTCGTCATTCACAAGGCGCAGATCCTCCGGCTGAGCGATGACCGCATGGCGCTCATGTTCGTCGATCAGGAGCCGCGCGGCGGCGACATCGACGAGACCCTGCGATCCCCGGACCTGTCTGCGGGCAGTGCCTCCACCCGGAAGGCCTGGCGGCTCGGGGTCTAGCCGCCACACCGCCCCCAACGGGCAAAGGCCCCGCTCCAGGGGCCTTTGCCCGCCACGCCGGAGGACACGGCGGCGACACGAACATCCTTGCCCGCACCCCGCTGATCAGCCGCGACACAGCTTGAAGGCGCGCATCATCTCGTGATCTCGTGTGCCGGAATGACGTATGCTGTCGTTCCCATCCCGGCTGACGCGGCATTCCCAGTCCGATCCGATGACCGCCGCCCATCGCACCACGCTGCTGCTGACGCTGTTCGCCCTCGCCATGGCCCCTGTCGAGGCCAGCCTGGTCGCGCATCTGCGCAGCATCTACTATCCGGACGATGCGCTGATGCCCGCCGGCGCACTATCCTTAAGAAAGAAGGACCTCGGTCATCCCGCACGGCGCATGAGCGCAATGCATTGCGCCGGATATCTCGCGTACCGGAAAGACCGGGCGGACCGCATCCACTGACAAATACCGGGAGCGTACCCATGACAGGCAGACCGCAGACCCAGAACATGGCGCTGTTCTGCGA